>CAZXSL010000146.1:0-8675 GCA_964643235.1 uncultured Sphingobacteriaceae bacterium | reverse complement strand
ATTTGGTAGCCCTGGGCGTAGGAAATGACTTTAGCTGCGTATAACGCATCGCGCAAGTCGTTGATGAAGGCTTTGCGATCGCCCTCAAACGCTGGCGTCGGCCCGGAAAGAACTTTAGAAGCTGCTACACGTTCGTCTTTCAACGCCGACAAACAGCGTGCAAACACGGATTCAGCAATCAAGGTCAACGGTACGCCTAGCTCCAAAGCCACCGTACCCGTCCATTTACCCGTGCCTTTTTGGCCGGCTGTATCCAGAATCTTATCAACCAAAGGCTGACCATCCTCGTCCTTAAAAGCCAGTATATCTCGTGTAATCTCGACCAAGTAACTATCTAACTCCCCTTCGTTCCATTCTTTGAAAACTTCGTGCATCTCGTCGGGGGTCATCCCAAGCACATCTTTCATGATGTGATATGTTTCGTTAATCAACTGCATATCACCATATTCGATACCGTTGTGTACCATTTTAACGAAGTGGCCGGCACCGCCATCACCCACCCAATCACAGCAAGGCGTACCATCCGCCACTTTGGCCGCAATTGATTGAAAAATCGGTTTCACAGCTGGCCATGCCTCCTTGGAACCGCCCGGCATAATGGATGGCCCCAAAAGCGCACCCTCCTCACCACCAGACACGCCCGTGCCGACATACAACAGACCTTTGCTTTCCACGTACGCCGTCCGACGTTCCGTGTCCGGAAAATGCGAATTGCCACCGTCAATGATGATATCGCCAGGTTCCAAATGTGGAATCAATGTTTCGATGAAATCATCAACAGGCTGTCCTGCCTTAACCATCAACATGATTTTGCGTGGACGTTTCAAGGACTTGATGAAGTCTTCGATGGACATCGCCCCGTAAATATTTTTACCCTTTGCACGGCCATTGACAAAACGTTCTACTTTGTCGACAGTCCGGTTGTACGCCGTTACGTGGAAGCCTTTGCTTTCCATGTTGAGAATCAGGTTTTCGCCCATCACGGCAATACCGATGACACCTATGTCAGATTTTTCTTGCATTTTTATTTTGTTTTTTTAAGCACCCCAAAGTTATAATTTACTACCAAACAAGCAAGCGGAAAATGAGGAACTTTACCGAATAGTATACTTTTACAACGTTTTTTCAAGCTCAAACGTACAACAGCCCAGACATTCCCTATCATTTCAGGGGATTATCAATTCTCCGACTCGTTTCAAACATCTTGACATCGGTAACACCTACTTATTTTCTTTTAGAGTGTTTTCAAGTAGTTTTGGGCCATCGCCGCCGAAACACAAACCGAGGAAAGCGCTGTTCATCCTCTGAGTATTCGGTACAATTATAGTAACTTTGGCTTCCGTCGGACGTTGTATACCGACCAAAATATTTCGCAAATGAGAAAAATCATCAGACTTATCCTGAGTGTAAGCTTAGTTTTCACGACTGCCGCATTCACCTACCCCCCGATGGCATTTGCGCAGTATACGCAAGAAAAATTGGTAAGCAAGCATATCCACAAGTTGGCATCCGACAGGATGAAGGGTCGTGGCACAGGCAGTAAGGAGCTTGACAAAGCTGCACACTACATCACTCGCCACTTCAAAAAACACAAGCTGAAGCCTGTAGGAACGGATGGTTTTCGCCAACCCTTTGTTGCTAGGGTACGCCGTGTCGTGGTCGACGATAGTATCCGCAATGCGCACAACGTTATTGGGTTGCTAGACAACGGTGCGGAGCACACGATTGTTGTAGGTGCCCATTACGACCACTTGGGAACAGGTACACAAGGTGGGTCGCTTGACAGTAATCCCCAAGGCAAAATACACCAAGGTGCCGATGACAATGCTTCTGGCATAGCTGGGCTGTTGGAAATTGCCCGATATTTTAGTAGAAACAACGAAATCGAGCCCTACAATATCCTGTTCATTGCTTTCTCGGCAGAAGAACTCGGGCTCCTCGGTTCGCGCCATTTTGTGGACGAACCAACGATTCCACTTGAAAACATGCACTTTATGCTCAATTTTGACATGATTGGGCGTTACGACCAACAACTGGCGATTATCGGCTATGGCACCAGTCCAGCCTGGCCGACTATCTTCGACGATATCGACACCCGAGGCCTCACCTTACATCATGGCCATGACGGCAGCGGCGGTTCCGACCAAACGTCGTTCTACCGAAAGGGAATCCCCGTATTGTTTTTTCATACCGGTGGCCACTCCGAATATCACCGGCCTGGCGACACACCGGACAAGATCAACTATCCGGCAACGGTGGACATCATCGATATCGCCATCGACGTTATCAAACGGGCGATGAAAGAACCCAAACTGCAATTCACACCCACCCAATAAACAATACAAATAAGCATGTCCCAAACACTAAAAAAGAAAATATTGGTTACCGGTAGCAATGGGCTGCTGGGCCAGAAGCTAACGGATCACGTACTTACCAATGGCAATGTGGACTTGGTTGCCACATCACGTGGACCAAATCGGCACCCCGTGAAAACGGGCTACACCTACGAGGACCTGGACTTATTGGACTCGGCCAAACTTAGGGAAGTCATTGCCCGCCATAGGCCCGATAGCATCATCCATACAGCAGCCATGACCAATGTCGACGCCTGCGAAACCGACCCGGAGGGGTGCCAAGCACTCAATGTGGAAGTCGTCCGCACACTCGCTAAAAGCTGTGAGGAGTACGACGTGCATCTCATCCACTTATCGACCGATTTTGTTTTCGACGGGGAGAATGGCCCCTACAAGGAAGAAGACAAGCCTAATCCACTTAGCCTATATGGAAAAAGCAAACTGGATTCAGAAATTGTACTGCAACAGGCTTCCTGCAAATGGGCAGTCTTACGCACCATCATCGTCTATGGCGTAACTGCCGATATGAGCCGGAGCAACATCGTATTGTGGGCAAAAGGAGCCTTGGAAAAAGGCAATCCACTCAATATTGTCAACGACCAGTGGCGTATGCCGACCCTTGCCGAGGACCTAGCCGAAGCTTGTATACTTGCAGTCATCCATGAAGCTGAAGGCATTTTCCACATATCCGGCAAAGATTTACTGGCTATCAATGAACTGGTGGAAGCGGTCGCTGATTTCTGGAAGCTAGATAAATCCCTCATTAACGAGGTAAGTGCAGATACGTTTACCACAGCAGCCCCTCGCCCCAAACGAACCGGCTTTATATTAGACAAAGCCCGAAAAATTTTGGGGTACCGACCCCGAAGCTTTACCGAAGGGCTGGCCCTAGTCGATCAACAGTTAAAAAACAGATAACAAAAATCATTATTCTCCTAAGCAAGAAATGAGCACAAAAAAAGCCAAGGAATCCTATACTATCATGAATGAGTTGGTGCTCCCAAACGACACCAATACGCTCAATAACCTAATGGGCGGGCGCCTACTCCATTGGATGGACATTGCGGCTGCGATATCTGCCCAAAAACACTGCAACCGGATTGTGGTAACGGCCTCCGTAGACAACGTATCGTTTAGACATCCGGTAAAACTAGGCGACGTCATTAGTATTGAGGCCAAGGTAACGCGTGGGTTTAACACCTCAGTAGAGGTGCAACTCGTGGTGTGGGCACAGAATATCCCCTCCGGAACAAAGGTACGATCAAACGAAGCATTCTATACCTTCGTGGCCATTGATCAAAACGGTCGGACTATAGAGGTACCTAAAGTGGAACCCGAAACCGAGGAAGAACTAAAACTATATGAGGGAGCCCTACAACGGCGGGAACTTCGGCTCGTACTGGCCGGTAAGCTAAAACCCAAAGACGCTACCGAGATACAGAATTTATTTCGAGAGGTCGTCAAGGACTAAAGCGCAAAAAAGTTTTAATCAAGCACGGTGCTCATCAATCGAGACGGCTAAAACTCGACATCCCGAAACATGAATTGTTGATCGGCTTCAGTTTTGTATTCGTCAGTATATGGCGAATAGGTTTTCACGGCGATGGTTTTCTCCGTTGGATCGACAGTAACGATGCGAAGGAAACCATTGCCCCCATTTTCAGAACCCTGAACCCCCGACTGGTAATTGGCCAGCATTTGATATACTGCATTTCCATGCTTCCCTTTACTGACAAGCTGCCCTGTACCACCATGCAATACATGGCCACTGAATACCATTAGTACATTAGGGTATTGGCTAACCAGTTTATCCCATATCATTTCCCCATCATGAACAGCTTCATCGCCCGTATCCTCCCCCACTCCGTAGTGTTGAGGCACCCAGGAATGGCCACTTTCCATATTCATACGCGTGTTATCGGAGTACATATAATCATGGGTATTGATAATTACCTTATGCCTTGGATGTGCCGCGATAACTTCCGAAGCCCAACGCAAAACCTTTTCGCGCGTACCAAACTCGAGCGACAGAATTAGCCAACCCAATCCCCCAGCGGTAAACGTGTGGTACGTGTTTTCCATTTTCCCCTCCTCAAATGCTCCGCCAAAGTGCGGCAGCCGTTGGTATTTGACATAAGGCAGGTATTGGTTGAACAGCTCCGAATTGCGGTCGCTGGCACTACCTTGGGGGCCCAAGTCGTGATTCCCTGGCACGAACGTATAGGGAACTTTGCCATCCATCAAGGATAAAGCAGCAGAGGCATTCCGCCATTCTTCCTCTGAATTATAGTCTGTGATATCCCCTTGATGTAGCACGAAAGCAATGCTATCGGCATGTTGTACAATCCACTCCGTTTGCGCACGGAATATTTCCGGATAGGAATGGGAATAAACCTGGGTATCCGGCAGTAAGACCAGATTAAAGGGTTTTGGCGGATTGGCACAGGAAAACAGCATAAGCACTACCAAAGCAAAAAGCCCTGCTTTTGTTCTAAACTTTTTAAGTAGTAACCAGTTCATCTTTTTTGTTTTATCGCATCGGGTATTGTTCGTGATGTAATAGAATAATAAAAGTAAGGATTTTTGCCAGATAACCTGAAAGGGCAGTGGATTTCCGCTATTCAATTTCGAACATAGCCGAGCTCAACATTCCAAGCAATCCAGCAAACGGCAAATTGCAAACCACAGGAATTAATGCATTTCGTCCGAGATGTTACTCCAGCACATACCGGTCCCGGCTGTTACTCGAAGGTTTTAAAGAATATATTCAAATCCTTTTCATTAGTTTTGTCACTAGTGTTTGGGGAAAAACACGTTCACAACGACCTATCTTTTGGAAATTGGCAAGCTACTTGACATGAAAAGAATATACATCTTGTTTTTATCCTGCATATTCATCGGATTGCAAGGATGTAACACACCTCAACCGCCTAGCACCAAACCACCCAACATCGTCTTGATAATGGCCGATGACTTAGGTATCGGCGACATAGGAGCATACGGCCAACGGTACATTAATACTCCCCATATCGACCGCCTAGCCGAAAACGGGATGATATTTACCAACTTCTATGCGGGTACGACCGTATGCGCTCCCTCGCGTTCATCACTGATGACTGGCCAACATACCGGCCATACTTATATCCGAGGCAACAAGGAAATCCAGCCCGAAGGACAAGAGCCTTTAGCAGATTCGGTTCAGACCCTCGCCATGATACTGCAGCAAGCGGGCTACGCCACCGGAGCATTCGGCAAATGGGGCTTGGGCATGGTGGGAACAAGCGGCGACCCCAATCGAAAGGGCTTTGACACATTCTTTGGTTTTAACTGCCAGCGCCAATCACATCGTTACTACCCTACCCACCTGTGGCATAACGACCAAAAAATCATTTTGGAAGGCAACGATCTCAACCAGAAAGTGCATTATGCACCGGAACGTATTCAGGAACAAACGCTAAAATTCATTGAAGATCACCAAAACGAACCATTTTTTCTATTTGTCCCTACGATTTTGCCTCATGCTGAATTGGTTATACCTAATGACGAATTTTACCAACAATACGAAAACTTATTTGAGGAAACTCCGCATCAGGGCGACGATTACGGCCCCAATGCCAGTATACCCGGATATGCCTCGGTAGCCAAACCGCGTGCCACACATGCAGCTATGGTCAGTCGCCTCGACCACTACGTAGGCGAAATCGTAGCCAAAATCGAGGAGCTCGGACTATCAGAAAACACGATTATCCTATTTACCAGCGATAATGGAGCCCACCGTGAAGGTGGAGCCGATCCCGACTTCTTCCAAAGCTCAGGACCGTTCCGTGGCTACAAACGGGAGCTATATGAAGGGGGAATCCGTGTGCCACTCATCGCCAGCTGGCCTGGCACCATTCAAGCTGGTTCAACATCAGACCATACGGCCGCTTTTTGGGACCTACTGCCTACCTTTGCCGAATTGGCCTCCACAACCGTCCCTGAAAACACCGACGGACTTTCATTTTTAGCTACCCTACTCCAAGTCGGTCAGCAACCCCAACACGAGTACCTATACTGGGAGTTCCATGAAGCCGGTGGGCGGCAGGCCGTGCGCGCCGGCGACTGGAAATTGGTCAAACTACGGGTAAGGCACCCCGAAAAAACAACCATGGAGTTGTATGACTTGAAGAACGACCCGTCCGAGCAAAACAATTTGGCAAACACAAACCCCGACGTAGTCAACCAATTACTTCGCTACATACAGGAAGCCCATGTACCGAGTAACATTTTCCCACTGTTTAGCGAGGAAAATAACTAAATAACTGATCTGGAAGTTCGTTCGATATACTTCTTACCCCGATAATAGTATATCGATGGCAGGATGCGATCGGGATGGCGTAAGTAATCAAACCAGGAAGCATGTAGTACCGACGAAACTCCCAGTCGAGTATCATAAGCCCCTTGGAAAAAATGCCTTTGCTTTTCACTCCGAGGGATTTTTCCAGAGCTCTCGTAGGGATGCATCACAATTGGGATGGGGTAATAGTACCCCACCAACCCCGATTGAATCAAGTCTGACACAAATATCTCTTCCTCTCCACGATCCAATATGGTCCCCAACCCGAAACGCTCGTCGAAACGTATCCCTTCCCCCTTCAACCGCTCAACGTTGATGACGATTTCAATGGAAGAAACCCAGTGTTGCAAGCGTTTTACCCGATAGGTTTTGTCAGGATAGTCTTTATATTCAGGCTGCCCGTCAGGTGTCCGAATACGGAACAAAGCGAAATCAGGTCGTTCTTTCCGTATAATCCCCAACATTTCGATGATGCCAGATGCCAAAAACTCGACATCATCATCCGCTATTAATGCATACTGCGTTTGGCAATGAGACAAACCAATATTCCGACTAGCCGCTAAACCCCGAGTAGTGGATTGGACGACCTTGATATCCGGCCTTTGCTGAAGATACTCGGGCACCCCAAGATTTAAACGTGTTTGATGGACAATCAGATAGCGAACAGCAGGATGTCGGAATGCGACCGTCTTTTCCATCTGTTCTATCCCCTTTTCCAATGTTGATACGACGATACTAAGCATCACGACGGGATGATTGGATTATGCTCGTCCATAGCAGGTGCCATTTCAGGCAGGGTATAGCGGTTTTCTAATAAGGTATTCCACTGGTTCATGCGGGAAAGGACTACCGAATCGTAGAACTTCATGTACAGCAAATACCAATAGGATAGAATTGATTTTTCTTTCAGGTACCGATAATGCTTTTTACGGAGATGTATAAATCGGCTGAGTTTGCCTGGCAATACAAAACGCTGGAATTCAGCAGAAACCACATCCCAATATTGGGAAAGGGAATCGGCATTCGTATGAGTAACCCGATTTTTACTGTGCCTCCTCACTATAGACCCTGGCAAGGTAAGGTTTTCTGCGTATCCACGTAGCTTATAAGCAATTCGCAACCAAAGTTCTGAATCTTGATGCAGAGCCAAGTGCGAATTAAAAAATTTAGACAGGCGCTTAAGTGACTCACTTCGGATGATGATACTATTGGTATCGAAATAACCGTACCGTTCGGTCAATAGTGCCGGAAATAAGTAGCTCGAGGCATTATTGGCCTCTTCGCCCATCATGGTGTATTGTTCCGTCCGGTTTTTGTAATCCTCCTCCAATTGAGATGGACTGACAACATAATCGATTTCAGGACGTTGCGACAAAATCTCCAATGGGTAAACAAACCGGTGAGGCAAATAATAGTCATCTGCGTCCAAAAATGCAACAAACTGCTCACGTACCTTTTCAATCCCCAGATTACGACTGGCACCCGCTCCTCTCTGCTCGCGACCAGGATGAGTGTGGAGCTCAACGATACCTGAATATTGCTGCTCTAAATCTTGACATATAGCCAAGCAATTATCGGGTGAACAATCTTCAATGAGAATGATTTGACGGACTTCTTTAATACGCAGGGCGGACTCAACCGCATCCTTGACAAACGCTTCGGCATTATACACCGGAATGATAACGGATATACCCATAGATTACTGTTTAAATTTTATGAATGAATAAATAAATAGGCAGACACCACCCCTTTTAGAGATGAGTTTACCAATGCTGAAAAATGCAATTTTAGTTAGATCGACTGACGTCCAGCCATCCCGTGATGGGCTATCGTACAGGATTGCACAGGTAGATAATACAGAATTATTGGCATAATTCCAAATCCCCCTAGCAACGGTCTATGGACAAAGAGAAAATCAGTTAAGAACCAATAGGTTGATCGGGTAGAGGCGGAAGGCTTGCTTTAAACGCACGCCGTTTATCCAC
>CAZXSL010000145.1:627-8679 GCA_964643235.1 uncultured Sphingobacteriaceae bacterium | reverse complement strand
TTGTACCGGAATGATGACCGAATCGGATGCCGTCAACGCATTGATGGTAATCAGTCCGAGTGATGGCGAGCAGTCAATGATGATGAAGTCGTAATCATCCTTCACCTGATCCAGCACACCACGCATTTTAAACTCACGCTCATGCAGGTTAATCATCTCGATTTCAGCACCAACCAGATCGATATGTGCCGGCAACAGGTCGAGATTCGGTGTCTCGGTTTGTTGTATGGCATCCCGGGCATCCAACCCGTTGATTAGGCATTCGTAGATGCTCGATTTGATGGTGCGCGGGTCAAACCCGATTCCCGACGTGGAATTGGCTTGAGGATCCGCATCGACTAGCAGCGTGCGGTACTCCAACACGGCCAAGCTTGCCGCCAGATTGATTGAGGTCGTCGTTTTGCCAACACCTCCCTTTTGGTTGGCTATTGCTATTATCTTACCCATTAGCTATTTTGAAAAATCGTCTCTCGTTGTATCCAGTCATCCTGTTGCATTGTGCTAGGGATATCATTTGTCTGTTATAATCTTCTTTAAAACGTCGTGTCGTAGGCGAAGATTGCCCCGTCCGTTTCATAAAATAGGGATAAATACCTATTTTAGCACGCTTTTACACGAGATCTGCACACGCTGCTAAGATAGCAAATTTAAGTGGGATGCTAGTCTAGCTTTGTGCTTTTTGCGTGTTCGATTTTGACAAACCCCAGGATATGATTACGATTATTGCCGGAACAAACCGCCCCAACAGCAACTCCCTGATACTTGCCCATTATTACCAAAATCAATTACTCGCTAGGGATGTGTCGGCGGATGTGTTATCGCTTTGCGATTTGCCAGATAACTTCATCACAGCGGATATGTATGGCAAGCGGAGCGAGGCCTTTACGCCTATACAGGAGCGAATCAGCATGACGGAGAAATTCATTTTCATCATTCCTGAATATAACGGCAGCTTCCCCGGTATTTTAAAGACCTTTGTGGATGCCTGCCAGTTTCCCGATAGTTTTTTTGAGAAAAAAGCTGCACTGGTAGGTCACTCCACCGGCAAGTATGGAAATATCCGTGGTGTCGATCATTTTACGGGTGTGTGCCACTACATCCGGTTGAACGTCCTGCCGCTGCGTATCCATATCCCCTATATTCGGCAAGAACTCGACGAGCAGGGCAATCTCTTCAAAGAGGATACTGTCCGGTTTACAAACGAGCAGATCGAAGGATTTATCCGGTTTTAATTGGTGTAGGCGTCGGATTGCTAAGCCTCCCGACTGCGGGCGGGCTTCGCTGCGCTCAATATGGCAAAGAACGACAAATTAATGCGGCAGCCGGATTAATACCCTATTTTCTAAATTGGCGAAAATTATTACATTTGTCTGTCAACCCATGTGTAAACCAAGATTTTTCTTAACACATATTGGCCAATGAAAACAACTGCACTATCCGGAGGGTAGTGAGTTGTGTGGATAAGCGTGTTTGCGTACACCTCAAAATTATAATGGATATATAAACCGATAATAACATGAATTATACACCTTTTTACCTGCTTGTTACCTTGTCCTTGGTTTTTTTTGGCTGCCAGCAAAACGAACCCGCTGACTCCGATCCAGGGTTTGCCCCGATAGCCGTGGATTTTCGGGAATATGGCGAAAAAGCTCTTTTCTCCGGAACGGACTCCGCCACTTGGGATAAAAATATTCGCGAGCGGGGTTTCATACTGTTGGAAGACGGGCTTTATAAAATGTGGTATACCGGGTATAATCCGGATAGTTCCGACCTTAAATTCTTGGGGTATGCCACTTCCGAGGATGGGATACGCTGGGAACGGTACGCAAACAACCCCATTTACACGGACAAATGGACAGAAGATGTCTTTGTCATGAAACATGAAGGAGTGTACTACATGTTTGCCGAAGGTACGGACGACCGAGCCCATCTATTGAAGTCGCCCGACGGCATCCATTGGGAGGCACTTGGAGATTTGCAGATTTATACGACCCATGGCGAACCCATACCTGCTCCATACGGTACGCCTACCATATTTATTAAAGACGATATTTGGCATTTGTTTTATGAGCGGGTAGATTCTGCAATATGGGTGGCTACCTCCGTTGATAAGCTAATTTGGAACAACATACAAGACGCCCCGGTCTTGTCGCCCGGTCCGGAAGCGTACGATAAAGGCGCGGTAGCGGCTAACCAAATCCTGGAAATCGACGGCCGGTACTATATGTATTATCACGCCAGTTCCAACCCCGATTGGAATACGGGTGGGGGAGGTAGCCCGGTTCTTTGGAGCTCAAACGTGGCCGTTTCAGACGATTTGATCCATTGGGAAAAGTATTCGGGCAACCCGTTGGTAGAAAACAACGAGTCAAGTCCGATCATCGTTGGCGAAGGGGACTCAACCCGGCTATATACGATGCATGATGTCGTGAACTTACACTTACCTAAAAAATAACCGAAATGACGAGTCAGAGCCAAGGCCGATTGGCATCATTAGATATCCTAAGGGGATTCGATTTATTTTGCCTGGTATTTTTCCAGCCTGTTTTGTCATCCTTGGCTAGGGCCATGGATAACGATGTACTCAATACCGTGATGGTGCAGTTTAGGCATGTGAGCTGGGAAGGTTTTGTTTTTTGGGATTTAATCATGCCCCTGTTCATGTTTATGGCGGGGGTGTCCATGCCTTTTGCCTTCAAGAAATACCTGGGTGACGGAAGCCGAGCCAAGCTGTACGGAAGGATACTTAAGCGGGTGTTGCTATTGTGGGTTTTTGGGATGATGTGCCAGGGCAACCTCATGGCACTAGACCCCAGTAAAATCTACTTCTATTCCAATACTTTGCAAGCAATTGCTGCCGGATACCTTATCTCTGCCGTTTTGCTGATTCATTTCTCCATTCGCGGACAGCTAATCGTCACGTTCGTGCTTTTATTGGCTTATTGGGCCATCATGACATTTATTGGTGTCGGCGGTTACGGCAAGGGAGATTACAGCCCCGACGGCAACTTGGCGGAATATGTCGACCGGGTGGTGCTGGGGCGCTTCCGCGATGGAGCAATCGTGACCGAGCAAGGGATCGATTTCCGTACCTACCGCTATACTTGGATTTTAAGCACGCTTACATTTGGTGCCACGGTTATGTCAGGCGTGTTTGCCGGGCATATTTTAAAAAGTGCCTCCATCAAAGGTGTGGCAAAAGTAACATGGTTGGCCGGGGTAGGAGTTGCCCTGATCTTGTGCGGGCTGCTGTGGTCGATACAGATGCCCATCGTTAAAAAAATATGGACAAGTTCCATGACGCTTTTTAGCAGCGGTTTGTGTTTTCTGTTGATGGCCTTGTTCTATTACGTTATCGACCACTTAGGGAAAGGAGGCGGACTCCATTGGCTAAAAATATACGGCATGAATTCCATTTTGGCCTATATGATTTTTTCGATAGTGGATTTTCGGTCCGTCATCCAGTCCCTGTTTTTCGGGTTTGAGCAATACTTGGGGTCTTTTTACCAGCCCTTTGTGACGCTTTGCAGCGTCAGTATCATATTTGGGATATTGTACCTGCTCCACAAACGGAGGATATTCCTCAAGGTATGATCGAGTAGCAAACCGGAGCAGCATGTTGCTTGCTGTCATTCAAATAAGGAGCCTAAGGCCGTATCCTAAACCACCTCTAAGTGTACGAACCCGCCTGTAGCGTTGGGAGCGCTTACCACTTGGGGGATGCCCCGATACAAATCGATGGACGCCGTGTGCGTATGTCCGGCTAGGATACCCAGTAAATTAGGCGTGTCAAACACAGTTTTGTGAAACGCCATCGTAGTGGGCGTATGTCCACTCTCAGGCCAGCGCTCCCGGCGTTCGATTTCGTAGTTGCGGTCGGTGGCTGCTCCCCATTCGGGGTGGCCACAGCCGAAGTCGTCTGTCGCCCGACCCGGAACATAAAGTGGGATATGGACGGCCAGGAAACAAGGCATGCCCGATTGGGTATGTGTGCGAAAATAATCGAGTTGTTCCTCCGTGATTTCAAAGGTGGAATTATCGAGGACGATAAACCGGACACCTCGGATGTCGCGATGCCCCATCAAAGGATTACCACCCTGGTAGAGCGGGCGTAGACGTTTGGATGACCACTCAGCCCGCAGGTTAGCTACCGGACCTGCCATCCCTTCATAGTGCCAATCGTGGTTGCCTGTCGTATAGATGTAGGGCAAACCCGAAGCCTCCAGTCGGGCCAAAGCCCATTCAATGGCTGCTTCCGACGGAAAACTGAAGATATCACCACCTAAGATAACTAAGTCAACCTGTTGTTCAAGGCCATAGGCCAAGCTTGCCTCAAACGCCTCCTCAGGGTGGGTGGCGGTTTTGGTCACGAAGTGCTGCGTCTGGTTGTACGCGCGAGCCATCCGATCACTGTATTGCCTGTACGGTGCCTCACGCTCATCCGTACGCCATAGGTGGGTGTCCGAAATGAAAAGAATGTTACTGGGACCAGTAATGCCGTGTACCGTGTATCGAAACCGGGTGCCCGTCAACGAAAAATTGCGATCAATAGGTGCCGATTTGTTTTCCGATGAAGGGAAACGGCTGACCGCCATAGCGGCTAGGGAACTACTGGTGATAAAGGTTCTTCTGTCCATGGGCTAAAGGGAAATGGATGTGGGTTGCGTGTCTTCATCGGGATACCCCGATGGATTAAGTTATTTAAAGTAAGTCCACGATTGCTTTCAAAAACTGGGCGTCAACCTCGTCAAAACTATTGAGATGTGCGCTATCCACATCCAATACGGCAGTTACGATACCGTCTTGCAGCACCGGGACGACGATTTCCGATTTGGATAACGAGCTGCAAGCGATATGTCCGGGAAAGGCGTCGACATCAGGCACCACGACCGTCTCAGCCGTAGCCCAAGCCGTGCCGCACACACCTTTGCCTTTCGCAATGCGGGTGCAGGCAATCGGCCCTTGGAATGGGCCTAGCACCAGTTCGTTGTCCCGCACGATATAAAACCCTACCCAGAAAAAATCAAACTGCGTTTTCAGTACCGCTGCCACGTTAGCCATGTTGGCTATCGCGTCCGGTTCGTCCTCGATGAGCGCGCGTATCTGCGGAAGCAGCGCTTCGTATTGTTCCTGTTTTGTTCCTGTCGCTAGGATAAGTTCTTCAGCCATGATATTGGAGATTCCAGAATTGAAGACCAAAGATAAGAATGTATGTCGACTATCCCACTTGATTCCGGTCAAAATCCTATCTTTGGGCTATCGAGATATTGGCTTCACTAAAATTACAGATTATGACGTACCTACGCAACTTCCTCTTATCAATTGTCTTATTTATCGCTTCGGTTTCCTGGGCATTCGGGCAGTCTGCCGATGGAGTTGTCCGGGTGTTAGCTATTGGGAACAGCTTTTCCGAAGATGCCATCGAGCAGTACCTGCATGAGTTGGGCGTAGCCGCAGGCAAGGAAATGGTCGTCGGCAACCTGTATATCGGTGGGGCGCCACTGTCGCTCCATTGGGATAATGTACTGGGAGACAAAGCGGCTTATCGCTACCGCAAAACCGAAGTGGACGGGGAAAAATATTCGGAGGAAAATGTAAGTATACGCACAGCCTTGGCAGATGAGCCTTGGGATTACATATCCGTGCAGCAAGCCAGCCCGCTATCTGGCCGGTTTGAGTTTTACGAAAAGCCGCTGGCGGGTTTATTTGGTTACCTCAAAGGAGCTACGGATGGTCGGGCGAGCGTCATCTGGCACCAGACTTGGGCGTATGCAGCCAATTCCACCCACGACGGTTTTGCGCATTATGATCGCGATCAGCTGACGATGTACCAAGCGATTATGGATGCCTCCAAGCAAGCCACTGAGTGGGTACCCATCGATCTGTTGGTGCCAGCCGGCACGGCAATCCAGAATGCCCGGACGAGCTTTATCGGCGACAACCTGACGCGAGATGGCTACCACCTTGATTTACATATCGGCCGTTTTATAGCTGCTTGCACGTGGTTTGAAGCCTTGTTTGGCGAGCAGGCTCCGGTAGACAAATACCGGCCTGAAAAGGTGTCGCCTGCCGAAGCGGAGGTAGCTCGGCAGGCTGCGCATGCCGCTGTAAATCATCCGTTTACCGTTACTTCTTTAGTTGAGGAGCCAGTCGGGCATAATTAGCGGGTGGAACTGCGGTCCCACCCCAAGTTTAACGATAGCCTTATCGGCCAAAATCATCCTGTACGCGTACGATGTCGTCCTCGTCAGAGGGGTTGTCCGCATCGGTATGCTGCCATATTTCTGCCAGAACACCCCATCCGTCCAGACCAATAAGCCGATGGCGTTCGCCTTGGTGCAGGCGGATTACGTCGCCAGGGTTTAGCATTTGCAAGGCATGCTCCTCGTCGGTGTCGCTCGTCACGACGCCAACCACCCCGCTTACCACTTGCCAAATTTCGGCACGCCGGTGGTGGTATTGCCAGGAAAGGCGCTTGCCAGGTGCTACAACCAGAATCTTGGGGCTGAGCTTGCCCGATATCTGGAGCTCCCGGACATCGATTCCGTTAAAATACGTGTTAGCAAAGGCCTGGGCTTGGCTCTCGTCGATCACAAAGAAACCACCCCACGGACGGGTCTGGTCCTGTTGCTCTACACGGAACCCCTGCTCGGTAAGTGTCGCCTCTACCTCTGAGAATATCGCTTCTTTAGACTTGTATGCCATAGTAAATCGGTTTAAGCCGATAAATATAGCGAGTTTTTCGATCCGTGGCTAATTTTATTGAAATCAATTGAAGGATTCATGGTAAACCTATAATCACGCTAAGCATTTTTATTAAATAATTTCGGAATCATAGAAAATCAATTAGTTTCGTCAGCACAACTTTTGGTTCAAAAAAAGACAATGGAACACACTAACGAATTGATAAATTGGAACGATTTTTCAAAAATTGAAATGAGAACGGGGACGATAATTAGTGCGGAAGTATTTAAAGAAGCTAAAAATCCTGCCTACAAACTCAAGATTGACTTCGGAGATTTCGGTATACGGAAAACCTCCGCCCAGATCACCAAGCTTTATTTGCCGGATGAGATTATCGGGAAACAAGTCGTCGCGGTCGTCAATTTCCCACCAAAACAAATTGCCAATATGCAGAGCGAATGCCTGGTGTTAGGCGCAGTAGATGGTGACGAAGTGACGCTGCTGACGACAGATAAATCCGTGAAAAACGGTTTGCGAATAGGGTAAACGAGGATCTCATCGTAGCGAACGGTCCGGTGGACATTGCTGAACAAGCTGCTCCATATCGGACTGGTTTTGAAATGATACCGATGGCACCGGTACTTTCGATCCATCGTTTAGGAGTCATCACAAAGCAGATCAAAATGCCACGGACATACTTGCGGTGCAATTGTGAATTTGTAAACCTCTTCATTAGTGGCTCGGTATTTGCATTTAATAGATTATGGTTAGATATATAAGGAATTACTGTTTGTACCTGGCTTTTGCCTGTGGTGTGGCCTCACTGTCGTCCTGTGTTACCCATTCACATGGGGCAAAAAGTAAGGGATTGCCGCCGGGCAAAGCAAAGAAAATTTTTGGCACTAAATCTGCCAAGCCGTTCGCTCCGGGGCAGCAAAAGAAACACGGGAAGCGAGGTGCGAAACATCAATATGACATGCTGTACGAGGGGACACATCAGGATTCGCGATTGTTTTACCAACATCGAATTCGATTGGAAAAATAATCTCGCGGAAGGAGTATATACACGAGTATGGCTTAACCCCCAGCTTATCTGCAACTCTCCCATTTAAACTCTCTTAACGCCTGCACTACAACAAAACTAGAGCGATAGGCGTTATATTGGTAGCTTTTAAAGCGTATTTTCATAATTTAGGTTTATAATTGGTTAGGTTGAACGCCCCGATACTCCCCGTGTCGGGGCTTCTTTATACCCCTAAATCACAACTACAAAACACCCCCTCACCCTTATTTCCCTCATCATCCGGATTCCCGTATTTTTCACCGGCTCAGCTACCTTATCTTTACCGTTGTAATACCAATTAAATA
>CAZXSL010000145.1:0-617 GCA_964643235.1 uncultured Sphingobacteriaceae bacterium | reverse complement strand
ACACGTTGATGATAAATAATTCCTGCACCTATTTTATTATCAGACAAAAAATCAGCATCTTAGTCTCGTAAACCGAACCATAGATTTTACGAATGTATACTATCCAAACCTAGATGCAAGTAACCTAATAAAATGGGCATATCTAATCGCACCATTTTCAGTATATTTGGTTGCAACTGAATAGATCAATCCAGTAACGAACATGGCCCCATCCAATTTCCAGTTTTTAGAAGACGAATATCCATTGCTTTACAATTTGGCTCAGGCAGCTGAGTACAACCTTTACCAAGACCCTGCTACCTCACTGTTTAAATTGAGGCAGTATGGCGAATACATGGCCAAGCAGATTTTTGAAACCTATGGCATGGGATTGCCAGAAGACTCCAAATTTCAAAACCTCGTTTACATACTCCGCAATCAAGGCATATTGCCTAGCAACGTTATTGACCATTTTACGATACTTCGAAAACAAGGAAATGACGCAGTTCATGAATATATCGGCACGACAGCGGATGCGACCTCGTCGCTTTTCTCTGCATTCAAATTGGGGAAGTGTGGTTCTATGAGTCTTATTCGGTAAAAAACAGGGAAATTTCAGCGCTTCGATTCAAAAAGCC
>CAZXSL010000144.1:0-8679 GCA_964643235.1 uncultured Sphingobacteriaceae bacterium | reverse complement strand
AAAAGACGTAGCGGAAACCTGGGTTTATTATGCTTTGATATACACGGATTTAGCATTAGTGGACAGCACAGAAACAGCTGAAGACAGCTATAAGCTTGCACTCGAAGGCCGGGAGAAAGCTAGCAGCTTGGACACCGAGAATGAGCACGAGGAAAACTTGAACATCCTGAGCGCCATGTTAGCACAATACGAGCTGAACAAAGGCGCACAAGCTTGGGAAAAAGAAGACTTTACCGGTGCTTACAACGCTTTTGAAAAAGGGCTTACTTACCTGCCAGGCGACACAACCTTGCTTTATTACGCAGGTATTGCTGCCATCAACAACCAACAATATGATAAAGCGGTTGAAAAATATGTAGAGTTGGTTCCGATAGAAGAGTATTCAAACAGCCGTCAAATCGTATTGGATGCATCCCGTTTGTACCTCCAGCTGGGCGACACAACGAATGCTTTGAAATATTCACAAATTGCCACAGACAAATTCCCTGAAGATGCAGAAATTGCTACTCACAACATCGAGTTAAACCTGATGGCAGGAAATGAGGAAGGTATTCTGAACACACTTAAAGGCGAAGCCGAACGCTCCCCTAACGACAAGACCTTGCAGTACTACCTCGGTATAGCACAGGCAGCCTTGAATTTGGAAGAAGATGCGATTGCTTCGTACCAAAAAGCACTGGCAATTGATCCGGACTATTTGGAAGCCAACATTAACATGGGTGCGGCAATCTTGACCAGTGGAATTACCCACTATAACGAAACCAACAACAAGAACTTGCCCCGTGCTGAGTATGATGCGGAAATGAAGAAAGCCTACGAGATTTTCGACTCGGCTCTCCCCTATTTAGAGAAAGCTGTAGCCTTGGATCCTACCTCCATTATTGCACTGACAAACTTGAAGCAATACTACGATATCCAAGACAATCAAGAAAAATCTGCTGAAATCCAGGCTCAGATCGATAACTTGCGCTAGTAATAGAAATTAAAATAAAACAGTAAATAGCTCACACTTTAGCGGTGTGAGCTATTTTTTTGCAGATAGCTTTGATTAGGCCTGGACCTTTATAGATAAATCCGGTATAAAGCTGTACAAGCGAGGCGCCAGCATCAAGCTTCTCCAGGGCATCAGCCGGACTATGGATACCACCCACCCCGATAATCGGGAAACGGCCGCTTGAATTGGTTACTAAATAACGAATAACCTCCGTTGCGCGCTGACGTAATGGCTTTCCGCTCAGCCCCCCCATTTCTTTTACCAATGCCGGATTGCTCCGCAGCCCTTCGCGACTGATTGTCGTATTGGTCGCAACAACACCGGCAATGCCCGATTCCTCTACCAACTCGATAATATCATCCAATTGCCCGTCCGTGAGGTCAGGTGCTATTTTCAACAAGATGGGTCGGGAAACGCCATTTTTAAGGTTGCGACCTTGCAATGCTTTCAAGATGTTCAAAAGCGGTTCCTTTTCCTGCAAATCACGCAGACCAGGCGTATTCGGCGAACTGACGTTGACGACAAAATAGTCAACCACATCAAACAATACGTCAAAACAATAAGTATAGTCATTGACCGCATTCTCGTTTGGCGTGTCTTTATTTTTTCCGATGTTGCCTCCAATGATGATGTCTTGTCGATTCTTGATGAAACGCAGCCGTGTCGCGGCGACATCCGCTCCTTGGTTGTTGAAACCCATACGGTTAATAAGCGCTTCATCATCCGTCAGTCGAAACATACGAGGCTTGTCATTACCGGGCTGAGGCCGAGGTGTTACGGTCCCGATTTCCACGAATCCAAATCCCAAAGCGGCCATTTCTTCAACATAGTCGGCATTTTTATCAAAACCTGCCGCCAAACCTACCGGGTTACGGAATTTGAGCCCGAACAGTTCACGCTCGAGGTTTTTGTCTTCAAAGCCGTATAGGCTCCTCAACAGTTTTTTCCCTCCCCAAACACGGGAAAAACGTTTCAACCCACCGGAAACCTGCGTATGTGCGGTTTCTGGATCCATCGAGAAAAACAGGGGCTTGACAAGTTTATACATATCGACAAAACTAGGCAACCACAAGCGATTTTACAAGCATGATTTTCAGTCTGTAATAGCAATTCGAACAAAATTTTCTATATTTTTCCATCATCCGATGCAACACTTGTATCAGCCCTGCGTCTCTTAATTAACAAATGGTTTAGGACAACGTGGATAAGCTATGGCAGCGGAACAACAGTCGGTAAATAATACGGGTTTTTAACTTGGATCTTTTGGAAGCTCCTCAAACGGATAAACATACAGAATTGGTGTTGGCATGTAAGCGTGGCGACAGGCAAGCTCAGTTTGAACTGTACCGACACTATTCGAAAACGATGTACAACACGGCATTACGTATCGTCAAGAATGAGGACGAAGCAGCTGATGTTTTACAGGATGCATTCGTCGACGCTTTTAGTCGGCTGGAAGGTTTTAGGCAAGAGAGTACTTTTGGGCTATGGATGAAACAAATCGTCATCAACAAATCGATTTCTGCACTACGTAAACGCAAAATCGAATTCCTTTCACTAAGCGGCAATGAAGAGGTGATCGCCGACGAAGATAAACACAGTGAGGACGACGTAGCATATCAAGTTGAAACTATAAAACAGGCCATCGACCAACTTCCGGACGGCTATCGTATTGTCCTTACACTTTACCTGCTCGAAGGATACGATCATGAAGAAATTGCACATATCCTCCACATTAGCGAGGCCACGTCCAGGAGCCAATATATGCGCGGCAGAAAGCGGGTATTGGAACATTTAGCTAATAATAATTGAATGTAGAAATGATGGAAAAGAACTTAAAATCATACATACGGGATAATCGTTCCGCTTTCGATACAGCCAATCCACCCGATGCATTATGGGACCGGATAGCGACATCGCTTGATGAACAAGAAGCATCTGCCCCGAAAGTGCGTACACTGGGCTTCGCCCGGGTGGCGCGAGTAGCGGCCGCCCTGCTACTACTGGGTATCGCGGGAACATTGGTCTTCACCTACGGACGCAAACAGGGCTACGAAGACTATAACCGAATAAATCCGCAATTAGCGGCCGAACAACGCACATACGCCGATATGGTCATGCAGAAAAGAGACTCCATCGCTTATATTGCGGCTACAAACCCAACCCTCTACGGCGAGTTTTCGGCCGTTCTCGAACAAATGGATGCCAATTACCAGAGCCTGAAACAGGAGCTACCAACGAGTCCCAACCAAGAAATGACTCTCGAGGCCATGATCCAAAACCTTAAAATACAAATCGAGGTGCTTGGACAGCAAATCGACACCTATCATTACATCAATAAAACAAAGAAAAACCAAACACATGAGCACCAAATATAGCATATCCATCCTCCTCACCTTGTTCTTGTGGGGTAATATCTCGACCAGCTACGGCCAACAAACCGAGAGTCGCAATCATTATCCCATGGAATCTCTGGCCAAGAAAATAGCCGACTTGTCTGCCACGATTGCCAAGGAGGTTAGCGCTTCCGTCGCAGACATCGACGTTTCTGAGTTGGTTCGCGAATCGGAGAAAGTAGCGCACCTATCTGCTACCGAAGCCCGAAAGATAGCCGAAGAAGTGGAGCGCGAAATGAATGAATTGGATTTTGACGGACTAAGCCGCGATCTAGCCGCAATACAGATCGATATCGAAAACTTAGATTTTGATTTGCTCGGCGAGCAATGGGGTACGGTAAAGTCTGCAGCCTACCAAGAAGAAAAAGTCGTCGAAAAAACATACCGTATCGATGGAAAAGACAGGCTGAGTATCGATAACCGCTATGGAACCATAAAGGTAAAAAATTGGGACCGCAACGAGTTTAAAGTTGTCGTACGGATAAAAGTAGGCGAAAGCTCAGAAAGACGAACCAAGGAGGCCTTGGATCGGGTATCGATCAGTGATTCCAAAGTGGGAAATGAGGTCCGGTTCCAAACATCGATAGCCGCTGCCGAATCGGGGTGGTTTTCTAACCTGACTGGCGGTAGTAACCAGGAACTATCCATCAACTATGAGGTGTTTATGCCCGCACGAAATGAACTGAACTTAACGAACCGATACGGTGCAATCGAAACGGGAGACCGCGAGGGGAAACTGGGCGTTTCGGTCAAATACGGAAGCTTGAAAACCGGCCGATTGCTTGCTAGCAACAACACCGTTTCGGCAGATTACTCCAAAGTAAACATCCCCTACGCCAGGGAGGCAGATATCTCGGTCAACTACGGTGGACTAACACTAGGCGAGGTCGGCAAGACAAACATATCCCTGAATTATTCGGGCAGCAGTACCATTACGACGGTGAATGAGTCTGCCGACATCAGTTTGCGTTATAGCGGTGGATTTTCTCTCGGCTTAGGCTCTGGAATCAAGCAGGCTAATATCTCGGCTTCGTACTCATCCGTATCCGTTTCTCCGGCACGCCAAGCCGCCTTTAATTTCAATACGGCTGTGAGCTATGGTAGCTTCAGCTACGGGGCAAATGCTACGCTTACCGAGGCAAATGATCGTTCAAATTCCAAGCAATATAGTGGGTATTGGAACAAGAATTCTCAAAACAGCGTGAACATCAAGGCCAGATACGGGTCGGTAACGTTGAAATAGGTGGGAGATGGGAGATTTGAGATGTGAGATGTGAGATGGAAAGCTTTAACCAAGGACCCGTGCGGGCGTGCTGCGAAGGCATTCGCGGACCATACTATTGAGTTCGATCATGAATTTCGCACCGTCTAAAATTTCACGTAGACGAAGAATATCCTGAACGCACAGCAAATAGCAGCGTTCAGTGTGTTGAGGCATGATAATCGTGAGATCCGCTGATCGTGAGCAATCGCCCAACAGCCCGGATACGTCAATACGATCAATGTCCCGTTTAAATTTCAGGAAGTCACTAACCCGGAAAGGCGTGCGGCTATTGGCAAATTCCAACCAGTAGCAATTGCGGTTATTGCATTGAAACACCGCACCATGCGCAGTTGAAAACACCTCAACAAAATTCGTTATTGGACAATCCATGGCCATATCTCGGGACAAATATAGCTCTTATTTATAATCAGTCCAAGTAAATTATTTACAATTCAAATTGTCAGTGTTTTGCCTGTGATTTGCGCCGCCCCTTCAAACCAACAAATCCAGCATATAGACATCCAGACGGACATAAAAGCCTATAGCGAAAAGACATTGAAACGGTACGACCCGTCGAGCTATTAAGCTAATTCAATGCGAATTGTGGACCCCCGAATCGTGGAGATGGGCGTCCAATCACGAGGTTGCCATCAAAGCCGTATTCAAAGTATTCAAAGATTATGTTTATTTTAGACCGAGCAAACGTTAACACCAAAACCGGGTTCAGGAGGAACACCCATCAAAACAAAAGAGGGTTCGAGCGGTTTTTAAAAGAAAGAACAAAGCAAAATCCATTATCATGAGGAAATTCCTATTTATTTTGGCGATCGTACTACTCGTCGTTTGGGCTATCGGTTTATTCGGTTATGCCCTAAAAGGCATATTCAACATCATTATCATCCTTGCACTCGTATCATTCTTTATGGGGATGTTTAGCAAGCGCAAATAAACCGTACCTAATCCGGCACTAAGCTTGAGCCGTTGGCCCACCAAAGTTCATCGGGAACGGAGGTTCATCATGTGCGTCGATGGATCCGTGCTGCGCCTCGTACTTCGCTAGATTATCCTTCAGTGCGTGCATCAGGCGCTTGGCATGTTCAGGCGTAAGGATGATCCGCGATTTAACCTTCGCTTTTGGTACACCGGGCATGACACGGATGAAATCCATGACAAATTCGGTATTGGAATGGGTAATGATGGCCAAGTTGGAATATATGCCTTCGGCCATTTCCTCAGTAAGCTCGATATTCAGTTGCTGCTGGTTATCCTTTTCTTCCATAGTATTGTTATTCGGATATGTTAAACATCAATTAATGCGCAAACGTGCGGAAATCCTGTCCTTCTTCGATGGTACGCAGCACCTCGTATATCAGGCGTATCACATTGTCCACGTCTTCTTTGCTAGCCATTTCAACCGTCGTATGCATGTAACGCAGCGGCAGGGAAATCAAAGCTGATGGTACACCATCGTTGGAATATACAAACGCATCGGTATCCGTTCCTGTAGACCGTGACGAAGCTTGGCGTTGGAATGGAATTTCGTTTTTCTCCGCTGTTTCAACGAGTAACTTATTGAGGTTGATTTGCACAGCGGGCGCATAGGATACCACGGGGCCCTTACCACAGGCGAGGTCTCCCTGACTTATCTTGCTAATCATTGGGGTTTGCGTGTCGTGGGTCACATCAGTCACGATGGCTACGTTGGGTTTGATCCGGTGTGCGATCATCTCTGCCCCTCGTAAACCGATTTCCTCTTGTACCGCATTGACGATATGAAGACCAAAGGGCAATTTCTGCTTGTTTTCATGCAACAAACGCGCCACCTCGGCAATCATGAACCCTCCTACTCGATTATCCAACGCACGCCCCACATAATACCGATCATTGAGCACCATAAATTCGTCCTCGTAGGTAACCACACAGCCTACATGTACACCGAGTGCTTCCACCTCCTCCTTTGACGTACACCCACAGTCAATGAAAATATTCTTTAGCGTTGGGGATTGCTCTTTTTCGGCACCACCTAGCCGTGTATGGATGGCTGGCCAACCAAACACCGCCTTGACCATACCTTTCTCCGTGTGGATGTTTACCCGTTTGGATGGTGCAATTTGATGATCGGAGCCTCCATTGCGGATCACATATATTAAGCCACTATCCGTAATGTAATTAACAAACCAGGATATCTCATCGGCATGTGCCTCGATAACTACCTTGTACTCGGCTTCGGGATTGATGACCGCTACAGCTGTGCCGTAATGATCCGTATATGTCTCGTCCACATAAGGCTTGATGTAATCCAACCATAAACGTTGCCCTGACCATTCAAAACCCGTGGGAGCAGGGTTATTGATATACGTCTCGAAAAATGAAAGTGATTTCTTAGTAACGACCGGAATGTGTTTTTTTGTTTTCTCTTTAGCCATGGACGGAGTTGTGTCTAATAATTTGCCTATTAAGGTTTCAAATTTACGAAAAATGCGGCAGACCTTCAAAAGGGGAGACTTGCAAATTTACGACTCATGGCAAAGTCAATTTCTTGACCTTTAGATTCCATAAATCGATGTTTTTGCAGTATACACTGCCTGTTCTGGCCGTTCTTATTAATATTTTGGTTTCGTCGTTCCTTTTGGTGTTCTACCGATCTTCGAATACATTTAGGGACCGTGGTTTCCCTCCCTGCCGCCCCCGTATATCCTTCACTATTTCAAAACTCGACAGAAAACAGTATTTTAGTCAAAAGTTGCAACC
The DNA here is from genome assembly GCA_964643235.1 of uncultured Sphingobacteriaceae bacterium. Classification (GTDB taxonomy): domain Bacteria; phylum Bacteroidota; class Bacteroidia; order Sphingobacteriales; family Sphingobacteriaceae; genus CAYRGQ01. The sequence goes on along the minus strand of CAZXSL010000144.1, from coordinate 1,274 downwards.
CATGGGGAAAATTCCATTTATAACCGCATGTTTACTGATTATGGCCGCTAGCTTATCCGCACAAGAGAAACACGTATTGGTCATCCATGGAGGGGCGGGTACCATCCTCAAGGAGAACATGACCGAAGAAACCGAAAAAGCCTATGTAGCCGCCTTGACGGAGTCGTTACAGGCGGGATATGCCGTACTTCAACAAGGCAGAAGCAGCACGGAAGCCGTGGTTGCAGCCATCACCGTCATGGAAGATTCGCCGCTATTCAATGCGGGAAAAGGTGCGGTCTTCACACACGATGGAAGAAACGAACTGGATGCTTCTATCATGATGGCCGACGGGCAGGCCGGTGCCGTAGCCGGGGTAACCACGATCAAAAATCCGGTAAAGGCAGCGCTGGCGGTGATGGAGCAATCGGAACACGTTATGATGGTCGGTGTTGGTGCCGAACAATTTGCTTCAGCGCAAGGGCTTGATATCGTAGACCCCTCCTATTTCCACACCGATATGCGGTGGGATGCCCTGCAACGTATATTGGCGAGGGACTCGACAAAAACGGAATTGGACCATGACCAACAACAAAGCCAGGCAGAGGCAACCCGCGACCAGAAATATGGCACCGTGGGTGCCGTGGCACTGGATCAAGCCGGGGATTTAGCGGCAGCAACATCTACGGGAGGCATGACCAATAAAAAGTTTGGCCGTGTGGGCGATTCACCGATTATCGGTGCTGGCACGTACGCAAACCACCAAGTGGGTATCTCCTGTACAGGATGGGGCGAGTTTTTCATTCGCCAAGTTGCGGCTTATGACGTAGCTGCCCTGATGGATTACAAACAACTGCCCATCGACGAAGCCACGCAAGCCGTCGTCAATAAAATCGGAGCCGCTGGTGGCGATGGTGGACTCATCGCACTCGACCATAAGGGGAATATCGCCATGCCCTTTAATACGGCAGGCATGTACCGTGGCGCCATTACCGAAGATGGACGGATTACGATTGCAATCTATAGGTAACAAGGGCTGTGTTATCTGATTTCCCTTATCAACATTGACCCACAAAAAAACCCGGAAACGTATTCCGGGTTCTTAAATAAATAGTTAAAAAGGATGGTTTGAATTCCGTCAAGATCAGCCAAGCACATCAACCACACGCCCTACTTGCCCGTCTTCTAGCCTGACTTTGATACCCCTGGAGTGGAATGCCGAAGAAGTCAAGATATCCTTGACCACGCCCTCAGTTCGCTTGCCTGAGCGCTGATCTTTCTTCAAGACAACAGCC
>CAZXSL010000143.1:0-8693 GCA_964643235.1 uncultured Sphingobacteriaceae bacterium | reverse complement strand
CAATCATCACAGTCTATATTGGCGGCCTGGAGGTCGCACGTGGATCTATCACATCGGGTAATATCGCCGAATTCATAGTATATGTCAACCAATTGACTTTCCCGGCCATGTCTTTGGCTTGGGTTACGTCTCTCGTACAGCGGGCCTCAGCCTCACAGGAGCGTATCAATGAATTCTTAAAAACCAAGCCGGCAATCCATTCCGGCAATCGAGCCGTGTCATCCATAAAGGGCCATATCCGTTTTAGCGAAGTCAGTTTCACCTATCCCGATACTGGAATTAAGGCATTGGATAAGGTGTCGTTTGAGATCAGGCCCGGACAGGTATTGGCCATCATCGGGCGCACCGGATCAGGAAAATCTACCATAGCCAACCTGCTGATGCGCATGTACGATGCTGACAGTGGAACCATTACGATCGACGGCGTAGTTATAAAGGAGTACAACTTACAATCCTTGCGACAACAAGTTGGGTTCGTACCGCAGGAGGTATTCTTATTTTCGGATACGATTACCAATAATATCGCATTTGGTTTGGACGCTGTGGACGAGGAGCAAATCGCGCAAGCCGCAAAGGATGCGGCAGTATATGACAATATAATAGGCTTTGAGAAAGGATTTGATACAGCATTAGGCGAGCGGGGTCTGACACTTTCTGGTGGACAAAAACAACGGGTTTCCATTGCCCGAGCCCTGATAAAAGAACCACAAATCCTCATATTTGACGATTGTCTGTCTGCTGTGGATACCAGTACCGAGGAAGCAATCCTTCAAAATCTGAGTCGGGTAATGGCTGGTAAAAGTAGCATTTTCATATCACATCGGGTATCAACCATAAAAAATGCGGATCACATCCTCGTATTGGACCAAGGTCGTATCATCGAGGAGGGCACGCACGACGAGCTAATCCGACTTGGGGGCTCGTATTTCGAGCTGCATGAAAAGCAACTGTTGGAAGAGGCTGTTTAAGAGAACGGAAAACTGTTAAAACCCTGTTTCCGATTTATTATAGCTCTATTAAGTGTTAGTCATCAATAGGAAAAACTCATAATCGTTGCTATATCTTAAAAAAGATGGTCAATTTAAATATTCCTCGTAAGCGACAAAACGATAATTAATATTCTCTCCTTCAATCTGGAAATGTAAGAAACCGCGAGGGCCGTTATTCGTTCCTCGCCAAGAGGGCCTTCCGGCGATTGCTCCACCCGTGATAAACCGTGTGCCGCCCAAGACCTGAATATCTTCCAAAAAATGCAAATGTCCTTGCAGTACCAATTTGACATTATACTGATCGACAAGCTCCATCAGTTTATTTTTGTTGGTAACATCGGGTCCCATACTTATCCCATTTTCAGGCATTTGATACTGATTTTGAACCGATACGACCGGTACATGCATCATCATGATGATTGGGGTTTCCGGCGCTAGCGCCTTCAGATCGTCCGATAGCCATTCGAGTTGGGTGTCGTCTATTCCTGCATGATACCGATATCCTTCGACATCTAGGTTATTCAAAACGACGACATGCCATCCTTTATGGTCAAATGAATAATAAGTTGGCCCAAAATAACGCTCGTACATTCCGTATTTATAGTCAGGATGAGTGTGATCCGTTGGGCTTACCTCGTAGATACCAAACAGTTCGTGATTGCCCACGGTCGTATGTACAGGAGATTGGATACGTTCGGATTCCGTCAAAAACAACTGAAACAAGGAGTCGGATTTCGCGACATTTCCACGCATCACATCAAAAACCTGGTCACCACCGGAAAGAACAAAATCAGGTTGTAATGCATTGATACTATCCATCGCTCTACGGTACGAAGCCAACACCTCCGGGTCATCCTTGATGTGTATGTCTGTCATAAAAACAAAGGAGAAGGATTCTTTGGACTGCCCAAAAGCAAATACTAGGGAGAAAAGGCACAAAAAGCAGGAAGCAAACAGCGTAAATAGTCGAGTCGGTTTGGGTATTATCATCTTTTTTAAGGTATATTGTCGTCAAATTTGGGGCTAAACGATGTTTTTTGAACCGTAGTAAAACATCGCTGCAATGATAGTTGTTTTTTTTCAATTTCGTCAAATTAAATGTATCCAACAACGAGTCGACAGCCAACTTTGGTATTTGATGAAGAAACGGCGCATCATGAAGAGACTTCCGGTGCGGCTTTGAGCAGTTTCGACCCAAATGTAACAACTAGCGGACAAACAGCAAACTAAACCGATTTTTGACCTACCCACTACAACACAGGCATTCGGCGTCCAAAATTAATTTCCTACTTTTGCGCTTGAGATGATTTCGATAAATAACTTAACATTTGAAATTGGTGCGCGGGCACTGTACGACGAGGCTAATTGGCACATAAAACCTGGAGACAAAACCGGGCTGATAGGCGCTAACGGCACAGGTAAAACAACCTTGCTGAAACTAATCGTCAACGATTACACGCCCACTGGAGGCACAATATCCATGGCTAAGGATATCAAGATAGGTTATTTGAACCAAGATCTCCTCTCCTACCAGTCGGACAAAAGCATTTTGCATGTGGCAATGGAAGCTTTCGAGCGCCAAAATCAGCTCCACACAGAAATAGAACGCTTGCTCGAAAAGCTGGAGACAGATTATTCGGAAGATCTCATTAACAAGCTAAGCGACAAGCAGAGCGAATTTGAGGCACTAGACGGCTACAACATCGAATTCAAGGCACACGAAATATTGGCTGGGCTGGGCTTTAGCGACGACGACCAGAAACGCCTGCTTTCGGAGTTTTCAGGGGGCTGGCGCATGCGTGTCATGTTAGCAAGAATTCTGCTACAAGCACCTGATATCCTGCTTCTCGACGAACCGACAAACCACTTGGATTTACCTTCCATCAAATGGTTGGAGAGCTATTTGCAGGCATTCGAAGGAGCCATCGTGATTGTTTCACACGATAGATACTTCCTAGATAAGGTTGTCAATAAAATAGTCGAATCACGAAAAGGAAAACTTACGACATACGCTGGTAACTACAGTTTTTATTTAGAAGAAAAGTCCCTCCGGGAGGAGATACAAGGCAACCAATACAAGAACCAACAGGCTAAAATCAAACAAGAAGAGCGCTTAATTGAGCGGTTTCGTGCCAAAGCGAGTAAAGCTAAAATGGTTCAATCGCGAATTAAAGCCTTAGAACGCATGGATAAGGTAGACGAGGTTGACGATGACAACCCATCGGTTAACTTCAAGTTCAAATTCAGCAAACAATCTGGACGGCACGTCACTAGGCTGGAGCACATTACTAAAAACTATCCAGGAATACATATCCTTGAAAATGCTGAAGCCGTCATCGAAAAAGGAGATAAAATTGCGTTGATTGGGGCAAACGGAAAAGGAAAATCTACGCTGTTACGTATTATCGCAGGCGCGGACAAGGAATTTTCGGGCATGGCAGAAAGCGGACATAACGTAACCCAAACATTTTTTGCCCAACACCAATTGGAAGCCTTGCACCTAGATAATTCGATATTGCAGGAACTCCAAGCCTTTGCACCTAAACATACGGAAACTGAACTGCGCTCCATTTTAGGCTGTTTCCTTTTTACGGGAGACGATGTGTTCAAGAAAATCAAGGTGCTATCGGGCGGTGAAAAATCAAGGGTGGCACTGGCCAAAGCACTGACTGCTGACGCCAATTTCCTGGTGCTCGATGAGCCCACCAATCACTTGGACATCCAATCGGTCAACATCCTTATCCAAGCCTTACAGCAATACGAGGGAACGTTTATTCTTGTTTCACACGACCGCTATCTATTGGATTCCGTAGCTAACAAAATCTGGTTTATCGAAGACAGAAAAATCAAGGAATATCCCGGTACGTATCAAGAGTACGAGGATTGGCAACAAAAACGCCCTATCAAAGGAAAAACAGAGAATAATATAAAAAAGGCAAAAAAAGACGATAGCCAAAAGACTGAGCCAAAAAACCATGAGGATCAGGAACGGAAAAAGGAAATTAACAAACTTAATCGCAGCCTTGAACAGATCGAGCAGGAAATTGCCTCCAAGGAAACACGTCTAAAAGATCTGGAAACGGCACTTGCCAAAGAACAAATATACCAAGAACCGGAACAACTGGCTCAAACCACCGAAGCCTACGAAGCGTTAAAAACCAAACTCGCAACTTTGCAACATGATTGGGAAACACTGGCTGAACAAATCATGGCGCTGGAGTAAGGCTTACAACGTCCTATAATAAAACCTCAAAGGTTTATTTTCCAGCTTGCTAGCAAACCTTTGAGGTTTCGTAAATAAAAAAAAACCTCCAAGGTTTATTTCCAGCTTGCTAGAAAACCTTGGAGGTTTTAATTATACATTAAGCCTCGTTACAGCTTACGCTTCACTTCAACTTGTTCGTAAGCTTCCACAATATCACCAACTTTGATGTCGTTAAAATTATGGATATTTAAGCCACATTCGTAACCTGCAGACACTTCTTTGACATCGTCCTTAAAGCGTTTCAGCGAAGCTAATTTACCAGTGAATACCACTACACCGTCTCGAATAACCCGGATATCATGGTTTCTGTTAATCTTACCTTCCAACACCATACATCCAGCAATGGTACCGACCTTGCTGATTCTAAACGTTTCGCGGATTTCCACGTTGGCAGCAATTTTCTCTTCGAATTTCGGTGCCAACATCCCTTCCATCGCAGATTTAAGTTCCTCAATTGCATCATAGATAATGGAATAAAGACGAATATCTATCTGCTCTTGCTCGGCCAACTTCCGTGCCCCGACAGATGGGCGTACTTGGAAACCGATAATAATCGCATCCGACGCCGAGGCAAGCAAGACGTCTGATTCGGAAATCTGCCCCACGGATTTGTGGATGATATTAACTTGGATTTCCTCTGTAGAAAGCTGCAATAAGGAGTCTGACAAGGCTTCGATTGATCCGTCCACATCACCTTTGACAATGATGTTGAGTTCCTTAAAGTTACCAATAGCCAGCCGCCTTCCAATCTCATCGAGGGTAATGTGCTTCTGGGTTCGCATCCCTTGCTCGCGTTGCAATTGCAGACGCTGGTTAGCCACTTGGCGTGCATCTGCTTCACTTTCCATCTCGTAGAACTTATCACCAGCCGTAGGCGCCCCAGACATACCAAGTATCTGTACCGGTGTAGATGGCCCTGCTTCGGTAACCCGTTGCCCACGTTCGTTGTTAAGCGCCTTTACTCGACCGCTATACGAACCTGCTAAAATTGGCGATCCTACCCGCAATGTCCCGGATTGGATAAGTACAGTAGTCACGATACCACGCCCTTTGTCGAGCTCGGACTCGATGACAGAGCCAACCGCCCGCTTTTTGGGGTCAGCCTTCAGATCAAGTAATTCAGCTTCCAACAAGACTTTCTCCAATAGCAAGTCAACATTCAAACCTGTCTTACCTGAAATTTCCTGACTTTGGTATTTTCCACCCCAATCCTCGACAAGGATGTTCATCGCTGATAGTTGTTCCCGAATTCTATCGGGATTAGCACCCGGCTTATCAATTTTCGTAAAGGCAAATACAATAGGAACACCTGCCGCTTGAGCGTGGTTAATCGCCTCTTTAGTCTGTGGCATCACACTATCGTCAGAGGCAATGACAACGATAGCAATATCTGTTACCTTGGCACCCCGTGCCCGCATAGCGGTAAAGGCTTCGTGCCCCGGAGTATCCAAGAAGGTTATTTTCTTGTTATTTTCAAGCGTTACTTCATAAGCTCCGATATGCTGGGTGATTCCTCCAGCTTCACCGGCGATTACGTTGGCCTTCCGGACGTAGTCAAGTAAGGATGTCTTACCGTGGTCAACGTGACCCATTACCGTTACGATCGGTGCTCTGGGAATGAGGTTTTCCTCGTTATCCGGCTCTTCGAGTTCGGTCATTTCCTCATCATCAGGCTTCACAAACTCGATTTCATAACCGAATTCATCAGCAACGATAGTAATGGTCTCCGCATCCAAGCGCTGATTGATGGAAACAAATAACCCCAAGCTCATACAAGTTGATATAACTTGCGTTACTGAAACATCCATCAGATTCGCCAAGTCATTTGCTGTCACAAACTCGGTGACCTTGATGATCTTGGACATCATCTCCTGTTCCAGTGCCGCCTCTTCGGCCGATAGGGCTATATCGTCACGCTTCTGGCGACGCAGTTTCGCCCGTTGGGCAAACTTACTTGACTTGCCGGCTCCACTAAGGCGGGCCAGTGTCGCTTTAATTTGCTCTTGGATTTCCTTTTCAGATGGTTCTTCTTTCTGATCGGCATGTCGGCCACGGCCTCGGTTGTCTCCCCTGCCACGAGTTCCGGCATGCTGCCCTGGACCGCCACTTGTCGGCTTTTCCTTACGCTTACGCTTACGCTTGTGATCGTGTGAACCTGCTGGGTTAGACGAAGAAGCAACAGGTTTGTCTGCTTGCGGACGTGTCGGCAAAGTGATTCGGCCTACGACGTTCGGTCCGGTCAGACGTTCAGCCCTCGCTCGGATAACTGTAGGTTCCGCTTTCTGGGCTGCAGGAGTAACTACTTTTTCCGGAGCTTTTTTCGGTTCCTCGGCAGGCGAAGCCTCTTCCTTTTTTGCAGCTGGTTGCTGCTTCTCTTCGGTAGCTTCCTTGGCTACTTCAGTCTTTATTTCTGGTTTGGGCGCCGGAGGAGGTTCTACCGCTTTGGCTTCCTCGACCGGAGGCTCAACCGGTACCTCTTCCTTCGGCTGCTTGTCTTTTTTGTCGTGCAAATTGTCGAGATCGATCTTACCGACCACTTTCATACCGGGTGTACTCGCCCTACGAACTTCCTCGATTTTTGGTTTTTCATCGGCAACCTTCTCGCTCTCCAAAGGTTCTTCTTTGGGTGTAGCAGTAAACGCACCTGTATTTTTTATCAAAATTTCCTCGGTATCGTTTTCCCGCGGTGTGCTAGGGGAACCAGCTTCAGCAGGGGCCTCTTCGCGTCGGATTTTGCCAATCACGATTTGATTAGCCTCCTCCTTCACGATCTTATCCCCCTGAAACTCGCGCAAGAGGGCATTGTAGGTGTCGCCGTCCAGTTTAAAAGCGGGTTTTGCTTCTACATCAAATCCACTCTTAACCAGAAAGTCTACAGCGGTACCAATACCAATGTTTAACTCTTTAGCTGCTTTAAGTAACGTTATGCTTTTCTTTTCTGACATCTAACTTGTTGTATCCCCTATATTATTTCGTACAAAAATATGCTTTTTAAAATGGTTTGTCGACAAACTTTTCAAAATCTGCAACATGCGTATGACATTCAGACAAATAGTGCGTGCTTATTCAAACTCCGCTGCCAATATTTGCAAGATATCTTGTATCGTACTTTCTTCGAGATCAGTACGTCTTACTAAGTCTTCTGCACTCAAAGCCAAGACTGATTTTGCTGTATCCAATCCCACGCGCTTAAGCTCGTCGATAATCCACCCTTCTATTTCGTCTGCGAATTCTTCGATATCCACGTCTTCCTCCAGCTCGTCAGTTTCACGATAAACATCAATTTCGTAACCGGTCAATTTTCCGGCCAATTTGATATTATGCCCACCACGTCCGATGGCCAGCGACACTTGATCAGACTTCAAATACACCGCGGCCGTCATCGTCGTATCGTCCAACTTGATGGAACTGATTCGAGCAGGGCTCAGTGCCCTTTGGATATACAGCGAACTGTTATTCGTGTAATTGATCACATCTATATTTTCATTGCGCAGCTCACGAACGATACCGTGGATACGTGAACCTTTCATTCCTACGCAAGCCCCCACCGGGTCAATACGGTCATCATACGATTCCACGGCAACCTTGGCCCGCTCACCTGGTTCACGCACAATCTTGCGGATAGTAATCAAACCATCAAATATCTCAGGTACTTCCAGCTCAAATAACCTTTGCAGAAATTCGGGGGCTGTACGTGAGATGATGATTTTTGGGTTGCTGTTCAGCATATCCACCTTATGGACTACCGCACGGATGGTATCTCCTTTTTTGAAATAATCGGCAGGTATTTGTTCGGTTTTTGGCAGGATCAACTCATTGCCTTCGTCGTCCAGCACTAAGGTTTCCTTTTTCCAAATCTGGTATACTTCTCCAGTAATAAGTTCCCCTTCCCTGTCCTTATACTTTTTGAACACCTCGTCTTTCTCCAGTTCGAGAATCCGGGACACCAAGGTCTGGCGTGCGGCCAAGATAGCACGGCGACCGAAGCTCTCTAGGGTGATCTCTTCGATGTAATCGTCGCCCACTTCCAAATCAGGATCGTATTTATGGGCTTCAGCCAACTCAATCTCCAACTCGTCGTCTTCCGAAAATTCGTCTTCCACCACCACACGTGTCCGCCAAATCTCCAAGTCCCCGTTATCGGGGTTAACAATGACGTCCACATTCTCATCTGTCCCGTACCGCCTCCGTATCATGCTCCGGAAGACTTCTTCCAATACACTGATGACCGTAGGTCGGTCGATATTCTTAAACTCCTTGAATTCTTGAAAAGAGTCTATCAAATTAATGTTGCTGCTCATTTTACTTAAATGAAATTAACACTTTGCTTGTTGTGATATTACTGAAAGGGATTTCGCTGGCGGCCGTGACCGCCTTTTTCCCTTTTTCCTTTGTTGTTGTTTCTATTGCGATGTGCTGGGGCGACACCTCCAGCAACT
>CAZXSL010000142.1:0-8739 GCA_964643235.1 uncultured Sphingobacteriaceae bacterium | reverse complement strand
ACGTCTTATGGAATGGAATATCGAACGTATTTACGGATATCCCAGTGATGGCACCAATGATATACTAGGAGCTTTAAACTGGGAGCTATCCCCGATGAAAGGATGCTCCGAATCCGTCGCCTTAATGCGGCAACTTATACGACAAATGAAAAACGGTGGTACGAGATTCCTATAAACTTAACGATTTAAACGGTATTTATGGCGACCTAATGATAAAACCCAACACGATATGTCATTTTTTGAAAAGATATTTTTAGCGGGAGTTGATGTCGATTTCTTATATGAAATCGCGATACGTTCTATCCTGATGTTCTTTTTCATTCTCTGCGTACTCCGTTTGTCAGGTCGACGCGGGGTTAGGCAACTCACGCTGTTCGAGGTTGCCATCATATTAGGATTGGGATCCGCCGCTGGCGATCCGATGTTCCAAGCCGAGATCCCCATATTGTATGCCTTGGTGGTATTGTTTAGTGTGATTATTTTCTATAAACTAATTACTTGGGCGGCTGCTCGTTCAACCCTGATCAATAAGGCATTGGAAGGCGAATTGCAGGTCATCATCCGGGATGGCGTATTTGACGTTAAGAATGAACGCAAGCAAATTTTTTCGGAGAAAGAGTTTTTTGCCGAGCTACGCAATAAATCGGTCGAGCACCTCGGACAAGTTCGCACAGGCATACTCGAAGTAGACGGAACCATCAGTTTACTGTATTATGCCGATGAAGAGGTAAAATACGGCTTGCCTCTTTTCCCCGACAATTATCGCCCAGTCGAACCCGGACACACGGTTGGTCCCGTAGCGTGTATGTATTGCGGTCAGGTTGCAGATAAATTTCCGTCCCACCCCATGAAGTGTTTGCGCTGCCAGCATGACCGTTGGGCGCAGGCAATGAACAAAAAACGCACTTAGCAACCCACCTTCTTAACACATACTGCCCATGAAATCACACATTACCCAATCCATACAACTTTCATTGTATTTCCCATCATCGTTGTCATGGCGTGTACAGGGCATCGTCAACAGGACCACGACAAAATAAAGTAGGATGTGGAGGATTAAGGCTAATTAGAGCGGCTGAAAATATACGGGACCCCCCGTACACATACGCAGTAGGCTAGGATTAAATACGCATTTTCACTTTTTGTTTCAACATTTTCAGCCATAATCACATTCTATCTATATTCAATCGATTTCAACGTCGATGATAATCAGGAACGTTAACAAATAAACGAGAACTATGGAACACACAAAAGGAGTCACTCCATTGGCCGGCGAAAAGAACATGCCGCCCAAGGAAGGAGAAAAAACCAAGGAAATTGAAAAGAAAACCGCACAGATACCGTCGAAATTCTATTTATGCACCGCGCTGACGATCATGGCAGGGGCGGTGGCCCTCAAATGCATGGGACACCGGCATACTGCCTTGCTGGTAGGCCAATGGGCGTCGCCCTTTTTACTTTTTGGCATCTACAACAAAATCGTCAAAACCGATGGCCATGACCATGAATCTTAACTGAAATGGTGCCATTAATCGACGATATTAAAAAACGAAACTAAAAATCAGGAGGACAAACAATGAATAAATTAACATGGAAAGGCCGGTGGAACGAACTAAAAGGCAAAGTAAAGCAGCAGTACGGCAAGTTGACTGATGACGACTTGACTTATGTGGAAGGTAAGGAAGATGAATTATTGGGTCGCTTGCAGCAAGAGACTGGAAAAACAAGGGAGGAGGTGGAAGCATGGTTGGATGAACTCTAACCATCCATCTGTAACCACCAAGTAGCTTATGGTTAATTGGAACGAAAATAGGGAATATCTCTCCTGTTTTCAGGTCTGCTTCCAGAAAGAAGCAGGCCTTTTTCATGCATAATTCTAAAAAATAGCTTGGGGCGCACTTTCAAAAAAGACGTTCATTATCGGCTTTTTCTGTTTTGCGCCCCAATTGCATCTTGCCGGATCATTATGGCATAACGGGCCGTGGCATCATTACCGTATCGGGCGGACTTATCGAATCCCTCAGTGATCGGGCTTCGGCTGCATGTTTCTTCAAGGTAGGGAGGGTTTTAGCTGCGAAAGCCTGTAAATCAGCGTTGCGTACATCGTTGGAAGCATCTTCAAACAGCGACACCACGTCATCGTGGTCGTCTACCATCAGCTCCATGTACTCCCGCTCAAATTCCTCGCCGGATTTTTCGTGCAGATTCCGTTGCTTATCAATCTGGTCTTCCCCGCTTACCGGTGGCAGAGTAATGTTATGCATCGCTGCTATCGCCAGCAACTCGTCGTTGGCTTTTTCATGATCGCTTACCATACGCTGTGCAAAATCCTTGATCCGTTGATCCGTTGCTCTTTCCATTGCTAGCTTACCTAATTCGATTTCCGCCAGTCCGGCGTCCGCAGCTTGAATAGCAAATTCCGCGTCATCTTCGTTAACCATTGCCGAGGTATCGTTTACCATCCGCGCCTGGTCTACACTGTCGTCTGCAGCACTGCGATTGTCGGGGTTGCCACAGGAGACCACCATAAGTATCGGGCCCACCAGTAACATAAAAAAATGTAACAGTTTCATAATTATTTCGTTTTTGATAAGTATTGCTCAATTAATGTGTCAAAAAAATCAGTTCTCGGTATCTGTCGGGTCAGTCGAAATCGGGTTATCGCCGCCACCGACATCATCCCGAACGGGATAACCCTCCTCGTCCAGATCTCCCCTTCCATCCTCGGGGGTGTCGGCTCGTGCCTCGTCCATCTCATCAAGTTGGACAAATTCATCATTCGCCATCTCCCCGTCAAGCTCTTCCAATTCGCCTTGCTTATCACGGTACTCATCTGCGGCATGGGGATTGGCCTCGTCATAGGTAGACAGCGCATCCTCGCCTTGTGCTGCCGCCGTGTCGTATGGGTCGGGATGCTGGTACTCCGAGTCGGCCGTCTCCGCATCCAATTCAAAACTGTCCGCCTCCTCATTGAATCGGAGATTCTCTCCGGTCGGCTCCCTAGTTTCGTCCGTATTCACCACATCCAGCGGCACCATCGGTGGTTTCTTTCCTTTTGACATCTTCGCTTATTTTGTCTACAAAATGGGAGTCTTAGTTCCCTTCTCATTCACTCCATGGACAATCCGCATAAGCTAATCGTTTGATTTTCTTTTGTTTGGGTATCGGTATTGAAGAAAAAGGAATAGCGAACCGCCAAAGCGCACAGGCTGTTATACGTTTAACCAGGCAGATCTGTGGTGTCCAGGCGGGGATACGGTAGGTAATTAATCCAAGTATTTGATGGCTTCGGCCTTTTGGTAGCGTTTGACGTCTTTCTCTCCCGCGTGTTCAAAGCCCGTGATAATAATGGCGTCGGCACCGACTTCCATCGCCTTTTTGATGAGCTGATCCCGTGTGTGTTGGTCCGCATTCAGGCCACGCACCATCTCGGAAAGATGACCGATGACCCGGTGTTCCCGACTGACATCCCGCTCGGCATAAAAAACGTCGACTTCACTTGTCGGAGCGTACTGGTCGCCAACGTATGAAACCGTCATGCAGGATTGAAAAACCAATCCGGACAACGCCAAGTAGAAAAGGCACAATAATACGTTTCGTTTATTATGTTTGACGGGTATCAGCATATCCGTAAAGATATGAAAAATATACCATCCCCGAATCGGTAAAAACAAAGCCGGAGCAGACCGATCAGTGGTTGCGTATCGCATCAATAAGCTGGGCTTTTCGCATACGATGGCGGCCAGTTATCCCTATTTTGGTTGCTTGTTGCATCAGGTCATCACGTGTTCGATCCTCGAGCTTGCTGCTCTTCCCCCCTCGCCGACTGGCTCCGGGACTGTTGGCGATACGTGCTGCCTTTTCCTTGCTTGCCCCTTCCCTACGCAACGCTTCGTATGTCGCGTCATCCTTGATTTGGTTTCCGTGGTCTTTTGCCATCACAGGTATATTTTTATCCGATTGAAAACGAAAGCCGTAATGCCTGAATACGACTTATAACTACGATTAGAACAGCCATTGATTGCCCTATGTTTTCACAAAACAGGCCTCGAGTCGCCCGATAAATACTTACATCCCCTGAATAAATACCCTTTTTGACATGAAACGAAACCCAGAGTTGCAGAAAAAGGTTTCTGCACGTACAGGGTGTAATCAAAAAGCGGTTGATAAACAAGTCTACAAGGCGGCTTATCTAAGGAACCGGCACGATATCCAATAAACGAGAAACATTTAACGGACAAGGAAGTTATGGACACAAAAAAAAAGGGGGATCCAACGGAAAATTACCCTACCCCGCCATTTGACAAACAAGGTCAGGAAGTCCCCGGCGTAGGTGGAAAAATGAACCCCGTACCCGATCACGGGGAGGAAACGTACCCAGGGTCCGGACTGCTAAATGGCAAAGTGGCCATCATTACCGGAGGCGATTCCGGTATCGGCAAGGCTGTAGCCATAGCGATGGCCAGGGAGGGCGCAGATATCGCAATCTCTTACAAGGACGCTGTGGAAGACGCGGAAGCTCAAGACACCCAAATATGGATAGAGCGAGCAGGACGAAAAGCTCTACTATTTCGTGGCGATATCACCGATGAGTCGCATTGCCGGCACATCGTGGAAGAAACGGTATCTCAACTGGGCGGAATCGACATCCTCGTCAACAATGCGGCTTACCAAATGACATACGAAACCGTGGAAGAGATCTCTGCTGAGGAATGGAACAAGACCTTTGAGACCAATATGAGTGCCATGTTCTATTTTGTAAAGCATGCCAAACAGCACATTCCTCCAGGCGGTTCAATCATCAACACATCCTCAGTCAACGCATACGACCCCAACCCTACCCTACTTCCTTATGCAGCGACAAAAGGAGCTATTCAGAATTTCACGGCAAGTTTAGCGCAGATGTTTCTGGAAGACGGGTCTGGCATACGGGTCAATGCCGTAGCCCCGGGCCCGATATGGACACCGCTTATCCCCAGCACCATTCCCGACCACGAACATTTCGGGGAGAACACACCAATGGGTCGCCCCGGACAACCGGCTGAAATGGCTCCCGTATACGTGTTTTTGGCATCAGATGCCGCTTCATATATTTCTGGTGCTACGATAGCGGCTACTGGCGGGCGTGTGACAATTTAACGGGACTCTTTAGTTTACTCGGGTACGGCACGATCAGGCTTTACAAAACATATGTACCTATCTCTTGTTATATCCATCATGGGGGACAAACGGCACCTGTCAGAAAATGTATTGGTTTCTTTCTAGATGCTCCTGGGATCACAAATGACGGGATAAAAACAAACAGACACCTCCACATATTGTTGAGCTATCTATTTTAACATCATGATCAAGATTATCCTTGCAGATGACCACTCGATCGTCAGAAACGGCATCAAAATGCTCCTCGAAGCCCAGCATAACCTCAAGGTTATCGGTGAAGCCAACAACGGAAAAGGCGTGCTAAATATTCTGGAACGAGGTGAGCAGGCCGACCTCGTACTGACTGACATCCATATGGTGGGAATGGCTGGAATGGAGTTAGTAGACCACCTGCAGAAAAGCCACCCCCATATCAAGATCGTTATGTTATCCATGCTCGAGGACATTCATAATGTGAAGCTCGCATTCGAAAAAGGCATACGGGGCTATTTGGTAAAAAATGCGACGTATGATGAACTCCTGTTCGCCATCCAACATGTCGCAAAAGGCGGGCTGTACCTTTGTGGGCACCTGACGACGGTCCTCCTTGAAACGGTAACGGAGAAGATATCCAAACATGACGAGTTGGAGGGAACGCTTGCCGATGTCGCACTAACTGAGCGCGAAGTCGAAATACTGCAACTTATCAGCGAGGGATATACCAATGCCGATATCGGCGAGAAACTGTTCCTGAGCAAGCGAACTGTGGAGGGACATCGGCACAATCTCATTAACCGACTGAAAGTAAAGAACTCAGCTGAGCTCATCAAAATAGCCGAAAGAAACGGGCTGCTCGATTGACGAAAAAAGCCTCAATTCATCCTAAAGATAACCCTCCAATTGCTGATAAAGATCAGTCTTAGCACTAGGTCGCAGGGCGTTCTTGAGCACAATTTCCCCATCCTTTAAGATGATGTAATACGGAATTGCAAAACCTTGTTGTCCACCGAAATCTTGGGAAAAATGCTGTCTTAGATCTTCTGACAAGCTTTTCGACGCTCTGACGTGGTGTCCCTTCAAGTCGTAGAACTTGATCATATCCTTCCATTGTTGTTCTGCCTCATCGCGATCCGTAGATACGTATAGCACCTCAATACCTTTTCCTTCGGTAAACGCCTTCAGCTCGCCATTATGGGCAAATTCAGCTTTACATGGCCCACACCACGTAGCCCACAGATCAACGTATACGACCTTATCCTTAAACTTTTGGGCTAGTTCCTCGAAAGTCTGAATGTTGCCATAATCGCTGACAAATTTGTAAGTATCGTCAAAATCGACTCTTACTTTTTCTTGATAAGCCACAACGCTGGCTATCCCCGGTTCCAGATACGGCGTATAAATACTGTTGGGGTATGTCGTGGTGAAATCGTCGAACAAATCCAACTGGAAGGCCTGGAACTATTGCTGGGCGTTTATAAAATGGATACGGCTGGCCAATAGGTACTCCCGCAATTCCCCGTCAAAAGCCTGTGCTATGCGTGCGTATGGTGCTTGCCAATAGTCGTCTTCAGCTGAGCGCTTGTACCGGTATATTTTCGTAGCGGGATCGAAAAAGGCCAAATACCATGTATCATACAAGGAATGGAACTCACTGAACGAAGGTGCGACAGACTGTGTGATGTCATGGATGTCAACCATGCCCAAAATCACGTCCCACCGATTCCGGACCGTATCGATTTTACCTGTATTGTCGTAGCCGACACTATCAGCGGTCTGAGCCAGATGGTAGAGATCATCAAACAAAGACACGGTCAATACCGATGCGTAATAATTTTTAACGGCCGCTTCCACCGCGTGGTAAAACCCCTGGTCTATCCTACCCTTAGATAGCAATTGGGTAAAAGGAACCAAACCTTGGGTTATTTGCTCCACAATTAGCCTTTGGGCATCCTCAAAAACGGGATATTCCCTGCTTAGGGCCATACCTTTGTCTTGGTAAAAAGCAGATTCAATCCGGTTAAATGCCATTTGGCCATCGGCCTGTGCACCTGAAATAACGAGGGGACTGATGCTGTCTTGCCGATTGACCAACACATGCACCTCATCTTCAGGTCTTAAATACAGTCGATATGTCTGGCCCCGATGGATAAAAACATATATACCTGCATGATTATCCGAAAGTTCCATGACGGTTTGGCCATCCGCACCCAGCGTATCGATCGCATTATTTGCCCAAAAATATTTACCACCAACAGGTTTCAGAACGCGAACGACATCACCCGCTCCATCCTCTACTTTAAAGGCAACAACTTGTGCTTGGACTAAAAACGGGAATATCAGAAAGATAAAAAGCAGTTTTTTCATATTGGTAATCATATCAATAGGTAAAAGAGGGGTAGTCTTGACAGGCTGAAATCAAAAAAACCACCAATCGCCGTACCGTACTCAGTCAGCGGGCATACTCATCCGATTCTTTTACTGACGGACCTGGCGGTTTATTTTACAAAAACACGATGATTAGGATAGCCAATGCAAGCCCAATGACGGCCACAATCCAAAACATTCTGCTTTCCTTGCTTGTATCTGCGCCCCTGAAATGGTAATCTCTCTTTGGTATTCTCATATCCAACCTTTTTTATGGGCAGCTAACTGCCCCTTTATCAAAAAACAATCCATTATCTGTCTTGTTTAGATGTCTAAATTAATACAATTCCATAAAAAAAGCTAATTTTGGAGGTATATCTTCGGCGGTTTAGCAATGAGCAACCGGGGGAAAACGGTACAAAGCACCTGATAATACATGGCAAAAAGAACCTATCAAATCTTGGTATTCATCCTCATTGCTGCGGCTTTAGTTTTTGGCTATGAGATTTTCTTCAAATCTACCGATGATGAATTACAGGGTGGTTTTGAGCGAATCGCTTACGTCAGGAACGAGAACAACATGGGCGGCACCCTATCCTATTATGCTTATACCGTCCAAGACACGGCAAATGCCGACTATGATCGACTCGCTGACCGCCTGCCACATAACAAGCACTATGCAATAACGACGATTTTCTTTTTCGACAAACAAGATTCTTTACCCACGACCCTTACGGTCGCGCCTCCCCACTTTGACACCTTACGATACCGTCCGCTGGCTACTTATATCATCCATCCCTCGGGCAACGGCGAATTATTCCCCGGGTTAGCCCCTACAAATCAATAACTGACCACCAGGCCGCCGTAGAAGTTTACGCCGGGGGCAGCATTAAAGAAGCGCCCACCGAAGGCATTGATATCATTACCCAAGCTATACGTCTGGTCCAGTAAGTTATCCACCCCAGCAAATAGATCGATCGTCCACCGTCCGCTGGTTACCGCCTGCCAATTTGCTTTTGCATGCACGAGGTGGTACGCATCGGCATATACGGTATTGGCGTCATTGAGTGGGATATCCGAGGTATAGTTGTGCATAACGAACAAGCTTAGTCTGGCTGGAAATAGGAAGCGTGCATGGCTGACCAATACGGTAGACGGTACACCCGTCAATCGGTTGCCACCAACATCCTGCCCGCCTGACACGTAATGGGCAAATCGAAAACGACTCCATGTCAC
>CAZXSL010000141.1:0-8771 GCA_964643235.1 uncultured Sphingobacteriaceae bacterium | reverse complement strand
ACCTTCACGTTCAGGACCGCTGACAAGGGCACATTACCGCTAAGAAAGCCCATGGCGACACCAGGTAGGCGGCTCATGTCTATGCGCTGGCTGGCTATTAGTTGGCTTACATCCGTGCCGGCTAAGTACAGACTGTCTGCCGATACAATCTCGTATTGGCATTTTTCTAGTGCGCGCAGTTCTTTTGCCTGTCGGTCTACACCGCATCCCATGCTGAGAAACGCAAGCAGGCATACAAGGCCTGCGATGATTGGTCTTTTGCCCATGTCCATGTTCTTATTCACAATGCGAATGTACACATTCGTCTGCATTTACTGGGAAGAAGGGCGTTGTTTTGTGCCTTTTACAACATCACGACGCCCCAGTATTTTTATTATCTTTGCGTTGGATTATCATTTACAGTGAGTATACAAGAGATTATAGCAAGTTTCCGTCAAAGTGAACAGGTGGGGGCATTGGTGTCGGAACTTCAGGCCGAAAACCCGAGGATACATGTCAAAGGACTAATTGGATCGGGCGACGCCATGGTGGCTGTTGCGGCATACCAAAAGCTCAACCTGCCGATGCTATACGTGCTCCCAAACCACGAGGATGCCAACTTTTTCCTGAGCGATTTGGAAGGCTTGCTCGATAAGCAGGTGCTTTTTTTCCCATCTTCGTATCGCAAGCCCTACGATTTTACCCAGACAGACAGTACGCACGTGCTGCAACGGGCCGAAACCCTCAACGCACTCACGCAGGAGGGGGCGGCCCCGAAAATGGTGGTAACTTATCCCGAAGCGCTGGCCGAGAAAGTTATCAACCGGAAGGACTTAGGCGACAATACGCTTGCCATTACGCAAAATTCAAAGCTCGATATTGATTTTATCAACGAGTTCCTGCAGGAATATGAGTTTGAACGGGTAGACTTTGTTTACGAGCCTGGCCAATATGCCATCCGCGGCGGCATAGTCGATATTTTTTCGTTTTCAAATGACTTGCCGTACCGAATCGAATTTTTCGGTAAGGAGATAGAAAGCATCCGTACGTTTGAGACGGAAAGCCAGCTATCTGTCAGCCAGACACATACGGTCACGATCGTGCCTAATGTGCAGGCCAAATTCCTGACCGAGGATAACATTTCCCTGCTGGAGTATGTCACGGGCGATACGATCGTGTGGATAAAAGATGTCCAGTTTACCATGGATATCGTAGCCAATGGTTATAAAAAGGCTCGAGAGTTATGGGCTGCGCTTTCCGATCAGGACAAGCAACAAAACCCCGAATGGGTCGATCCGAAATTCAGCTTTTCAAGTAGCAGCCACGTTTCCGGACTGCTCCAAAAGCTACCTGTCATCGAGTTTGGAAAGCAGTTTCTATACCAACCGGATGCGGTCATTACCTTCGGGATGAAGCCCCAGCCCTCATTCAATAAGGATTTTGGGCTGCTGATTCACAACCTGAAGGAAAATGAGGCCGATGGTGTCGAAAATCTGATTTTTAGTGACCTGACCAAGCAAATCGAAAGGCTGTATGCCATCTTTTCGGATTTGGATAGCTCCGTGGCTTTCACGCCCGTGCATACCTCGCTGCGCGAAGGGTTTATCGATGCCGACATCAAGCTCGCTTGTTATACGGACCATCAGATATTTGATCGATATTACAAATACCGGCGTAAAAAAGGGTACGAACGCTCCCAAGCCATAACGCTGAAAGAGTTACGAGAGCTTAAACCCGGTGACTTCATCACGCATATCGACCACGGGATTGGTAAGTATGCAGGATTGGAAAAAGTGGAAGTCAACGGCCGCTCACAGGAGATGATCAGGCTGGTATATGCCGATAACGACCTGCTATACGTTAATATCAACTCACTCAACCGAATTTCCAAGTACTCCGGCAAGGAGGGGATGGTTCCTAAAATGAATAAGTTGGGAACCGATACGTGGGATAAACTAAAGAAAACGACAAAAAAAAAGGTCAAGGATATCGCCCGTGACCTCATTAAGCTCTATGCAAAACGCAAAGCCGAAACCGGCAATGCGTTCAGTCCGGATACCTATTTGCAAACAGAGCTCGAAGCCTCCTTCATCTACGAGGATACACCCGATCAGGAAAAAGCCACGATCGATGTGAAGCGCGACATGGAATCGCCACACCCCATGGACCGGCTTGTCTGTGGCGATGTGGGATTTGGGAAAACGGAAGTTGCTATCCGGGCGGCTTTCAAAGCCGTGGCAGATAGCAAACAAGTGGCCGTGCTCGTACCCACTACGATTCTGGCTATGCAGCACTATCGGACATTTACCGAGCGCTTGGATGGCTTTCCTTGCAATATCGACTACATTAACCGGTTTAAGTCGACCAAGCAGATTAAGGAAACCTTAGCCAAATTAGCGGATGGTAGTTTGGACATTATCATCGGTACGCATCGTCTAGTAAGCAAGGATGTTAAGTTTAAGGACCTGGGTTTGATGATTGTTGATGAGGAACAGAAATTTGGGGTCAGTGTCAAGGAAAAGCTTAAAAAGTTGCGGGCCAATGTCGATTCGCTGACGCTGACCGCTACACCCATTCCACGGACGCTGCACTTTTCATTAATGGGCGCGCGCGACTTGAGTATCATCAGTACACCCCCGCCAAACAGGCAGCCGGTGCAGACCGAACTGCATGTTTTCAACGAATCGCTTATCCAAGAGGCCGTTTCGCACGAGTTGGATCGACAAGGGCAGGTATTCTTCATCCACAACCGGGTGGCCGATTTGCCCCAGCTTGGAGCTATGATTGCCAAACTCGTACCCGAGGCTCGCATAGGAGTAGCACATGGTCAGTTGGAAGGCGATGCCTTGGAAGATGTGATGCTGAAATTCATCAACCATGAGTTTGACGTATTGGTGGCCACGACCATTATTGAGGCGGGATTGGATATCCCCAATGCCAATACCATTATCATCAACCACGCCCATATGTTTGGTCTTAGCGACCTGCACCAGATGCGTGGGCGAGTGGGGCGCACCAACAAAAAGGCCTACTGTTACCTGCTGAGCCCGCCGATGTCCACGCTGACGACCGAAGCTTACAAACGTCTTAGCGCCATCGAGGAATTCTCCGAGCTGGGTAGTGGGTTTAATGTGGCAATGCGCGACTTGGATATTCGCGGTAGTGGCAACCTGCTGGGAGCCGAGCAAAGCGGGTTTATTGCCGAAATAGGCTTTGAGATGTACCATAAAATACTGGACGAAGCCATCCAGGAGCTCAAAGATGATGAGTTTAAAGGGCTGTTTACAGAAAACCAAGCCCAGCGCTTTGTGTCTTTCACGCAGATTGACACCGATTTGGAAGTGCTTATCCCCGACGAATACGTAACGAGTGTAAGCGAACGCTACAATTTATACAGCGAGATTGCAAACTTGGAAGACGAGGCACAGTTGGATGTGTTCCGAAAGTCGCTCGAAGACCGTTTTGGGCCGATACCCGAACAGGTCGATCTCCTGATGCAGACCCTTCGCCTGCAATGGTTGGGCAAGGCCATCGGTTTTGAGAAAATATCCTACAAAAAGCGTGTTTTGAGGGGGTATTTTGCTACGAATCCGACCTATTTTGAAAGTGACCAATTCGGGAAAGTCCTGCAGTTCGTACAGCAAAACCCGACCATGTGTAACCTCAAGGAAGTCAAGGGCTCCCTCCGTATTGCTATTGAGCGTGTCTACGATGTGGAACATGCCATCCATGTGCTGCAGGAAATCGCAAATTAATATCCCCGGCTCATCCTGCCCTTAAACCATCCCGATCGTTATGTCCCAGTCAGCGTAGCCAAGAAGCTGACCACGTCACGGATTTCACGTGGGGATAATACCCCTTTCATGTCGGTCATGCTGGAGGGCGACAACGTTTTACTCCGGATGCGGCTGTGCGCTATGGATTCATCGGCACCACCCCTGCGCATTCGGATGCCACGGCTGTCTTCGCCTTGGTATATCCCCGAAACTGTTTCGCCATCATCCAGTTCGAGGATGACAACACCGTAGCCCGGTGCAATGCGTTTGCCTGGATCGATCATCGCTTCCAGCAGTTGTGTGCGGGAGAGGAGTCTGCCGATGCCATCAAGTGCCGGGCCGGCATTGCCTCCCCGGCCGTCGTAGGCATGGCACCTCATGCATTGCGCTTGTTGGTTGCGCATGAATATGGCCTGTCCCTGTCTGGGATTGCCGCCATATAAGGTATTGTAATAATCCGCATTTAGTTCGTCGCCACTTAATTGTTGCGTGATGGCTGTGTACCGTACTTTCAGCGTTTCGGACCGTGTACTATCGATGGCATCACTTAGTTCGAGGTACACTGTTGGGTCGAGTTTGCCTTGTTCCATCTCATCCAGCAAACGGTTGAATACTTTTTCGGAATTTTCCAGGGGTAGGCCGCCCAGGGTCATAATCGCCGCCTGCTTCTCCGCCTCGGTTTTGGTGTCGATTACATTGGTCAGCAACTCCACAACAGTGGGGCGGGGGATGTTCATGTTGGCGACTAGTTCCAGCCCCGCTACGCGAACAATCCGTTCGGGGTCGGCGAGGGCAAGTTTGATGGCTTCAACCTGTTGGGGGGCGTCCAGCTCCACCAAAGTACGGAGGGCTGCGGAACGCATTTCGGGGGTTGGGTCGATACGAACCCGGCCGAGCAATGTCTCCGCAGCACGGTCGATGCTTACGCGTGCGATGGCTTTGGTCGCGCTTAGTCGGACTGCAGGTTGCGCGTCGGTTAGTAGGCTCGTATACAGGTCAGCTGTTTGTGCCCTCAGTTGTTCGGCATCACGTTCCAATGGGCCTTGGTAGCGGCCATCCACACGGTTCACGACCGAAGGCGAGGCCCACGTGCCTAAGGCATCCGTCGCTTCGCTACGCATGGCTACGGGTTGGGTCGTATCCATGGCGTATTGGGCTAGTGCTTCCATGTTATCCGCTCCGCCTACCCGGAGGCTGGCATTGATGATCCGTCGGGTCAAAGCTTCGTTGGTAAATGGCGTATTGTTCAGTAAGGCAGCCAGTGCGGGCAAAGCCTCCTTAATACCCATATCGTCGTTTATCGCACGGGCGGCTTCCGTCACGATAAACTCATCCGAGTCGTCTAAGAATTGAGCTACCCCAGGATGCGCCATACGGCGCAGGGCTACGACTGCGGCAATACGCAATGCGCGAGAGGGGTGTTTGGATAAGGCAACGATGGGTTCGGCATCACCAATACGGGCAAGTGCCAAAGCACCTGCATGTCGGAGGAAGGCGTCTTCGTCATCATTAGCTTCTAACATGGCAATGATGGGGTTTACGGCAGCTTGGTGCTCCATGCGCCCGAGCGCTTCGGCAGCAAAGAAACGCACCCGATCCGCTTGGTCGCTTAATAGCGGGATAATCCGTTCGCCGGCCTCCGAGTACCGGATGTCGCCTAGCCATTTGGTCGCTTGGGCACGGATCTCGTCATCGGTATCCGTTAGCAAGGGCAGCAGCAGGTCTGCATAGTTGGCTGATGTTCTCGCCATTTGGCTGATGCCCCAGATGGCATGTATCCGTGCAAGCTGGTTTTCGGTTTGCTGGAGGGCTTGCTCGAACACGGCAATACCATCTTTGCCCCGGCTGGCAAGTGCAAACTGTGCTTTCTGGCGTACACGCATGTCCTCATGGTGGAGGAACGCAGCGAGCTCGTTATCGTTCTTTTGGTTGAAGTCTTGTGGTAGTAAATCTTGGACTTCAATGCGGGTTGTTGAACCGGCCTGGGTCTCATCGTCCAGTTTCCAGATCCGCCCATAATCGTGGGTACCCCACCCGTCGATCCAGTCAGCTACGTATAGTGCCCCATCCGGTCCAAAGTCAAGTGCTGTTGCTAGGATGCCACCGAGTATCTTGCCGCGGTCGCCTAAGGAGAAGGATGCTCCATGGGGTTCCAGCTTGAAATGGTGGACGCCTGAGCTAGAGGGTGTGCCGTAAAATTCGGCAATGAAGAAGCTGTTATGGAATTTCGGGCCGAGTGCCGTGCCGGGGTTGTAAGCCATACCGGCGGGTCCACCCACGTAGTTCGTGATACAGGGAGTGATGTACGCCGCTTGGCCTTCGAAGCGCGGGAGGTACATTTTCTCGTCCATCCACACGTTGTACGTATTGTTTCTGGGATCCCGGTATTTTCCGTACTGCCAATTGGATCGCCAGCCAGCATCGGATCCATTGACGATATAAACCAAGCGCTCCAATTCGCCGGCATGGTCGCCGTCATTGTCTACGCTGATGATATTTCCATAGGCGTCAAATACGAATTGGTGGGTGTTTCGCAAGCCGTGTGCGAATATCTCGAAGTCGCTTCCGTCGGGGTTAGACCGGGCGATTACGCCTGAGTTTGGGTGTTCCCATTGGTTGCCGTCTTGGTCGGTGCCGTTAAATCCGATATCGCCGATTTGCCAATATAGGCGGCCATCAGGCCCCATCTTGACTCCCGACATGCCGTGTCCGCTGAAGCCAACATGCACACCGTATCCGTGGGATATCGATTGCTTTTTGTCCGGAATGCCGTCTCCGTCGGTGTCCGTCAGTCGCCAAAGGTCTGGAGCCACAGCCAGGTAGAGGTCGTCGCCATCAGCAAATACACCTCCTGTCACATCGGTTACTTCATCGTGGAAATCGTGGACGATCAATTGGGAGCGATCGGCAACACCGTCGCCGGATACGTCCTCAACTCGGTAAACCCGCTCCTTCTCGACCGTCAGGTCGCGCCAGTCGTGCGATCCGTCGCCATTCAGGTCAGCCAGCCAGGTGTTGCGGTCGCTGTTCTCGGGAGCAAGCTCCTCGCGTAGGAATGCACGCCGGTCTTCTACGGTTTTGAAGCTGATGGACGGGATTTCCCAATCTCGATGGCCGCGGATATCGAATTCCGAGTTGTTTTGCCGTTCGGTAGTTGTGTAGAAGAGCCGGCCGTGGTCGTCGATGTCCATTGCTACGGGCGATATGACTAGGGAGTCCATCGCCCACAAGCGGAGCGTCAACGTGCTGTCAACATCGGCCTGCACGAGTGCTTCGATTTCAGCAGCTATCCGCGCGCTCTCGTTCGGATCAAATTCCTTGGCCGGGGGTAGTTCTACCCGTGACTTACTGGTGCAAGCAGCCGCCAACGCCATGGCCGTGGCGGCAATAACTAATTTTCTCATGTTGCATGTTTGGAGGTGCTAATATAATGATGGTTGGCAATATGTACGGAAATAATCCTTTGTTTTTTATGGGAGAGGTTTTGTTATCGTTACGGATGGTTGCGTGAGTAGGCAACGGATAAAAGGCTGCTGCAAAATCATGCATTTATTGTTGTGTGTTTATAGTGTTGTTTGTTAGCTGTTTATGTGTTTTATGTATGGTTTTTTATGCTTGTGTTTAGGTCAGGTTGCGGTTGTTTTATTAAAAATCATGCACAAACATGCATGATTTTAAAAAAATTGTTTTATCATTGTATGGCCAATTAGCGGTCCAAAAATGTAACGATAGTGGAAAGTGATGTTTGTTGCGGGCTAAAACAGTAGCCTTGGATCCTGGGCAAACGACATGTAACCAAGTTGTATAACCATGAAAAAATTGATGTCCGTTCTGAGTTTGTTCTTTCTGATCGCTTGTGGGCAAGCCACGAATACGAGCAATCAGGATGTCGCCATTTCTTCATCTGATGCCGGTATTGTGTCCGGTGCCGACCAATTGGAGCTTTACCTGCCTTTGTTGGAAGGTAGGAAAGTGGGTTTGATGGGCAACCAGACTTCCGTTATAGGTGATGAGCACTTGGTTGATGTGCTGTTGCGGAGCGGTGTGGATTTGAAATTTGCTTTTGCTCCTGAGCATGGCTTCCGTGGTGAAATAGAGCGGGGCGAAAAGGTAGATAACGAAACGGACGAAAAGACGGGGTTGCCATTATATACGTTATACGGGCGGAACGATAAAGCGGACTCCATCGTGGCCTCCGTGGATGTGATGATTTTTGATTTGCAGGATGTAGGCGCGCGCTTCTATACGTATATTACCTCCATGCACCGGGTGATGCAGCTTTGTGCCAACCAAGGCAAGAAGTTGATCGTGTTGGACCGCCCTAATCCCAATGGCGATCAAATCGACGGTCCCGTCCGCAAGGACGATAAGTTCAAATCAGATGTGAGTTATCATAAGATTGCGATGATCCATGGATTGACTGTGGGTGAGCTTGCCCACATGATTAATGGCGAAGGTTGGCTTGATGGCGGTGAGCAATGCGAATTGGAAGTCATTCCTGTAGCCAATTACGACCACAACATGTCGTATGAGTTGCCAGTCATTCCCTCACCCAGCTTGCCTAACCATTTGTCGGTTAGGTTGTATATGTCCCTTTGCTTGTTTGAGGGTACGGATGTTAGCGTGGGCAGGGGAACAGACTGGCCTTTCCAAGTGGTGGGTTATCCGGATCCGGTTATGGGCGATTTCACGTTCACTCCTGGGGTGCGTGATGGTATGGCCTTGCATGTAGAAGGGCAGGGCGAGTTGAACTACGGTGTCGATCTACGCGGTTTAGATCCCGATGAGCAGTCCTTTACACTGAAGTACATACTGGACTTTTACCACAATATGCCTGAGGGTAAAGAGTTTTTTACCCGTGCTGATTTCTTTGATAAACTAGCCGGTACGGACGAACTGCGTAAACAGATTGTCGCCGGTCTAAGTGAAGGCGAAATACGTGCATCATGGGAGGACGACCTGTGTGCCTACAAAGCGATGCGGGCTAAATATTTACTGTATCCAGACTAACCCCTC
>CAZXSL010000140.1:0-8799 GCA_964643235.1 uncultured Sphingobacteriaceae bacterium | reverse complement strand
TGCGCCCTACAGTCTCACACCTCATGTCTCAATACGCAATACGCAATACTCAAATCTCATCCCGATGCCGCTACGTTTCGGGACTTCACTACGTTCAGTATTGAGCGCAGCGAAACCCCGCAAGGCAGAACGCAATACGCAATACTCAAATCTCACCACACAAAAAGACTCTTCATTTTATTCAGAGTGAACAAAACCGACAGGAAACGTGAATCATGACAAATTGGAATACACCTCCGTTGACAAGTCATAATATTTTCATACTTTCGTTTTGGAAACAAATTGTCCGGCGACATCGGCTAGTGCCGAAAAACGCTAATTCAAACCTTATTAATAAACATGAGAACATACACCCTAATCACGTTATTAATCGCATCCTTTACCCTGTGGTCGTGTGCCAGTGGGCAACAAGAACAGGAAAACGACGACTTGCAATGGATTCAACTCTTTAACGGAAACGATCTGGATGACTGGACTGTAAAAATCGCTAAACACGAAGTGGGCGAAAACTACGGCAATACCTTTCGCGTGGCCGACGGCATGCTGCAGGTTCGCTACGACGAATACGAAGATTTTGACTTCCAGTACGGGCATATCCACTACAATACGCCATATTCGGCTTACGTGCTACGATTTGAATACCGCTTTGTGGGCGAACAGGCACCAGGTGGCGAAGGTTGGGCATTCCGCAATAGCGGCGCCATGCTCCACGGACAAGACCCGCAAACCATGCTGAAAGACCAAGATTTCCCAATATCGATTGAAGGACAATTGTTGGGTGGAGACGGAACAAACCCGCGGACAACGGGCAACCTGTGCACACCGGGCACGAATGTCGTCATGGATGACGAGTTGTTTACGCCACATTGCATCAATTCCTCGTCAGAGACCTACCACGGCGACCGCTGGGTAACAGCCGAATTCGTCGTGCTTGCCGATTCGGTTATCCACCACATCATCGAGGGCGATACGGTATTAACGTATTACAAACCTCAAATTGGTGGCGGA
Organism: uncultured Sphingobacteriaceae bacterium; assembly: GCA_964643235.1. Taxonomy (GTDB): domain Bacteria; phylum Bacteroidota; class Bacteroidia; order Sphingobacteriales; family Sphingobacteriaceae; genus CAYRGQ01. Next base: position 7,791 of record CAZXSL010000140.1, on the reverse strand, counting down.
TCCGTTTCAAACCACGACCCCAGCGTCAAAGAAGATGGAAAGATCCTGACAGGCGGCTACATCTCCCTACAAAGCGAGAGCCACCCCATCGACTTCAGAAACGTCGAGCTCCTCGATTTGGAACCCTACATGGGAGACACCGAAAAACTCAACGCGATTATGCAGCGGGCATTAGCTCGGCCATAACCAGACCCAGTGTACCCAGATATTTACACATGATACGTCGTGCCGCTCCCCACCGAGCGGCACGATTTGTTTAAACCGGCGGCCATAAGATTGACTTTGTGCCCCCTTTCCTACCCATAGGGATGGTCATCAGAGCTGAATCCTATGGAACATGAAAACAGCACAGAAATCACACGAATAGTTTGATGAACAGCATAGCACGGTCTTTCGCTCCGTACTAACATAGCGCTCAACGAAAGTCGCCAGAACACACTTCGCTAGCCTTCGTCCAATATCTCTACTGTTACTGTGGGTGGATAGGCAAACCCCATCCATAGATTTTCGGCTTCTTGCTCGCTCAGCTCGCCATCAAACACAACAAGGCGGTAACGCAGCTCGCCCTGCTGTCCTAGGGGCAACAACCATTCTCCGTTTTTGATGGGTGAAAAATTAAACATGATATCTCCTTTTCCGTCATTGGCATCGGATGGCCATAGGCGTATCGGTTCAGGGTAATTGGGATTGATAGGCGAGGCCATAATCAATAGCCCCCCCTCTCCCTCCCCTAGACTGCCACGAATCAGCGTCCAACGCTCAGGCGAGCCGTCCGCTTCGTCCCTCGTCTTCCCACTCGACAGGATGATTTCGCTCGTTGCCGGTGTCCAGTCATCGCGCAAGCGAAATACCAGTCCGCCGTACCGGTATTCCTGCAAGCGAATATCGTGTTCCCCCACGGGCGTTAGCAACGAATGGAGATCGCAAGTGTATTGGCGGTCGCCCTGTGGGAAAACCTGTATGGCCCATTGCTCGTCCATCACTTGTACTTCGGCCCCTTCTGCGAAGACTACATGCGCTTGCCGGGCTACAAAACCTGCCGTAACGGGTCCGCCGTACACCGCATCGAAGCCGGTAAAACGTACCGTCCCTTGGTTGAGGTGCAAATTCCAGAGGTCATATGTCTGTTCACCGTATTGCACCCGCGTCCAGGGATTCCACAGTCCATAATGGTGAATATGATCAGCGGGCTGTATATTCGTCAATGTATGGCCAGCAGGCGTGTTGAGAGGATGGATAAAGCCAGACCGGGCATAGAGCGAGTCGCTCCCGACCGGTGCAGGATACACCGCATGGTGATAACTGAGCAAGGTTTGCCCCAGGTCGCTCCGCAGAACCAGTTCTTCTGGCTCTAGCGTGGCTTCGTGTTCTAGGGCAACGGCAGGCACCCCACGCTCCAATTCATAGATACGCTGGGTACCCGGTGCAAACGCACCTGCCAATAGCCAATGTATTCGTTCCCCCATAGGCGTAGACACGATCTGGAAGGGCACTGGCAGTCTTTCGTCACCCACCAGTTCGACTAACCGGCCAACATCGGCGGCCTTCGTTAACTCTCCCTCCAAATCGACGCTGACAGGATAATCCGTATAACCCACACCCCCCGATTGGATGGTGAAACGAAGCCATGCAGACTGTGCCACGCCCTGCAGCGAAAAGCTGGTGCATAGCAGGCACAGTAATCCCAACATTCTAATCGCAGTCTTCATTTTCAGCTAGCCGGCGATACCTGGTCCGGTGTTTTTAAAACTGGTACAAGGTTTCTGATACAAAAACATGCCCCGGATCGAGGATAACCGAATCGAAGTGGGGCTGGTTGACCGCATCGGGAAAGAACTGGGTTTCCAAGCAAAATGCCGTTCGGTATTCACTCGTGCTGCCGTGTTTGAGTACCAATCCACTCGGGATGGCGTTGCCTCCGTAAAACTGAATGCCGGGCATGTCGGTGTAGACCTCCATGCGGATGCTTGTCTGGTCGCCAATGGCTACTGCGGCCAATGCATATTCCCTACCGCTGTCAAGCGCAAAATTATGGTCGTATCCGCCCCCGTAGACCAGCTGTTGGTCCGTGTCGTGCAAACGGCTTCCAATGGGGGTCAGCTCGCGAAAGTCAAACGGCGTGTCGTCCACAGGACGCAGTTCGCCCGTAGGTATCAGCGCCTCGTCGACGGGCGTGAAGCGGGACGCTTCGATCTGCAAGAGATGCGCATTAATCAGTCCCGACCCCTCGCCATTGAGGTTAAAATAGGCATGGTTTGTCAAATTCACAGGTGTGCGCTGGTCGGTCTGTGCCTCGTAAGTGATGTGCAGGCCGTCCTCCTCGGTCATGCGGTACGTTACCTTCACGTCCAAATTGCCGGGATATCCTTCCTCACCATCCGGCGAGCGAAGTGTTAACTCCAGGGTGCTTCCGTCCACCTGTTGGGCGTCCCATACGGCCGACTCAAAGCTCTTTTTGCCTCCGTGCAACGAGTTAGGTCCGTTATTGGCGTAGAGCTCGTACGTCTTGCCGTCTAATTCGAAGCGGGCACCGCCAATACGGTTACCAACCCGGCCGATTACTGCTCCGAGATAATATTCGGGTCCTTCGGTATAGCCCACTAGCGATGCCGGACCGGTGACCACATCAACCGGATTGCCATGCTGGTCGGGTACCACTAAGCCCACAACGCGCCCACCGTAATTGGTGATAGCGGCCGTTAGCCCTTGTGAATTACTGATTAGATACAAGGCGGTCTGCTTGCCGCTGACCGTTCCTTCGAATGCGTTGGATTCTGGAAGCAGGCGCTTGGCCGCCTCCCCAAATCCCGCTATGGTATGTTTTGCCATATATAGTTTTCTTAATAATAATATACTGTTAAAAGCTGTTTAACGATGTGCCTGATACAACTTCTGGTGCAGTTGCCACAATTGCTCAGCCGGAATTTTTACCACCTCCCGGTCGTATGTAATCAGTCCGTTGGTTTCGATTTCCACGTCGGTGGTTTGGGTGTATACCGCGGCTGAAAGCCCCATCGGAATCAGCCTGGCTAGGTCGTCCATCAAGCCTGCGTAACGTTTCGTCAGTTCTTCGACATTCTTGAAGCTCTGGTAACCCCAATTGTCTTTTTCTTGCCAAGTATGGCCTTCAACCGGCAGGCCAAGCCCACCAAACTCGCCCAATGTCAGGATTTGCTTACCGCCATAGATTTCCGGACGCGGCATGATTGCATCGGGATAGTTGTGGATATCCATGATTTGACCTGTGGGGTAGAAATTACCTCCGCTTGCACTATTCACTAGACGCGACGGGTCATGCTGCATGGTCCATTCGGTGATTTCCACCGTCTTGAACTGGCCCCATGCCTCATTAAACGGCACCCAGACTACGATTGACGGATGGTTGTGGAGCGCATCCATGATGGCTTTCCACTCGGTACGGTAGATCGCTTCGGACTCAGGCGTACGGTCCTTGTCATGTTGGTGCCCCGTGGTGATACCGGGCCGCATATCCCAGTGATTGCCCCCCAAATCGCCGCTCGGCATGTCTTGCCATACCAGCAGGCCGAGCTGATCGCAGTGGTAATACCATCTTGCTGGCTCCACTTTAATGTGCTTGCGAATCATGTTGAAGCCCATCTCCTTGGTTTTTTCCACATCAAAACGCAAGGCTTCATCAGTAGGCGCGGTATATAGTCCGTCGGGCCACCAACCCTGGTCGAGCGGTCCGTATTGGAAAACAAACTCATTATTGAGCAACATGCGCTGGATGCCTTGTGCATCTTTTTCCATGGATATTTTGCGCATAGCGAAATAGGACGAGGCCTCGTCGATGACCTTTCCATCGCGTACAACCGCTATTTTGAGATCATACAAAAAGGGATCGGTTGGCGACCATAAGCGAGCGTCGGGGATATACACGGCTTGTTGTGTAAACTCACCGACAACAGTCGTCGAACTTTCCCCTACTTTTTCGGTTCCGTTCCAAGCGGACACCCGTACCTGGTCGCCAGCTTGGACACCGGACAGGGTCGTTTGGATTTCCAACACCCCTTTGTCAATATCGGGCGTTTGCCGAGTCGACACGATATGGGTGCGGGGCACGCTTTCCAGCCAAACGGTTTGCCAAATGCCAGTCACCGGCGTATACCAGATACCCCGTGGATTGACCACTTGTTTGCCATTTGGCTGCGGCCCTCCGTCCGTGGGGTCCCACACACCGACTACAATCTCTTGTTCATTGCCACTAACCAGATAGGGTGTAATATTGAAAGAGAATGGGTCGAAGCCTCCTTCATGTTCGCCCACCCGCACACCATTAACATACACTTCGCTACGCCAATCGACACCGCCGAAATGCAGGATGATTTCTCCGGATCTAAACTTCCGATCGATGGTCACCGAGCGTTTATACCATAACGTATTTTCCTTGCCCACCACCTTTCCGACACCCGAAAGTGCCGATTCAATGGGGTAAGGCACGAGAATCTGACCTTCAAAAGAGGATGGCGCCGTTCCTAACTTTCCGGGTGCGATAGCGTAATCCCACAATCCGTTTAAGTTTAGCCAGTTTTCGCGCACCAGCTGCGGCCGGGGGTATTCCGGCAGCGGATTAGCAGGCTCGATATCACTGACCCAGCGTGACATGATTTTTCCCTCGACAGGTTTCCAATCGCCCGGTTGCGCAACCGATGTTGCTGATGCCAACAGCGAAACTAAGAATGCAAATAAAGCGTACTTCATGGTGTTTAACAGATTAAAGTAGGATTTCGGTTTTTTCATAATTCATCAAGCCTTGGGTTCTCATCAGTAGAAATATCACACCTCCCCAGCAACGCACACAAGCTGTCGAAGATACATAAAAAATCAATCGCGACACCCGAAAAATCAGCTTTTACCCTATCTTTTGGCGCGGTCTTCATTGGTGTTTTCGCTGCTGGCACAACAAAAGTAAAGACTACCGAATCACAAACCATACACTTTTTTGTCCGTTTTTGAGCAAATTGTGTCTATTTGTCCGTTGAAACAAAAAGTGCGTTTACGCGCGGCAGATAAAACCCTAGGCTCAGACCCCGGACAATAACATAAATGATAAAAGACAGCCACAACCCGGCATTGCCCATCGGCGTAGACAACAACGCCACACAAGCCAGGAACACCACGAAGGAAAAGACACTGGCATTCCTCATTTCCATACTTTTGGTCGCACCGATAAACACGCCATCCATTTGGAACGCATAAAATGAAAACAGAATGTAGGCGCTGGCATACGGTAAATAGTGCTGTGCGATAGCGCGGACCTGTTCATCGTTTGTGAGCCCATGGATAGCGGGGGATCCGAACAAGAAAAACAACAGGGCAAGCAAGAAGGCCGTACCACCCGCTAGTTGGTTGGCCTGCTTCAGTTCTTTACGAAACCGATCCCCGTCCCGCGCACCGATGGCTTTGCCTACCATCATCTCTACCACATAGGCGTATCCGTCCAGAAAAAAAGCAGAAAAGGAAACGAATTGAAGTAATACATGGTTAGCCGCCAATATCGAATCCCCAAAGCGGGCTCCTTGGTTTGCAAACCAAGCAAAGCTAAGGAGTAAGGCCAATGTCCGAATCATGATATTGCCATTGGCTGCCAACATCTGCACGAACTTATCACGACGCACCAAACGCTGCCATGACCATTCGCCTTCCATGCGGTTTAGTAGGCCGTAGACCATCCATAAGCCGACAAACATAGCGGCCCACTCGGCAATAGCCGTTCCCGATGCGATGCCTTTGACTCCCCAGCCCAATCCGATGACGAACAGCACATTTAAACCAATATTCAGCCCGTTAAGCACCAATTGCAGCACCAATAAATGCTTGGTTTTACCCAGTCCAATCAGCACGCCGAGCAACGCAAATGTTGTCAGCGTGGCCGGGGCACCCCAAATACGTGCACGGAAATAAGTGCGGACGCCTTCTTTGACCGCCTCACTCGCATCGAGCAGGTACAGGGCTGCCATGCCGATAAACGACTGAAGCACGACGAGCAGTAGACCAATGCCCGCACCCATTAAAACCGAACGAAGCATGGTATCGCGCACCTCGGTATAATTGCCGGCACCGGCAGCCTGTGCAATGAATCCGGTTGTTCCCATGCGCAGGAATCCGAACCCCCAATACACAAAGCTAAATACCAACGCACCCAAGGCGATAGCACCCAGATCCTGCACATCTCCGGTGTGCCCAATCGCGGCGGTATCGGCCAAACCCAGCAGTGGAACCGTGGCATTAGCCAATATAATCGGGAAAGCTGTTCGCGCAATGGCTAAATGGCCTTTCATAGTTGGGGCAAAGCTACTGATTTATTGGGACTGCGTAGCGCGGTGTTGCCTTACCGTGCCCTCTCGCAAACAGGGGCAAGTGGGATCGAACTATTCCTCCCTTTCCAATAAGACCTTAACGTGTGGATTAAATATGGATGTACTCAAGCAGCACGAGTTTTCACCTAATAAAAACAAGTATGATCTAGTATCTATTAAAGATGAAACAACCGAAACATTGATACTAATCCTGCCCGCATTCCGTATGGAAGGAAGGTTCAAATTATTGGTAAAATTTAATTTCATTCTAATATTTACCTATCTTCCAAAGATCATTCTCTTGACCAATTTTTGGGAGCAAAGCTTACAAGCTCTATGTAGGATTTAAAATTAAATATGAAAAACGATTTGCCACTTGTTATTTACGATGAAATTTTTCTTTTAGAACGCATAAAAGGGAATAAAGAATTTCATCCACATGAAATCTCCATCATTTTTATAAAGGAAGGCAGAATCGAATTGTCGGTGAATGGTGATACCAAAAAATATTCTAAAACTAACATTATCTTCATTTCTCCGAGAAATATATATCAGCTTAAACAAATATCCAAAGACATACAATTTTATATCATCGACGTACAAAGCCTACTTTTCTGATCGTCATCGTGCTTTCGGGAAAACTTCAACTACAGCGATCATCTCCTGTATTATGACATGGTTTTGGCGACTGGGATGTAAAACCATACATCAAAACACCTGAGGTTGTGCCCTCTACATATCAATATTCTCCATGTTGAAATCGCCAATAGCTAATTGCCCTGGCGTAGCGCAGCAGGCTCTACAACACCTATCGCGTAGATGGCTGACCATGCTATTGTAGAAAAGGAAGTGAAAACGCTGCCTAACAATCTGGGCAAATACAACTGAGGTGTCTTCACGAAAAAACACAACAAGGTGATGTCACTGAGAAAAGCAAACGACAACACCTTTTTAACAGGTGGACTTATGTAGCCGTTTATGTCGATTACATCCATACATTGCAATCGGTATTATCACACGACGGCACACACCAGCAGTACCCCCCCTTTTAATCGTTAGGTGTGGAATGTTCCCTCAAGGAACATCATAGGCACATGACGATTTACTTGTTATAGAGAGAATCAGTAACCATTTGAGTACCTTTGTGGGTGCCGACGGTGTATCGCAAATGGATATTAATACTCAAATAAGCCAATAATCGATTCATCAAACACCAATCAGACCATTGCATTAATAATAAATTAACCCTGTGAAAATTGGAACCCATCCCTATCAAAAACAAAATCGAAATCACTGAGTTGCTTAAGGTAGCTCCCTTTCGCAAAGACGTTCGCAAAACCCAACCACATAAGCACAAGAATTACATCGAGATTATCTACTTGTCGAAGGGCCATGGCATACACACCATTGACCATACGTCGTTCCCGATACAGGTACCCACTGTTTTTCTCGTTCGCCAAGAACAAGTGCA
>CAZXSL010000139.1:0-8800 GCA_964643235.1 uncultured Sphingobacteriaceae bacterium | reverse complement strand
TACCCCACACTAATGAACGATTAACAGATTGCCAAACAAGAACATGTATTTAACTAAAAATACGTATATTTGGATAACCAATTACTCGTTGTCACACCAAACGGGTTGCATCACACGAGTTAATTTACCTTAAAAAGCCCCACTCGGTATGCATATTTAACGATTGTTTAACCTAATATTTCCATCGTATGAACCGGTTGTTCCGATCTTGTGTAGCCTTATTCCTCCTGTTGTTCCTTAGTTCGTGGGGATTCCATGCCCATCGGGTCATAAACCGCATGGCCGTATTCACACTGCCGGTCGAAGTCTCGGTATTCTTCAAGGATTACGTGGATTACATCAGCGAACATGCCGTCGATGCTGACAAACGCTGTTATGTAGACACTGCGGAATCACCACGTCACTTTATCGATGTGGACAATTACGGCACCTCACCGTTTGATACCATTCCGGTACATTGGTCGGCCGCCGTCGAGAAACTTTCAGAACGGCGCCTGCTGACCAACGGCATCATCCCTTGGCAGATAAACCGGAGCTACCATGCCCTGACACGAGCGATGGCCGATAAAAACCTGGACCAAATCCTCCGTCATGCGGCCGACTTAGGGCATTATTTAGCAGACGCACACGTCCCACTGCATACGACAGCGAATTATAACGGTCAATTAACCGGACAGATTGGCATACATGCATTTTGGGAAAGCCGCCTGCCGGAGATGTTTTCCTCAACCTACAATTTTTTCGTGGGCCGAGCGCATTATGTCGAATCGCCACTCGATGAGGGATGGCGCATCATCAAGGAGAGCTTTGCGCTGGTCGATTCGGTTCTTTCCATTGAACGAGAATTGAATGAGCTATTCCGGGAGGACGCGAAATATGCGTACATTACCCGCAACAATATCCTTGTTCGCACCTATTCCGACCAATATGCAACCGCTTATCACGACGCACTACAGACGATGGTTGAGCGGCGCATGCGGGCTTCCGTCAGGGCAATCGGCAATTTCTGGTATTCAGCTTGGGTCGATGCGGGACAGCCCGAACTGCGCCCGCTGACTAAACATCAGGTGGTACTTGACAGCATCCCCTCACCAGCAGCCGGGCAGAAAATCATTGGACGTGAAGAGTGGCATTAGCCAGTCCGTCTTGGTTCATCAGTCTCCTTTAAGTTTTTCCAGGCTTTCAACGATGATGCGAACAGATTCACTGAGCTCCGCCTCGTCCATCCCACCGAATCCCAGACGCACACCGCTGTAATCTCGAGATTGGTAAAGCAGGTAGCGCGGGATGTGCAGATCCTGCTGTGCGCAAACTTGCGCCAGTTGAAGCAAGTTGACTTGTGGTTTCCACGTCGTCCAAATCGCCAACCCACCTGTGGGTTTCGTGAACTGCAAATACCCGTTCAACTGGCTGCATAGTAACTCCGCCAAATGGTCACGTCGTGCCCGGTATTGTTTAATGGCCTTTTTCAGGTAGCGGTGTATTTCGCCGTCGGCGATAAGCTCACCAAGTGCCTGCTCGGTCAAGATATCCCCATAGCGGTCCATAACACCCAGCAGCTTCGCCATCTCGTTGACCAGGGGTATGGGTGCAACGATAAACCCGGATCGGAAACCGGAAGCCAATGACTTGCCAAATGTACCAACATAAACGACCATCCCTTGCGTATCGGCACTAGCCATCGGCAACAGCGGACTACCCTCATAATGGAAATCATAATCGTAATCATCTTCCAAAATGATAAAACCATACCGGGCCGACAATTCCAACAGGGCCAAACGCCGTGACGCTTGGAGCGTGACGGTAGTAGGATAATGATGGTGTGAAGTCACGTAAAGTAAACGCAAGGGATGTCGTTCACAAAACTCACGAATGGCATCTACGTCAATCCCATGCTCATCTACTGGCACGGTCGTGATGCGTGCACCTGCCTTTTGGAGAATCATGTTGGTGGCAAAATAACTCAATTCACCAACGATCACATGGTCGCCCGGGCTAACCAAGGTTTCAACCACGATATAGATACTCAGCTCTTGGCTTCGGGTTACCAACATGTTATCTGGCGCGATATGCAAACCACGTGTCAAATTCAGGAAATTGGCCAAGTTTTCCTTGTAGTATCTGCTACCTGACGGTGCGATCTGACTCAGTTTGCTGCGGTTTCCCTTCCGCTTCATGTTGGTATGCAACAAACGGGAAAGGTATTCCAGGTGGGACATCCGGCTATCCGGCAGCCCATCGTCAAAAGCAAGTTTTGCTCGTGAGAAACCAAACGGGTCGTCTAATTCCGCCCACCTGCGATAGGTAAAGCCGGGGCGCTCGGGATAATTCGCTAATTGGATCGACCGCCCTGAGGCCAACTTAAGGGGCTTGTCTGATTTCCCATTACGCACATAGGTACCACTACTGGGGTGCACACTTATCCAGCCCTGCAGCTCCAACTCCGCATAGCTTGCTACCACGGTATTCCGATGCAACCCAAGCACCGTAGCCATGCGCCGGCTTCCCGGCATTTTGTGACCCTCGACCAAAAAACCCCGCTGGATAGCGTTGATGATTTGATGGGCCACTTGCAAATACACCGGTGTGGCCGACGAGCGGTCGATTTGGATAAAACTAGCATAAGGAACTAAAACCGGACTACCCATAAACTTAAAACTGGCACATACTGATGTGCCGGAAAGATACGACTTTTGTCAAAAAATCAACAAATCCCATGATAAAACGCATTTCATTTTTAGTTTATTTGCTTTTAACACTTTCCCTGACTTGGCCTTCCCATGCACAAACCGTAGGTGACGAAGGCCTGGATGTTTCCGGCCGGGACAGTTCATCCACCATACTCCACGAAGTGGTTATTACCGAAAACCGTTTGCTCATCCCGTTCCATAGGCTAAACCGGAACGTACAAATCATCGGACGCGACCAGATCGAATCGCTTCCCGCCCGTTCCATTAACGAACTATTAGGCCATATCAATGGCGTGGATCTCCGCCAACGCGGACCATTCGGAACCCAGGCCGACATCGGTATAGATGGTGGCACCTTCGAGCAAGCACTAATCCTTATCAACGGGATCAAAATACTGGATCCGCAAACCGGACATAACACCCTCAACCTGCCCATCCCACTCGACGCCATCGAGCGCATCGAGGTTATCCGTGGCCCGGCAGCACGTATCTATGGCATCAACAGCTTGACCGGTGCCATCAATATCGTAACGAAGAAGCCCGAAGCCGACGGCTTGTCGGCGCACATCTATGGGGGTTCCAGTTTTCGGCGCGACACCAGCGATGCAGACAAGCTATTTCACGGCCGAGGAGCCCAACTCGGCTGGCAGACCGTCGGCAATCAACACCGACACAGCCTGTACGGAGGTCATGAATCCGGAAACGGCTACAGGTACAATACGGCATTCCGGAACAACCGCCTGTATTACCAAGGCGATATTTCACTAAGACCGGATCAGTCCCTTTCGCTAATGGGTGGATACGTGAGTAGTAATTTTGGCGCAAACGGCTTCTATGCAGCCCCGGGCGATATCGAATCACAAGAAATCGTGCAAACGGCATTGGCCGCCATCGGCTACCGCAGCCGTATCGCCGATCGGTTTACCTTGGCTCCGCGGGTCAGCTACCGCTATGGCTATGACGATTATCGCTATTTCAGGCATGATTTGGAACGCGCCCGAAGCCAACATTATACGCACACGCTCAACACCGAGCTAAACGGCACACTCCATACCGAAGTTGGGGATCTGGGCCTCGGGCTGGAAACGCGACACGAACGGATTTCCAGTTCAAATATCGGAAACCACAGCCGCGACAATTACGGGTTATACACGGAATTCCGGACAGAGAAGATCCAACGGATCGCCTTAAACCTTGGAGCTTACTTCAATTACAATACCGACTACGGTTGGCAGGTTTTTCCGGGATTGGATATCGGCTACCAGCTTGCCCCCCAATGGCGTGTGGTAGCCCACACGGGAACGGGTCAGCGCATTCCTTCCTTTACCGACCTCTACCTTGACCAGCGGCCCGGAAACATCGGCAACCCGAATCTACGATCGGAAAATGCATGGCAGGCCGAAGCGGGTATCCGGCACGACGGCGCCCGGTGGAATTTACACGCCAGCTATTTCTACCGAGAGATCAACAGCTTTATCGATTGGGTTCGGGATGATCTTGACACCCCCTGGCAGCCAATAAATTTCGCTGGTAACACCACGCATGGTAGCTTATTTTCCTTCCAATACCGCTTGGCGAACCACAACCGTCCCCTCCAATGGAATACCGGACTAGCTTACACCTTCCTCTCCCCTGCGGTCCGGGAGCACGACACCGCCCTGCTATCCAAATACGCCATCGAAAGCCTACGTCATCAGTTAACGGCGCACCTTAGCGTAGCCCACCAACGATTTTCGGCCACAGCAACCGCCCGATTCAACGAGCGTATCTCATACAAAAGCTATGTGGTAAGTGATGTTCGTTTGCGTTACAACACACGCCATGCGGTACTGTATTTAGATCTGCAAAACCTTTTTGATGTCACGTACATTGAAGCCGCGGCAGTACCCATGCCCGGCAGGTGGTTTAGCCTAGGCATCAATTACACCGTTTTTTAAGAAAAGCAATAAGCTACTCAACGTCCCGCCCTACGGCATACCAGATACCGCCGAGGATATGGTCAAGAAATTCAGGCTCATCAAACGACTCTTTCGTATGACCCAATGCCGTGTAGAAAACACGTCCCCCGTCATATTCATGGTACCATGACAGGGGGTGGTAGTCTCCCATCTTACCGCCGTTGTAGCTATCTTCATCCAGGGTCATCAACACTTCGGTGTCGGAATTTAAGTCCTTGAAATCGTACCATTCGTCGTTGCGCGTCCACACATCCGGCAGGTGCCGGGTGGCTGGGTGGTTTTTATTGATAACGTGGATATCGGCCACCTGGATTGCAGGATGGCTCATGAAGTACCCACCAATTAGCTTACCGTACCAGGGCCAGTCGTATTCGGTATCACTAGCGGCATGGATCCCGACAAAGCCCTTGCCCGATTGGATGTAACGCATAAAAGCTGCTTTCTGCTCTTCGTCCAGAATGGTACCCGTAGTACTCAGGAATACGACCGCCGCATAACGACCGAGGTTCTCATCATTGAAAACCGCCGCATCTTCCGAGTGTTCAGCCACGAAGCCGTGTTTTTCGCCCAATGCTAGCAACGTACTGGCACCTTTTTCAATGTTATCGTGCCGAAACGCCGCCGTCTTCGAGAACACCAAAATAAGGGGCTGCTCCGCCTCATGATCCGCCGCATCGGCACCACAGCCCAATGCCATCAATCCGAGGAAAAAAACGCCCAAAAAGAATAAAAACCGTGTCATTATGCTTGTTTTTGTATAGATTCCAACTGCAAGATATAAAAAATCAGCAGATTTCCTCCGAGATATTGCCTTACACAGGGCACACTAGCCGACCAGCTGCCGATAATCATCCAATGCGGCAACAATATCGGATTCATCAAGGTAAAAATCCACATCGCATGCCCCAATCCGCGAGGGCAGGGCAAACCCAATCCGCACACCGATATTTTTCTTATCGTTCTTCATCAATTCCAACAACTCGGGGTAGCTTGATGCATCAAACCGATAATCCGGGAATAACGACCGGAATGTCTTGATGATATCTTGCAATTCATCTTCGGGCAGCCCGTTATGCTTATAGGCCAAATAAGCTTCGCATATCATGCCTGCCGCAATGGCCTCGCCGTGCAGCAATGGATCGGCATCGTGAACCATGGAGTAACCTTCTAGGGCATGCCCGATGGTGTGCCCGAAATTCAAGGTCTTCCGTAGGGCTTTCTCCGTCGGGTCGACCAGTACGACATGGTTTTTTATCGTAACCGAATGGCGGATGTCCGCCAAGCTGATCCCGGCAGGGTCCACCCCCTTCATCCGATGGTAGAAAGAAGCATCAGCAATAATCCCGTGCTTGATAACTTCAGCAAACCCCGACACGACCTGCCGTCGATCTAACGTTTTGAGGAAATGCGAGGAGATAAACACGGCTTGGGGTTGGGTAAAGGTACCGACGATATTCTTGACATTGTCCAAATCAATACCCGTTTTACCTCCTACCGATGCATCTACCTGCGACAACAGCGTGGTCGGTATGTGGATAAAATCGATACCGCGCTTAAACGTCGATGCGGCAAAACCTCCCATATCAGTAACCACTCCCCCACCCAAGTTGATGAGCAGGCTACGCCTATCGGCATTGAAATCCAGCATCATTTTCCATACGCCGATACAGAAATCAATATTCTTGTTTTCCTCGCCAGGGTCAACCTCTATGACATCATACCCGTCGAAATCCGGCCATGCCGCCTGTAACACCGGCAGGCAATGCTCGCCCGTATTGCGATCGGTCAATAACAATACCTTAGAATACGACCGGGAGCTAACGAAAGCCTCCAAGCCGGCCAGGCTATCGTCAAAAAAAACCTGGTAACCCAAACTATCGATTGGCGGTTCGGAAACCGATTGCGAAAAATCACTCATGTTGCTTGTTTACTGATTGTATAGATATCGAACAGGCAGCACCTACCGTACTGCCATGAGTTTTAACTCAAAATCCTTCACGTGCTCATAATAAGGTATGGTGGCGCGCCTAGCAAAATGGATAAAATTCATCAAGACGCTATCACGCTGTGTTTGGGGCAACCCTCCGATGATGTCTACCCCCTCCGGGTCAAAAACAGCCAGTTTCCCTTCGCTAGCCCGCGTTTCCTCGCCGTTACGGTGTACATCAAGCAACACTGCGGCATATTTTTGCAATCCCTTGGAGTAAGCATCCAACGTAGAAGCCGCACCTACGGTATCGCGTTCCACCCGCTCGGTGCCCGTGGCGTTCTTCATCGCCGATCGCTTGGCTTCAAAGGTCTCCAGTTTCACTTCAATGATATACGAGCCTGCGCCAGTATCCTTATCCCCGCCGCTGCAAGCCCATGCGACAACGGCTAATAACAGAACAGGGATGTACCTCGTGTTTTTCATGGGTTTTATATCGTCTTTACTTGTTGTCCTTCAAACTCAACCACGTCGCCTGGTCTAACTTTAAGGCGTTTTCGATAATCGACTTGCCCGTTGTACTTAACAAGACCGGCTGACACAGCTGCTTGGGCGCCACCGCCATTCTCTACCCAATTCAGTACTTTTAGCAACTGGATAAGCTGGATGTAGTCACCTTTAATCTCGTATTGGATCATCCTACAAACTTAGCTAACGCCCACGGTTTTGCCAAATGTAAAATCATGTTTCGAGCGATGCAAAAAAACTTGGTGCGGCAGGTTTGCTCCCGCCGCTGATACCATTCGTCTGCATTGTGTCAAACCCATATGATAATGTTATGGATTTGATGGCATTTATGCTAAATTTGCGCAAAAAAATAGTGTTAATGACCCAGAAATCAGAAAATAGAGCTAGCCTCTCGTTTGAGAATACCGAAATTGCATTCCGCAGTAAAAGCAACAAAGCACTGAACCAGGCGTATTGGGTTTTTCGGGTCATATCCAATAATTTTCTGACCCGGGTAGGTCCGCCCATTACGAACTTTGCATTGAAGACCGGGCTTCCGGTTACCGGCATTATCCGCAACACTTTTTTCAAGCATTTTTGTGGTGGTGAAACCATTTCCGGATGCCGGGCAGCCATCGAGCAGCTGGCCTCCCAAGGGGTATCGACCATTCTGGATTATTCCGTCGAGGGCGAGGAATCCGAAGAATTCCTCGATGATACCTGCGAGGAGATCCTGCGCACGGTAACCTACGCTAAGATAAACTTGAACATCTCGTTTTGCGTATTCAAACCCACCGGCTTAGGCAAGTTCGACCTGTACAAAAAAGTCAGTGAAGGTAAACCGCTTAGCGAAGAGGAAACCGCGGCATACGAACGGGTAGTGGCCCGAATCAAGCGTATTTGCCAAGCGTGCCACTATGCCGACATGAAGATTTTAATCGATGCCGAACATTCCTGGATACAGGACGCGATCGACGATATCGCACGCGAAATGATGCGTAAGTTCAACCGCGAGAAAATCATCGTATATAATACATACCAAATTTACCGCCACGACAAGCTGGCCTCGCTGAAAGCGGATTTCTACCTGGCACGAACCGACGGATTTATGATCGGAGCTAAGCTGGTGCGGGGAGCTTACATGGAGATCGAACGTGATCGTGCCGAGGCGATGGGCTACCCATCCCCCATACAGCCTGACAAGGCAGCTACCGACCATGATTATGATCAGGCGATCCTGTTTTGCCTGGACAACCTGGATCGCATTGGCCTGATGGCGGGCACCCATAACGAAGCCAGCAGCGCGCTGTTGGCTACCGAAATGGACAAACGCGGATTGGCACGAAACCACCCCAACATCCATTTTGCACAGCTACTGGGCATGAGCGACCACCTGTCGTTCAACCTGGGCGAAGCCGGCTATAACGTAGCCAAATACATGCCCTACGGCCCGGTAAAATCCGTCATGCCTTATTTATTCAGGCGTGCAGAAGAAAATACCTCGGTGGCAGGGCAAACCAACCGGGAGCTCGAACTCATTATCAAGGAAAAACGAAGAAGAAAATCAGCCAAAAAATCGGCCTGAGACTACTTAGCCCAACAAAGAAGCAAAAAAGAACAATCCATGACACACCCAACAGCCGCCGAGCTTCAACTTGAGCGGCTCACGACCATCAGCAAAGCGAAAGATTACAAAGCATTTCTGTATGATTGCGACG
>CAZXSL010000138.1:0-8805 GCA_964643235.1 uncultured Sphingobacteriaceae bacterium | reverse complement strand
TCGTGCCCGTTGCGAACCCCTCGGCATATCTGTCTAAGAGTCGCTACGGCGAAGACGGTTTGGACCTAGCCCGTATATGTCCCGGAAACGAAACGGGCACGCCGTCTGAGCGTGCTGCCTATGCTGTTTCCGAAAAAATACGTTCTGCGGATATCCTTATCGACTTGCATACCGGCGGAATGGCGATGGATATTTATCCCTTGGTAGGATATATGCTTCATCCCGACCCCGCCATACTCAGTAAGCAACAGGCACTGGCTGAGGCAACGGGCATGCCTTTGATATGGGGCACCGATTATAAACCAACGGGTCGAACACTGTCCATTGCACGTGATGCGGGAATACCCTCAATCTATTTAGAATATGGAGGGGGAACTGGTTTTCGCACACATGTGGCCGAGGAATATATACGTGCGGTAAAACGGGTGTTGGCAAAACTTGGAATGTACAAGGAAGATATAGACCCTCCAACGTGGAAATACTGGTTAGAGGACTATCGACCTAACAGCGGCTTCCTTCAAGGGATGACACCTGCGGATCACAAAGGCATATTCGTTACGCAGACAAAATTAGGCGACTTCCTTAATCAGGGCGACATTTTGGGGACGATTCTGAATCCTCAAACAGGTGACAGCCATGACGTCGTCGCTAAGCGTACGGGGATCGTGTTTGTACTCCGACAGCTCCCTTTTGTAGAAGTTGGCGATGCCCTTGGCGGTATCATGCCGGTAACCGAATATAAAAAAATAGTAATCGACGATGGGAAAAGTAGCCATTATTAGTGGAGCCTCACGCGGCATTGGAAATGAGACTGCTCGATTATTTGCAGCCTCTGGGTACCGGCTTGCCGTTATGGCCAGAAACGAAAGCCAGTTGAACACCTTGCGCGACACCTTGGAACGTGAGTTTGATACGGAAGTGCTAGTTGTATCTGGCAATTTAGCACTGGAGTCATCCTGGAGGGCGGTGGTCGACCAAACCACAGCCCGGTGGGGAAGAATCGATGCATTAGTTAACAATGCGGCATGGCGCACCATTGAAACCATGCACACGATCAATTTGGAGCGCTGGGAACAAACGTTGCGTATTTGCCTAACGGCGCCCGCATTCCTCACCAAGTACGTTGCTGAGGTCATGTCTGCACAATCGGAAGGCGGAGTTGTCATCAACGTGTCCAGTGTCATGTCGCAACGTTCGGGGGGCTATAGTCCAGCCTATATCGCCTGCAAAGGAGGCATTGAAAGCTTGACGCACGAGTTGGCCAACCGTTACGGGCGTCAGGGCATCCGTGTTGTCGGGGTGAGTCCTGGCAATGTATTAACCGACATGAGTGCCGACTACCGAGACGACGAAGGCAATGATGTGAGTCGCCACTTGGAAGCCGAAATGAACGAAATGACCCCCCTAGGTCGTGCTGCGCGCCCCGAAGAGATTGCCGCCGCTATCCATTGGTTAGCTTCAGAGGCCGCGTCCTTTATCACCGGCACTACCCTTCTGGCCGATGGCGGGTTTACCCATAATTTCAATCGATACAGCAGTAAAAAATTACAGTTTCCTAAAGAGTTTTAAGATGAAGCGTTATCCATATATCACGTATAGCCTAATTGCTTGCCTGCTTTTGGTATCAATGGGGAGCCTCATGGGGGTTTCCATAAAACACCGGTTCGATATCCTCCCCTTTCGTGTCCAGACCGATGTTGCCCTACAAGAATTAAACCCCGTATTCGGGTGGTTCCATCCCCGTGCAGCAGCAATTCCCGATTTCGGGGAAGAGGGCGCCCCTGCAGTGATCATGACCTTACAGAAACACCTCAATGTAAGCGATTATTACTCTGAACTATATTACATGAGAACGGATGATTTGGGAAAAACGTGGACGGAACCTACCGCGATACCCGAGTTAGCCTGGCGGTATGAGCCCGATGGAACCACTGTTGCGGTGGCGGACGTCACACCAGGATGGCATGCACAAAGTGGCAAACTTATCGCTATTGGGATTAAAGTCCGGTATAGCAAAGAAGGCAAGCAGCTGGTTCATGAACCCCGTGCACGCGATGCGAATTATACCGTCTTCGATCCGGTTGAAAACCGTTGGACCACCTGGGCGACTATCCAGGGCCTTCCCGAGGAAAATGGAAAATTCTATTCCGTTAACCCCGGATGTACACAATGGATTATCAAACCCAACGGAAACATTCTCCTGCCTGTTTATTTCCGGGGCCCGGGCAACGACGATTATTCGGTCACGGTACTGGAGTGTTCCTTTGATGGTTCGACGTTAACATACGTCAAACACGGCACTGAGCTAGCCATGGTTGGCGGCCGGGGGTTTGTTGAGCCCTCCATTGCCACCTATGGGGGTGCATATTACCTTACCCTGCGGAACAATGACGGAGCTTATGTGACCACAAGTGAAGATGGCTTGCATTGGAATGAAGTCCGCCCTTGGCAATTTGACGACGGGGGCGAACTCGGGAGCTATAACACCCAAGCGCACTGGCTGGTGCATAGTGGTGGCATCTTTCTGACATACACCCGCAAAGGTGCAGATAACGACCATGTATTTCGCCACCGCGCCCCCTTGTTTATCGCCCAAGTTCACCCCGAAAAACTCCATGTCATCCGCGCTACGGAGCAAGTATTAATGCCCGATCGAGGTGTGATGTTGGGCAATTTCGGCGCATCGGCGATAACAGCTGATGAATCCTGGGTTACCGATGCCGAGTTTATGATTGGCGATCAACCTCATCCACGTGGCGCTGACGGGTCGGTTTGGAACGCCCGCGTTATCTGGTCAACGCCGAATACGTTGGTCGATTGGTAAACACCCTATAAAGCGAATCGATCTTGGAAGGAATCTGGAAATATCACGAATTACTCCCTCAGGTAGCCACAGCATCCCGCCTGTCGCTAGGAGAAGGTGCCACCCCATTGGTCAAGTCTAAACATATTGGCCGTGCATTGGGCATCGATAACCTCTATTTTAAGTTAGAGAATCTCAATCCTACGGGCTCTTACAAAGATCGTTTTGCCGCTTTAGCCCTCTCCGATATGCTGCAACGGGACAACTCGTTCTGTATTGCTACATCGAGCGGTAACACGGGAGCGGCACTTGCAGCCTATTGTGCAGCGGCTCGAATTAAATGTATTATGGCCGTGGTTGACGGTGCCCCCCAAGGGAAGCTTCAGCAAATGCAGTTATATGGTGCTGCTACTCTGATGGTCCGTGATTTCGGTATTGACCGCGAAAAGACGGATTCGATCATGGCATCATTAAACCAACTAGCGGCGCAACACCAAACCCTGGTTCAAATCAGCGCATACCGATACAGCCCATTCGGCATGCAGGGCGTACAAACCATTGCCTACGAACTAGCCGAAACATTGGGGCAACCTGCGGATGTGTTGGTACCCGCCGGCGGCGGTGGACTTACATTGGCTGTGGCTCGTGGTTTTGCGGTATGGGAGGACAAACACCATGTTAGCCCTACGCGCATCCATTGCGTCCAACCCCGAGGAAACGATACCATAGCTAGCGCATTGGCGCAGGGCAGTAACCAAGCAGCTGCTGTCGCTGTCAGCCAAACCCGAATTAGCGGTCTGCAAGTACCAAACGTACTAGACGGCACCGATGTGGTTCACGCCTGCCGCAAGAGCGGCGGAACCGGCATCGTGGTCAATGATGAGCTGGTGTGGGAATACCAGCATAAACTGGCCACTTTAGAAGGGATTTTTTGTGAACCTGCCGGTGCAGTGGCGCTAGCAGGTGCCGTGGAATCTATCCGCTCGGGCCGACTAACGGGCGATCGCCCCATCGTGTGCATCATAACGGGCCACGGTTTCAAAGATTTACGCTCAGCTGAGCGAATAGCAAAAGAAAGCACCAATGCATTCTTAGACAATGAAAATGCCTTGGTCGATGTAATAAATAAAATGATAAAAAATAAAGCATGAACGACAAATTAAGTGGATTATGGCCTGCGATGTTTACCCCTGTGGCCGAGGGGGGAGCGCCTGCCTTAGATCAAGTCAAAGCGTTGACAGAATTACTAATCAGCCAGAAACTGGACGGATTATATATTCTTGGTTCCACGGGCCAAGGTGTACTCTTCACGGAAGAACAGCGTAAAGAAGTGGCAGAAACGGTTTTGCAAACTGCAGCGGGCCGGGTTCCGGTTATGGTACAAGTGGGTTCGCTGACTACTGACGAGTCGGTACGATTGGCTCAGCATGCGGAAAAGCACGGTGCAGCTGCCGTATCGTCCGTAGGGCCGATATATTTTTCGGGAAATACCGCCACAGCTCTGGAGCATTATCGTCAAATTGCGACCTCCACAGCCCTTCCCTTTTACCCCTATCAACTTGGCAACAACACCATGGGCGACATCCCGGCATTTATCGATGCCTTGTTACAGATTCCTAACGTTCGTGGCATGAAGCTGACCACAGGGCAACTATTGGAAATTAGCGCTATACGACTTCGTGCTGGCGATCGTTTGCGTTTATTCAGCGGAGCTGATGAATTAATGTGCCATGCCGCCTTATGTGGCACCGACGGCGCAATCGGAACCTTTTACAACCTTTGGGGCGAAGTGTGTCAGCAAATGTTGTCCGACTTCAAGAACGGCGACGTCAAACGTGCCACCGGCTTTATGCTCGACTTCCAAGCGGTAATTCTACACGTTTTGCCCAACATCTGGCCATTTCTCAGAAAAGCAATGCTGATGAAATACAACATCGATATCGGTGTTACCAAGGCGCCGCTCGGGTTGAATCAGCGCGATTGGGACGACAAAGAAGTACAAGAAATTTTGGATAAAATAGACGGCTGGCTCGTCGCGGATAAATAACGGGTATGCGAGAAGCAGAAATAATCACAGGAGCGGGCGTGCCACACAGCCACCTGCCTTTCTCCCCTGGAGTACAAGTGGGTAATTTTGTTTTTATCTCCGGACAGGCATCGGTAGATGATCAGGGCAACATTGTCGCGGGCACCTTTGAGGAAGAATGCCGCCGTTCATTTGACAATCTCGGCAAGATCCTAGCGGGAGCCGACTTAGGCTTTGAAGATGTTGTCCAAGTACGTAATTATGTGGCTCGCCAAGAAGATCTACCTCTTTTTAATGCAATTTACCGGGAATATTTTCGTGCACCCTTTCCTGCACGCACCACGTTGATTGGTTGCCTCGGCGATTTACTAAAATTCGAAGTGGATGCTATTGCAGTAGTCAAAAAGCAATAAATAACATGAGTTATCGCGTCGCTTTATTAGGTATTTACCATGAATCGAACACCTTTATTACCGAGCCGACAACACTCGAGGATTTCCGGAATGGCCACTGGTTATGGCACGGTGATATCCGTAAGGAATATGCCGAGGCGCACCATGAAATCGGTGGTATGCTTGAGGTGATGGATGAGGAGGCGATCGATGTGGTCCCTATCATGGTTGCCGAAGCAACCCCCGGCGGATGCGTATCGGCTGAAGCCTTTGAGACGCTATTGAATGGTATGCTTGCTGGTTTGCGCGAAATACTGCCTGTAGACGGGTGCTTGGTCGTTCCTCACGGTGCTGGTGTCAGCGAAACAGAACGCGACATGGATGGGTATTGGCTCGCCGCCATTCGCGAAGAGCTGGGGTGGAACATTCCCATTATAGGCACCTTAGACCTGCACGCCAATGTGAGCCAAAAAATGGTCGACAATACAGACGCCTTAGTTGCCTACAAACAAAACCCGCACCTTGACCAACGCGCGAGAGGCCGGGAAGCGGCCATTCTAATGGTTAAACGTTTAAGAGGCGAAATCTTCCCCCGCCAACAGCTCATCCAACTTCCCTTAGTGGTCGGAATTGAGCAACAGTGGACCGATGAATCACCAAGTAAAGACATTTACGATTATGTACGGCAGTGCGAAGCAGAAAGCGGGATACTGTCGGCGAGTGTGGCACTAGGATTCCCCTATGCAGATGTTCCGGAGATGGGCACATCCGTCATTGTGGTTTATGACCGCGAAATACGGGAGCCAACCGTAGCCGAGCGAATTGCAGACTTTATTACGAATTTAAAGCTCCTGTTGGTGGGCCCCAAAAAGGGAATCAACGACGTTATTCTTCAACTTCCCACCCTCGCCAAACCCGTATTGTTGCTGGATATGGGCGACAACATTGGTGGCGGCACATCCGGCCGCGGGTTAGGTTTGGTCAAGGCGCTGGAAGCCGATGGACGTTTCCGTTATTTCAGCTACCAACCCAATCCGGATGCCGTTCGAGACGCTGCAAGAGTCACCATTGGGGAAACTTTTACCCTGTGGTTGCGCGGTCAGCACGGCGGGGAGCTGGACGAATGGAAACTAGCAGTCAAACTCCTCGATCGTGTAGATGGGAAGTTCAGCGAAGACCAGCCCCAACATGGCGGACAAACCCGTTTCGATATGGGCGAGACGCTCATTTGTGAAACCAACACAGGGAGCATATTAATGGTCAGTAGCCTTCGTATCCCACCTTTCAGTGTCAATCAGATGAAGTATTTTAATTTAAGCCCTGCCACATTTGATGCCATCATTGCTAAAGGTGTAAACGCACCCATTGCAGCCTATGCTCGCTATTGCCAGACTATAATTAAGGTCGACACTCCTGGAGAGAGCCGTGCGGATATTACCCAACTCGCCTACACATACCGACGCAAACCTTTATTTCCTTTTGAATTGAATGATGGAGCTTGATTTTGGATTACCGCTGACCATCGAGCGCGAAGTACTATATGATGGCGATTATTATACCGAAGGACCCGTTTTTAACCAGCAGGGCGGTGTTCATTTCACCCTGCTTAGCGGTGGGCAGATGGGGTATTGGCAATTGAGTAATCGGATCGACTATGTTGATTTCGATGGGTATCCGAACGGGCAAGCTCAATTCGATGGAGGTTTTTACGTATGCGACAGCAAAAACGGGCGATTAGTCCGGCTCGACCCTACCGGCAAATACTTGGACGACGTCGTCACCGGTACATGTGCCGGGGAAAGGATACGAGTGCCCAATGATGTGATCATCGACAACCGTGGCGGCATATTTTTTACGGACTCGGTACGAGAAGACGGTACGGTATTTTGTATCACACCGGAGGGCGTTGAGTGCGTGGTAGCGCACGGACTTGACTATCCTAACGGCCTAGTACTCTCAGCCGACAACCGATACCTTTTTATCGCCGAAAGTTATGCTAACCGGATAATTCGAATCGACTTAAATAATTCAGATCCCAAGGCATGGGATATATGGTGCCGGTTACCTACCCATCCTGATGGTCAATTAAGCAGCAACCTTCCCGATGGATTGGCCATGGATAAAACTGGCCGTATTTGGGTGGCGCATTACGGCATGAGTGCCGTACAAGTAATCAGCCCGGCAGGGAAGTTACTCGCCTCGCTACCTACCGGTATACCTTTGACAAGCAACTTATGCTTTGGAACGGGCAATGCGTTGTACGTCACTGGCGGGAGTGGAGAGCCCGGTCCGGGGATGCTTATCAAACTTACTTTGCAGAATACATGAACTGGAAAAACATAACTATGAAAACGATAGGATTGATCGTAGCGACCACCATCATGGCCGAATCAAATGCACAGACCTTAGATTGGCATCGTTTGCCTGATTTGCCCGATTCACTGGGTAGAGCAGGAATGTTTGCCGGCGTCACCAGTGGCCGTCTCGTCGTCGCCGGCGGCGCCAACTTCCCCGCCGGTTATCCTTGGGAGGGTGGAAAAAAAGCGTGGCACGATGACGTTTACGTCTTGCACCCTGGCGCAGAAGAATGGGAGACCAGTACGGTCCGATTACCATTCGGGCTGGGATACGGCGTCACGGGATCCTATAACGACCGCATTTACCTCGTGGGGGGCAGTACCCCTACCGAACATCGTAGCGACGTTTTAGTATTACATTGGGACAACAATACGCTTCAGTTAGACTCAGGCCCTAGCTTGCCCCAGCCGCTGGCCAACATGGCCGGCACATCCGTTGGATCCCTGCTCGTTGTCGTGGGAGGGATGGAGTCGCCAACTGGGCCACCACTTAACGTGTGCTACGGCCTCGATATGGAGAATCCCGACGCGGGCTGGTTTCCACTACCCACTTGGGCAGGTGAAGCCCGGTTGTTCCCCGTAACGGGCTCTTACGCTGGCGAGTTATATATGTTCAGTGGAGAAACCACGTGGACAACGGAAAAAGGAACGTCTAGGCGCCACGTCTTGGAAGATGTCCATCGATTCACCCCTATCCACGAAAACGGTGTTTGGACTGGCCAATGGACACCACTAGGCGATATGCCAAAAGGTGTGTCGGCAGGTGCCAATCCCGCTCCCCTCATTGACGGCCAAATGCTGTTCTGGGGCGGGGTTGACCGCTTAACCGCACTGCATACCGATCCGCCTAACCACCCTGGCATCGACAGAACGCTCGTCTGGTACAACCCTGCAGACGACCTGTGGTCATTCGGTACAGAAACCGAAAAACCGGGAAGCCGCGTAACGCTTCCCACGGTCTTATGGAATGAAAAAACCTCTTACATAAGTGGAGAGATCCGTCCTGGGGTCCGCACGCCAGAAATTTTGGGTCTAGGCGATCAAACAGGAGGATCGCAATGAGTTTGGTTGTCACACCCCTAACATTGGGCACTGTCCAACTCGGCATGAACTACGGCATTGCGAATACGGACGGCAAGCCAGCAGACGACGTGGGCACCCAAGTACTGGCTACTGCAGCAGCGAATGGTATTACGACTTGGGATACCTCCCGCACGTATGGAGACT
>CAZXSL010000137.1:0-8808 GCA_964643235.1 uncultured Sphingobacteriaceae bacterium | reverse complement strand
CAAAGCAAGTCGGGAACATTCCCGAACAAGACAAGGATGGTCGTTTTTTTCTCCTGTTGTCGCAGAAATCATTTCGTGTGCCCCATATGTCTACCTCAGCGCATGCAGCAAATGGCGGATGTCTTCCGGATTGTGTGCCGCACTGATGACGATGCGGTTGTATAGCGAGTCGCGAAGCGAGGGATATCGGAAGCTGGAAATCACAATGCGGGAACTGTGCAACCGTTCGTAGAGCGTTTGGTCTGGGCTATGAAAAACCGGAAATCCATCCATGTATTGGAAGTTCATGCCGTTAATCTCTTTTACAAATTGGGTCATATTATCGCGAAGCTTCGCTCGTCGTTCGGCATAGATGGATGTTCCGTGTATGAAAGCGTACATGGCGGCCGGGGGTGGAGGGGAGGCGCCACGGTATGCAGCCGAACTCCTTAACCCCGCGATCGTGTTTTTATCCGAAAGGATAAGCCCTGCGTCCAACCCCAAACCTTTGGCCATCGAAGCTACCACTGTCAGTCTGGTATGAACCGACTCGGGTACCGGGTATACCTCCTTCCAGTACGTGTTCCCATCTTGAAGACCGATGCCATGCGAGTCGTCTAACAGGAAGTGGATGTGTTTGTCTTTTCGTATCTGTTGGAACCTCCGGAAATCATGGCGCTTCGGCACAAGTGATTCCAGTGTGTTACTTATAATCAAAAAGTGGGTTTTACCGCTTGTGTTGATACGCTCCACAAGCCGACTTTGCCATTGCACGAAATCTTCATTTGCCGTTTCCGGTTCGCCGTCGAGCCATAACGCCGGATGGGTATTGGGCGCATAGCATATTTCATCGTACTGCTGGGCGAGGTAACGCACCGCTAGTTGTGCAGCTAAGAACCCGCTGGATACCACGATGGCGTCGGCCATGCCAAAGCGGTCTGCAGCAATGGCTTCGGCTTCCGGGTAAATCGCCAACTGGACATTGTTGCTGCGGGAATTACCGTTGTTGACGCCAAAAAGGTCGACCCCTTTTTTGAAGAGGTCGACAAAGGGTAGGTAGGTGTTCAAACCCAGGTATGCAGTGCCCCCGAAGAACAGGTAATCCTGTCCGCCCACCGTTACTTGGCGGTCTGCAACTATGTCCAACTGCCGAAACATCCGAATATACGCAGCTTACGCTTAACGCCAGTGTTTATAACGGTTGATCAAACCGTTGGTCGACGAGTCGTGGGCATCTACCGTGTCTTCAGTCCGCAATTCGGGCAATATTCTTCCAGCCAATTGTTTGCCGAGTTCGACACCCCATTGGTCGAAGCTGTAGATATTCCAGATGATACCCTGCACGAATATCTTGTGTTCGTATAAGGCAATCAGACTTCCTAAAGTGTAGGGGGTTATCTTTTTGATTAGGAACGAGTTGGTTGGTCGGTTGCCCTCGAACACTTTGAACGTTTTTAACTCGTCGATCTCGCCTGCAGATAAGCCTGCAGCACGTAATTCGCTGACAACCTCGTCTTCATCCTTACCGTTCATCAAGGCTTCGGTTTGTGCAAAGAAGTTAGACATGAGGAGGGTATGGTGCTCGCCTTGGGCGTTATGGGTCTGTGCCGGCGCAATGAAGTCGGCCGGAATCAGTTTGGTTCCTTGGTGGATCAATTGGTAGAACGCATGTTGTCCGTTTGTGCCCGGTTCGCCCCATATAATCGGTCCGGTTTGGTAATCGACACGGGCACCGTTACGGTCCACGTACTTGCCATTGCTTTCCATATCACCCTGTTGGAAATACGCTGCAAAACGATGCATATATTGGTCGTAAGGCAGGATAGCATGGCTTTCAGCATCAAAGAAATTGTTATACCAAATACCCAGTACACCCATGATGACCGGGATGTTTTCTTCAAAAGCCGTTTGCCGGAAGTGTGTGTCCGAAGCGTGGGCGCCTGCTAGCAATTGCTCGAAGTTGGTATATCCGATGCTCAGGGCGATGGACAGTCCGATAGCGCTCCACAAGGAGTAGCGACCGCCTACCCAATCCCAGAACTCAAACATGTTCCGAGTATCGATTCCGAAGTCGGACACGGCTTGGGTGTTTGTTGACAGGGCCACGAAGTGTTTGGCCACATCGCCATCGACAGCGCCCGAATCCAGGAACCACCGCCTAGCCGAATGGGCATTAGCCATCGTTTCTTGTGTCGTGAACGTTTTGGATGCAATTAAAAATATGGTTGTTTCCGGATTGACTCGTTTCAGTGTCTCGACGATATGTGTGCCGTCAACATTGGAGACAAAATGGAGGTTGAGGTGGTTTTTATACGGGCGCAATGCTTCCGTAACCATCACGGGCCCCAGATCGGAACCTCCGATTCCGATGTTTACGACATCGGTAATGGCCTTGCCGGTGTATCCCTTCCATGTGCCATCGATGACTTTTGTGGAAAATTCCTCCATCTTAGCCAGTACGCTTCGTACTTCGGGCATCACGTCCTTGCCCCCTGTCGTGACGGGTGAGGTACCTGGATGGCGTAACGCCGTGTGCAAGACGGCACGGTTTTCCGTCGCATTGATCGGGTCGCCGGCAAACATCGCTTCGATAGCTTCATCCAATTTGCACTCCCGTGCAAGCTGGATCAACAGGGCCTTGGTTGTATCATCAATCCGGTTTTTTGAATAGTCAAAGAGGATGTCGCCAAAGGTCAGGGAGAATTTGTCAAACCGATCCGGATCTGCCTCAAACAACTCCTTGAGGTGTTTGGGGGCAATGTCCACATAGTGATCCGCCAGGTATTGATAGGCTTGCGTTTCTGTAAAATTGATTTTTGGGAGCATAGTTCGTTGTTTCTGTTTTTTTAATTGAAAAAGCTAATTTAGGTTTTTTTCCTGTGCCATGTGTCATGGTGTGTTGTAAAAACGGGGTGGTAGCGAGATTATAATGTGTCTGCGTATGATCTGGGGGGCGGGAATAAGCTTTTTAATCGTGCCTAAATCCAGATTCCTAATTACCTCAAATTATGCTTTTATCAGCTGACAAGTTATCAGTCAAGGTTGTGTTGAAAGATTCAGAAGCGCTAGTCTTCAGTGTTTTAGAGTTATGTGCGCCGATTTATCTCGCAAGAATTGTTGTTTTTGATACAGCGTTTTGTGTGGAACATGCCAAAACAATGGTATGCGGGTGGCTGTGCACCCACATATCATTGTTTGTTTTCGTTTAGCGTTCTGCCAGTACTTCAAATAATAATTCCGGTTCGTCGGTTGTAATGAATTCCACATGTTGGTCCAATAAACGAGTCATTTCCTCACGGGAGTTGACGGTCCAGGCGTTAATGGCTAATCCGACGTCTTTAGCTTCTTGAATCCAAGTGGGCTGCTTATCGCGGAATACCGTGAAATGGTAATCCAATCCGTAGAAACCGTCTGCTTTGGCCTGTTGTGGTGCCACATCGCCCATTAAGTACCATACTTTGGCGTTGGGATCGAGTTCGATGACACGTTTTGCGCCATCATAATCGAATAGGATATACTCGATCCAGTCTTCGGCATCCAGTTCCTTGACCAACGCGACGGCCAGGTCTGCGGATTGCAGGGTTCTTTCTTTGCCCAAGGAAGAGGTCTTGAGTTCGAATATCAATTTCGTCTTTTGTTGTTTCATACCCTCGATGATGTAATCCCTAGCGGTGGGGATCGACTCGCCGTTGGGTAGTTTTTTTGCCAACAATTCCTCGTAGGTCGACGTGGCAATATCGATGCCAAGGAAGTCCGCATCGTGGTTCACTACCAGCACGTCGTCCTTCGTCAGATGCACGTCAAACTCGGTTCCGGAACATCCCAATCGGATGGCTTCATGAAGGGAGGCAATGGAGTTTTGTGGCAACCCGGGTGTCTTCCATGCCCCGCGGTGGGCAATGACTTGGTTTTCCAAGAATTGAGGTGCAGATACGTGACGCGTGGTGCATGAAGAGGCTATCCACATGGTGCAAACGGTTAAAATAAAGGTAATACGTGTGTTGGTACTCATGT
Organism: uncultured Sphingobacteriaceae bacterium; assembly: GCA_964643235.1. Taxonomy (GTDB): domain Bacteria; phylum Bacteroidota; class Bacteroidia; order Sphingobacteriales; family Sphingobacteriaceae; genus CAYRGQ01. The sequence goes on along the minus strand of CAZXSL010000137.1, from coordinate 4,815 downwards.
TACTGGTTTTGCGTTCAAATTGAACGGTTTATTTGTAGGAATTATGTTAGGTAAAGATAATCAAATAATATCGTTTCGGGATTAAAATACTAATATAGCATTCGCTACTTTGCGCTCCCCATTGTGGTCAAATTCCTTGTTGTCCGATGGATAGTTGACGATACCGTTATTGTTTTTTCCTTGGATGTAAAGTGCTGTGGACCCGCCACCGTCTAGGTTAAGGGCATCTTGCACGCCCATTTGCTGGAGTATAAACGCCAATTCAGGCAGGCTCATGCCGTGTGCCTGCGTGTTTCGGCCATCCACGGTTATCAAGATGATTTTACCATTGTTTGTGATGCCTACAGCTGACCGGGGGTGGCGGTTGTCATTGAATGCGTTTTGGCCCAAAGGAACGGTTGCGCCGCCCAGTAATAGTACCGGCCCGCAAACCATGACATTGTCAGCTGCTATTTGCTTGTCCCACCCGATTGTTTTGCCATCCCCCTGCATAATTGTTGCACGTGCGTCGTCTATTAACAACGCACCGTTGGACCGCTCGTGGTTGGTACCGTTAGGTAGCAAAAGGGAAGTTTCGTTAAGGATTTTGCCGTCTATCTTCAAGAAGGTAGTGGAGCCGCCGTTTTTCATGTCGAAAAATGTAGCGTTGATAGCGGCTTGTGCGCTGGCTTCGGCCGCAAAAGTGCTGGTCAGCTGCAAGCCGTCGGCCAATCCGGCGAAGGCAATCCGGCGCTGGGGAACGGATAGGTCTATTTCCAGCAGGTTAATCGACTGTTTGGAGTCGAAAAGCCCGTCGATATGGGCTTTTTTCCATAGCAGCCCCGGCTGTATTTGTTCCTTATGCCAAGATACGCCCGCCAACAGGGCCGAGTCGGCCGGTGTCTGTGCGATAGCGGCTATCGGTAGGCTGCATAGATACCATATTGCAAGTCTCAAAAAATATCTTGTGTTCATTTTATTTGTATCTGAAATTCCGAAAATGCATAGTTACAAAACCAAGATAAAGGAAATGTGAATTCTATTGTAACTTTTTTGCCGATAATTTATCAAATGGGTAGGATATGAGCCAATGGAGAGGAGCACGAGGATGACGTTTTCGAGATGGCCGATTGAGCTAGGGTGTTGGGTGGTCGCATTGGTGCTGTTATATTTTGCTAATCCGGCTGAGTACCACCATACGTTGTGCCCGTTGGGGGCTGCCGGTTTCAGCTGGTGCCCGGGTTGTGGGTTGGGGCGCTCAATTACCTTACTGATGCATGGCGACGTGTTGGGTTCGCTTCAGATGCATATGATGGGAATCCCAGTGTTTAGCGTGCTGTTGTACCGGATATATATGTTGGCAAAAAAAGAATTGAGGACATTTAAACAAAAGAATTATGGATCGTCGTAACGCATTTTTATCCCTTCCAGGAGTTTCTCCTGAGGAGATAGCCTATCTTCATCCGCTCACGGCCGAATTTTCAGACAACGAGTTTCGCGATTTTATGGCCATCTATGCCGGCAAGCGGAAAAAAGCACAGGATATCCTGTTGTTTACCTTATTGGGGTTCATCGGCATAGCGGGGATACAGCGGTTTGTCCTGGGCCACATTGCCATGGGTGTCATCTACTTCCTGACCATCGGTTTTTGTTATATCGGTACGATTGTCGACCTGATTAACCACAAAAGCCTGACCGAGGAGTTCAACCAAAGGGCGGCACAGGAGACAGCCATACTGGTTAGCCGGATATACTAATTCTACTAATGTTAACCCTTGAGCGGATCGGTGCCGTTCCAGTCGGCATAAAACTGGTCTAGAAACTGCTCCATGAAGCGGTGCCGGCGTTCGGCCAGTCGTTTGGCCGCGGGGGTGTTCATCTTATCTTTAAGCAGCAGCAATTTTTCATAGAAATGGTTGATGGTGGGAGCCGTACTGCTTTTGTATTGCTCCTTGGTTTGTGCCAATGCAGGCTTGATTTCGGGGTTGTATATCTCGTGGTTTTTGTATCCGCCGTAATTGAATGCCCGGGCTATGCCGATGGCGCCAATAGCGTCCAGTCGATCCGCATCCTGTACGATAGCTAGCTCCCTGGAGTGGAAAACGACTGTCCCCAAGCTTGCCTTGAACGACATGTTGCTGATGATCGCTTTGACGTGTTCGATGATGTCCGCTGCTACACCCAATTGTTGTAGAAATTGGCCGGCAAGGGTGGGGCCGATGTGCTCGTCGCCACCGTGGAATTTGCTGTCGGCAATATCGTGTAATAAAGCCGCTAGTTCGCACACCAAGCGGTCTCCGTCTTCATATTGCAAGAGGAGCTTGGTATTGTTCCATACACGGAGGATGTGCCACCAGTCGTGTCCCGATTCGGCGTTTTGCAAGCTTTTTCTGACGTATGCCGCGGTCAGCTCGATATGTTGACGTGATGTTTCGTCCATGCTATTCGGCCGGGGCTCGTTTTGTGCCGTCGTATAATTCGTACTCCAGCAGTCGGCAGTCTAGTTTGCCATTATAGAATTCGATTCGTCGGGACGCCCTCAGTCCGATTTTCTTTGCTAGATCCGGATTACCCGTAAACACGTAGCCGGTATATCCCTTACATTCCTGTTTCATGAAATCGCCCATACGGCCATAAGTGACTTCGAGTTTGGAATGTGTGCCGAGACGGTCGCCATATTCGGGGTTGAAAACCACGACACCTGGTTGTTCCGGTATTTCCGTGTCGGCAAAATCACAGACAGAAAAGGAGATCAAACGGTCGACACCGGCAGTTTTGGCATTGGCTTCGGCAATGGCCACGGCTTCCTTGGAGATGTCGGTAGCGATGATCCGGACCTCAGCTTTTTTATCCACGGCTTCTTTCAGCAGTCTACGTTCGGCGAAAAAGACCTCTTCGTCATACCCGAGGATGTGCATGAACGCGTAGTTCATCCGAAAAAGGCCGGGTTTGCGACCTGTGGCGATGAGAGCCGCCTCGATAGCTAAGGTGCCTGCCCCACACATGGGGTTGACAAATGGAGATTTGCGGTCCCATTTGCTGGCATAGACTACGCCAGAGGCTAAAGCTTCCAGCATAGGGGCCTTGCCCGGGTGCTTTCGGTAGCCGTGCTTGGCTAGGGTTTCGCCTGAAGTGTCCAGAAATATTTCGGCTTTGTCGCCTTGCCAATAAAGGTGGACAACAGTTTTGTGCAGATCAGGGCCGCTATTTGGCCGCAAGCCTTTGCGTTCCTTGATGCGGTCGGCGATGGCGTCCTTGACTTTCAGGTTTGCAAATAGTGGAGTCGTAATCGTCGGGTTGTTGACGTTGGATGTCACGGAGACATATCCGTCAAACGCAATGAGTTCTTCCCAGGCTATATCCACCAGGAATTTGTAGAGTTCGTCGCCATCCTTGGCGGTAAACGAACGGAGCGAATACAAGACCTGGCTTGCACAACGCAAGTTCAGGTTGAGCCGGATGCAGTCATTGACCGTAGCAGATAGCTCCACACCAGTGTGGAACGCACGCTTGATGTCAAATCCGAGTCCCGATACTTCCTCTTGCAAATAAGGCGAAAGCCGCTTGTTGCAGGTAATGATGACCTTGTGTGGGGTGTTGAAAACTTCCATGTGATTTTGGCAAAGTTAGTCATTATTGTCCGCTAAAAATGTGTAGTTTTACGGTTTAATAAAATAGTTAAACATGGAAATAAGAGGAAAAGTTCACGAAATAGGTGAGGTACAGCAGGTCACGGACACATTCAGGAAGCGGGATTTGGTTATCGAATATGCGGAAAACCCGCAGTTTGTGGAGTATATAGCGTTTGAAGCCACACAAGATCGGACTGCGATATTCGACAACCTGAGCGTAGGCGAGGAAGTCGAAGTTTTCTTCAACCTTCGTGGGCGTCCATGGACCAATAGGGAAGGGGTAACGAAATATTTCAACTCGCTCGTGGCTTGGCGGGTTAATAAGATAACGACAACACCGGTGGCACCGCCGCCATCCAACGATTCACTGCCGGGGGGTACGCCTCCGCCGCCAACCGTTGATATCTCGTCAGACGACGGTAAGGATGATGATTTGCCGTTTTAGTTGAACTGCCCGGAAACCGGGTTTCGGAAAAGATTTATAAGGTTGTCCGCGTATTATGCGTGGCAACCTTTTTTCGTTTTAACGCACCCGTTGGAAATATAGCCGGTGGCCGTCGCTGGAGAGGACCAAGGTGCTGCCTGTTGCGACGTAGCTGCGCGAGTCTGATAGGCGTGTCAGGAAAAAGGATTCCCAATCTGAGAGGCTTTGGCAGTACATCTCTGTGCCAGGTCCAATTCTCGTAAACGAGATGCGGTTTTCCCCCACTTCGTAATCTCCTCCTGAATAATTGCAAGAAGGGCTTAGCGAAAACGTGTCCTCCGTATCGAAGGTAAGTCGATACGGATCGTCGCCTCCGAAGTAGCTGGTAGATTCCCCCGTATGGATGTCTATACTGCGTACAAAATGCCATTCCGTATTAGTAAATGAACCAAGCGAACCGTCTTTCTCACAGCCAGTCGTGAAAAAAAGTAATGCTCCTCCGCAGGCGGCCAGCAATATGGACCGGGTAATCGTTTTTAGGTATTTCATGGTTTAATCCCCTTGGTTTCATATATAGACGATCCTTGTTGCCAAAGTGCGACAGCCTTTGGGGTTATTCCCAACGCTTTTTAGGTATGCAGGTAATGGTTTCGGTGCGCCGAATGTGAATCGGCCGTTGGTCGAATCGGTTTTCGAGGGTAATGGAATCGGCCGACCAGGCCAGAATCTTGTATCGTGGAAGGAACTGCCCTGAGCGGTGGCATCCGCTGATCTTCTGTC
>CAZXSL010000136.1:0-8861 GCA_964643235.1 uncultured Sphingobacteriaceae bacterium | reverse complement strand
GTGGAGGAAGGTTGCTATCTGGCTTGTACGCTTTTGTATTTGCTGTGTTAAACAATGCGAATATTTCCATTGTATGCGCAGCAAGCCATAAGGACTATGTGCTGCGAATCGGGAGCTACGTTAACCCCTTATGCCAGCATTGGCGTTGAGCGGACTAATTTAGCCGCGCAAAGTTGTGTTATATCCCTCAGTCAGTTAGCAGCCCCCTAGCTCGCCCCACTACTAAAGGAAAGCAGCAGCATCAACCACCCCGCGACCAACAACAAACCGCCTAACGGTGTTATCGGCCCGAGGAAGCGCCATTTCCTGCCAAGAGCTGATGTCAAGCATAGACCATAAATACTGAAGGAAAACAGGATTATACCGGCAACAAATAGCCAGGTAGTCGCTGTCGAAAATTCGCCATGCAGGCCAATGACCACCAAAACAATGGCGTGGTACATCTGGTACCTTACCCCTACCTCAAAACTCTGCTGCTGGTCGGGTGTGAATTTCTTTTTCAGTGCATGGGCGCCAAACGCACCAAATATAACGGCCAATAAGCCGAATATTGTCCCAAAAATATAAGCCATATTCAATTTACGCTAAAAACTGGAGTCCAAAATACACCGTGCCGTTTCCTCAACGGATTTCATAACCCGGAAAAAGTTGCCACCCCATATCTTTTCGATATCCTCCTCGCTATATCCACGTTTTACCAGCTCGTAGGTTACGTTGGCAGCTTCGCTCACGTCATACATCCCCACGACACCTCCGCCTCCATCCAAATCCGGCCCGATGCCCACGTGGTCAATACCCACCAACTCCACGACGTGATCAATATGATCCATAACCATCTCAAGCGTGGCGCGTTGGTAAGGGTGCGTCTGATTGAGCTCAGCCACAGCGGCTCTTCTTGCCTGCCGCACCTCTTCTGACACGCCTTCCACCATCGGAAAATCCGCATTAATCTTTTCCATAGCCGCAATACGCTCCGGACTATCGTCTTTCAGGTATGCGCTAAACATGTTCATCTGTAAGACACCACCTTTTTTCGCGAGCGCGATGATCATCTCGTCCGAAAGGTTGCGAGGGTGATCGTACAGCGCCCTTGCTGAGCTGTGTGTAGCGACAATCGGCGCATTAGAATATTTGATACAATCGAAAAACGCATCATCCGAAATATGGGAAACGTCGATAATCATCCCCAAGCGATTCATTTCCTTGACTACTTCCTTACCAAAATCGCTTAATCCACCATGCTCCGGGGTATCCGTAGACGAGTCGCAGATATCATTATTCCGAGTATGGGAAAGGGTCATGTACCGCGCTCCTAAATCGTAATGCTTCTTTAACATACCCAAATCGTTGCCTATAGCGTATCCATTTTCGACCCCGATGAAAAGAGCAGCCTTACCGGCCTTCTTCAGGGCTCTCCCTTCGGCTTCACTGGTGGCAATACCCGCCATTTCCGGATATTTTTCCGCTATGCCGTGGACCAATTCGAAAAGCTTCAAACCTTCGGCAATAGCCGCTTCGTTGCCTTCGGGAGTACGCGGTCCCTGTCCTACGTACACGGCCAGGAACATTCCATCTAACCCACCGTGGCGCATTCGTGGCAAATCGATCTGCGAGCGAGTTGCTTCCACATCATTCCACTGGGAAACATCAAAATCCGGACGATTGGACATCAAGTAGGGCAAATCCCCGTGTGTATCTAGCGAAAAAACCGCTTGGTGTATACGATCCGCTTTTGCTTTAATTGCCGGATCGGGTGTATCTTGTGCCCGCGCCAAAGAAAAGGAAACACATACCATCGACAGCAAAGCGGTATAAACAGACGTCATGTTAAGCATAATTCGAAAAAGTGAAGTATCAATACGACATAAACGGCACCAACAGCGGGGCCTTTATCGGTTACCTTGCGAATAAACGAAAAAAACCGTAATTATCCGATTTACATCTGTAACATTAGCCATTTGAGTCTACGAACCTGTAGGCTCAGAACAGCGATAAACCACTGGGAATATAATTGGATATGTATTTCCTTTCAGGTTTTGCTTCCCGACGAAAAAAAATTATCTTGCCCCATATCATAGGAAATGGCATGAACGTAAGGAAACACTCAGGCGAGCTCGAAGAGTTCGATGTAAAACGCTTGGAACATTCGCTATCTAAATCAGGGGCTTCGGATCAGGAAGTACAGGATGTACTCCAGGCCATCCTCCCCTGCCTCTATGAGGGTATGCCCACCGGCGACATATACAAGTTGGCCTTTCGGTTTCTGAAGAAAAAAGCCAATTCCTTTGCAGCTCGGTATAACCTGAAACGGGCGATTATGGAATTGGGGCCGGCGGGCTACCATTTTGAAAAATGGATGGCTAAGATATTCGAGTACCTCGGTTACCAATCCGTCACCAGCCAGAAGATACAAGGCAATGCCGTATCGCACGAGGTGGATATCGTAGCCCAGAACGCGGATCATCAGCTTTTGATTGAATGCAAATTCCGCAATTCAAAGGATGCCAAAATCAGTGTGACCACACCGATGTATTTCCTTTCCCGATTCAAGGATACGGAGGGCATACATTATGAATATTTTGGTCGTAAGCGACCTTTTTCGGAAGGCTGGCTAGTTACCAACACGTATTGGACCACGGATTCCATCCGTTTTGGCGAATACTACGGCATCCGCCTATTGGGATGGGACTACCCGAAGGAGTCGAGCATCAAAGTACGTGTCGATAGTGCCGGCCTCTACCCCATTACCTGTCTGACGACCCTTCTGAAACGCGAACGGGAAACCTTGCTGCAGCAGGGCTGCATCTTGGTCAAGGAGTTAGTAGAGCGACCTGCAATACTGGATGCCTTATCTATCCCCACACAGAAAAAGAAACGGGTAATCGCCGAAGCTACGGCACTGACAAACGATTTGATTAACCATAAAAACAGATAAGCATGAGCAAAGCAAACGATAATAATAACGAAGAGAAGAAATTTCTAAGAGGTGCACGTTCACGATGGAACGAGTTAAAGTACATTATAGGTGTGTTTCAACAGTTTGTGAAGGGTTTTCGTACTATGCATTTCATCGGCCCCTGCGTAACCGTATTTGGTTCGGCTCGTTTTGGTGAAGACCATCGCTACTACAAACTTGCTCGCGAAGTATCTGCTGAAGTCTCCAAATTGGGCTTTGCCATCATGACAGGAGGCGGCCCCGGCATCATGGAAGCAGCTAATCGCGGTGCTCGCGATGCGGGGGGGTTATCCGTGGGATGCAACATCGTGTTACCACATGAACAAAAGGAAAACCCCTATCTTGATAAGTTCGTCAATTTGGATTATTTCTTTGTGCGCAAGGAACTGTTGCGCAAGTATTCGTTTGCTTTTATCGTCCTGCCTGGCGGATTTGGCACGTTGGACGAATTTTTCGAAACACTGACCTTGATTCAAACAAAAAAAATCGAGCAATTTCCGATCGTCGTGATGGGGGTAGATTTTCACCAAGACATCATCAACCATGTCAACCGTATGATTGAAGAACGCACAATCAGTGAAGAGGACATGGATCTTCTGCTATTCAGCGACGACGTAAAAGAAGTGACCGAGCACATACGGAAATATGCTGAGCAATCTCCTGGAATCAAACTTGACCCGCCACGTAAAACCAGCTGGGTGTTAGGCGAAAAATCGATCAAGTCCGCTGCTTCCTAGCCCTGGTTAGTCAATGTAGCGTCGATTTTGAAAACAAGTTAATGATAGCAACGCCAACAACAATAAACATGATACCCAGTATAGCTGGAAAATCCAAGTGTTGTCCGTAAACGAAATAGCCTACTAGGGAGATCAAAACGATACCGACAGCCGACCATATCGCATAAGCAATGCCAATGGGAATGCCTTTTAGTGCAATCGAAAGCAAATAAAACGAGGCTCCCATTGCCAGAACGAATATTAAGGTAGGTACGGGTTTTGAAAACTGCTCTGTTTTCTTCAAAAATGAAGTACCTAGTGTTTCACAGATAATCGCGGCGGCAAGAAACAAATAACTTTTCATCATGTGATTATTGGGGTTTACGAGGGTATGCCGTCGATATAACAGATGTGTTATGCCTGTTAGCGGTCATGTTTTGCCACATTATTTTTGTGGCAACGACTATACCTTTTATTTTGCAAACCATTTACTGAAATACAACAATTGGTATGGAATCGACGTACGCCAGTAGTCCCAATTGTGTGCACCCGGCCCAGTGATATAAGTATGTGGGATGTTCCGTGCTTCTAATTTTTGATGCAGGGCCTCGTTGACGCCGTAAAAGAAGTCTCCCGTTCCGCAATCGATGACCAGAGCCAGCGAATTCGGCACCAATAAATGAGTCATGTTGATAACGGTATGGGCTTCCCAGCGTTCAGGATGTTCGGCATAACTTCCCAGCCGTTCGTTCATAGCCCAATTGAGTGGAAAGGGACGGATATCCACACCACCCGCCGTACTCCCGGCTGCACCAAATACGTCTTGGTTGCGAAATGCGAGGTATAATGCCCCGTGTCCGCCCATACTCAACCCGGTAATCGCTCGGCCATCCCGTTTTGCTATGGTATTGTAATGCCGATCAACCCATTCAACCAACTCCGTGGCTACATAGGTCTCGTATTGAAACGCGGGATCTTCCGGACTATCCCAGTACCAACTCCCAAAACCGCCATCCGGGCAAACGATTATCATGCCGTATTGGTCGGACAACTCTTTGATCTCGGGCACTTCGTTTACCCAGCTGCTATAATTGCCACCATACCCGTGGAGCAGATAAACGACAGGCAAAGCTTCAGCCTGTCCGTACCCCTCGGGCGTGATGACAACTGCTTTGATCGTTTTGTCCATGATGGCACTGTACGTTTCAACGGTATCGACCTGAGCTGATTGGGAAGCCAGACACGACGCAAATAATAAAATACTGAATATCAGACTACTTTTAATTTTCATATCATATTTTACTTAAACAGACAATTAATGGATCACTCGTGGATAGTGATACAACACTGCTTCCAATCCGAGGGCTTGCTCACTGATGGTCACGTACCCTTGCCCATCACGGCGGAAGGTGATTGCCTCTCCTTGCGGTTCTGGCGAATAAGGCAAACGGATTGACGGTCGACGAAGCATATCGACGACGGACTCCCCCTCATTTCGGTGCCAATAGTGTATTTCCAATAAATTTTTGACCACTAATTCAGTACCATCAACCGACATATCTGCAGCGGTGACGTAGGTCAAAGGCAGGCTGGTTTCCAAGATCAGGGCACCGGTGCGCTCCGGGTGATCCGGAAAGTCGACGCGGTAGACGCTGACATGTAATTCCCGTTTTGTAATCAGGTATAATTGTCGCGACACGGGATCATAAAAAAGCGATTCCGCGTCGCGCGGCCCCTCGGGATAGGTAAATGTATAGGTTCGGACCTCCATGTCCACCAAGGTGTCGATGGGGCCGTCTGACAAGGCGAGCTGTGGTTCTTCCAGCAGATGGATATAGACCTGTTCGTACTGGGCTTTGTTGTCGCCGATATCGCCTACTACCAGGTAATGACGGCCGCCCCGTTCCATTAAGGCGATGTCTTCCCAATCTCGGGCTTGCATCCCGGTAAATTCCACCGTCGCACGGTGTTGGGCGGTGCTATCGATCAGAAATACCCGTGCTTTGTCGCCACTATCATTATGCACCCAAAAATATCCGGGGTAACGTTTGCTCTCCACGATACCGGAGAGTTCGTTTAGTTCGGGATGGCTAATCTTGCCCCGGTCCTGCCCGGCACTGAAAGGCTGTCCTTGGGCAATGCCGTAACCAACCAGTAAGCTCAGTGTAAGGAGAAGCTGTTTTATCGATGCCATAGTGTGGCCTAAAGTAAGAAAATGAGGAATAGGATCAAAGGTGGTCATGGAACTTTCGAATTGCTTTCCACACGTTTTCGCATGACCAACACGATTCTCCTGTGCAGCTAGTTCATAAGTATTGCTTTGTTCGCAAAGAAGTGAAGCGAGCAATCCAAACCATCGGCAATTAGCGATTTCCGTATCCTTGAAACGATAAATCTTATGGATTTTAGGCTTGGATACTACTTCCGAATACATAAAAAATCAATTTATGCCAGTTTGCATGAACTAAATTAATAAGACAGATAGCAAATGATGAAATACTGATTTACAGACTTTCATTATCTACAAAAAGACACAGTGACGCCACGATGGCTGAACTGGCACTCCAAGTACAACACCGAAAATGTAATATTATTGCAATATACCACGAGTCCTGAATCAGAATTATTAATTTACACGGTCAAACAATCAAATGTAAACTGATGAAACATATCCTAGCCATATTGCTTGCGCTTGCAGTTGCGACCCATTCCCTAGCCCAGCCCAAAATCCCGGCAGATTCGGTCATTGTAACCCAACACGAAACCACCATTAAGGGTCAACGGATTAGCTACACTGCCTATAAGGGTACCCAACCGGTATGGGATGATGATGAAAAACCCATTGCCACAATAGATTACACGTATTACGAGCGCGAAGGGATTGCCGATCGTACTACACGTCCCCTGGTTATTTCGTTTAATGGAGGCCCTGGGTCGGCATCCGTTTGGATGCAAATCGCTTATACAGGTCCCACTTTGTTAGAAATAGATGACGAGGGTTACCCCGTGCAGCCGTACGGTATCAAAAAAAACCCTTACTCCATATTGGATGTGGCAGATATCGTCTTTGTCAATCCGGTCAACACCGGTTATTCGCGCATCTTGGATAAGGAAGTCAACAGATCTACGTTTTTTGGCACCAATGCCGACATCAAGTATTTGGCCAAATGGATCAACACGTTCGTCACTCGCCAAAACAGATGGCCTTCACCCAAATACCTTATCGGTGAAAGCTACGGAACCACCCGGGTGTCGGGCCTAGCCAATGAACTCCAAAACAACCAGTGGATGTACCTCAACGGAGTCATCTTGGTATCCCCTACTGATTTGGGCATCAAACGCGATGGACCTGTGGATGTCGCCCTGCGGCTCCCCTACTTTGCCGCCACGGCTTGGTTTCACAAAATGCTTCCGGCCGACCTCCAGCAAAAGGATCTAACAGACATGTTGCCGGAGGTGGAACAGTTTGCCGTTAACGAGTTCTTGCCAGCATTGGTAAAAGGTGGTACACTGACCCAATCGGATAAACAAGCGATTGCAGTACAAGTTGCCCGCTATTCGGGGCTGTCAGAGAAGGTGGTGCTGCAAAACAACCTCGATGTTTCCACCGCACTGTATTGGAAGGAACTGCTGCGCGACAGCGGTTATACAGTCGGGCGTTTGGATTCACGATACCTCGGTATAGACCGCAGAGACGGTGGCGAACGGCCTGATTTCAATGCCGAGCTCACGTCTTGGCTCCACTCATTCACACCGGCCATCAATTACTACATGCGAAACGACTTGAATTTCAAGACGGATGTCAAGTATAACATGTTTGGCCCCGTGCACCCCTGGGATAGAAGCAATGACCGGACAGGTGAAAACCTGCGGCAAGCCATGGCACAGAATCCATACCTGCACGTGATGGTACAAGCCGGATACTACGATGGCGCTTGCGATTATTTCAATGCCAAGTATAATATGTGGCAGATGGATCCTTCAGGCAAATTGCAGAACCGGATGAGTTTTGTGGGATATCGCAGTGGACACATGATGTACCTCCGGAAAGAAGACCTGGAGAAAGGAAATGAGGATATCCGCAATTTCATTAAGAACAGCATTCCTGAAAAGGGAGTTCCAGCGAAATATTGACGGTGTTCCAAATCAGTAACTCCAACCATTGGAGATGTCATAGACGACTTCGTACGGACGTATGCCAGCGTCAGCGAAGAACGGTCTGCTATGGTATTCGATGGATTTCTAACCCATTGGATATGGGATCCTTAGCATCATATTAACTGATTGATCGGTGTGTTATCATCCAATCCGTAGGCGATACTCGCTAATTTGTCGAGCCTGTTTCATTAATTCAAGATTAGTTAATCCATTGAAGTGGATAAGTCTGCACGTGGGCACGCTCACCTTTAGTGAATTTCGACTTTTTGTTCAACAACTTGCCCAGTCCTTTGCTGGATGACATGAACAGTAAATATTGTCTGTCATGCACATCGGTTGTTTTATAAAATTTAAGTGCTTTTATCATGCTTTTTTATGCGATTCGGATAGAGAGCGGCTATTGGTCGAAACGGGTTACCCGAAAAAACTTTAGCGGTAATTTTAACCCAACAACATCCAAAGACAAAAAGGATATGAAATCACGCTATTACATTTTACTGACGGGAATTTTATTCCTAACGAGTTGTTCAAACGCTTCTGCGCCGAACGACCCCATACCCGAACACGAAACGTTCACTATCCAATCCAAACAAGTTGGGGAAGAAAGAACAATCAATATATGGACTCCTGAAGATTACACTTCAAAAACGGATTCACTCCCGGTATTATATATGCCTGATGGAGGTATTCAAGAGGACTTCCCACATATCGCTAATACACTAAACGATTTGGTAAAAGCAAATAAGATTCCACCGGTTATTTTGGTTGGCATTGAAAATACACAAAGACGAAAAGACTTAACAGGCCCCACAACTGTAGAGAAGGACAAAGAAATCGCGCAGGTTGTTAGTGGTTCAGCGGAATTTACAGCGTTTATCAACGATGAACTAATTCCTGAAATCAATAATCGCTACCGAACAACAGATAAGAAAGGGATCATTGGAGAGTCGTTGGCTGGACTTTTTGTAACGGAAACTTTTCTTTTAAAGCCTGAAATGTTCGACTTCTACATTGCGTTTGACCCATCACTT
>CAZXSL010000135.1:0-8909 GCA_964643235.1 uncultured Sphingobacteriaceae bacterium | reverse complement strand
GCGTATCTTTGGCCCCGTGAAGGACTACGAATGCCATTGCGGTAAATACAAGCGTATCCGATACAAAGGGATCGTTTGTGACCGTTGCGGTGTCGAGGTGACAGAGAAAAAAGTACGTCGCGAGCGCATGGGACACATCAGTCTGGTTGTTCCGGTAGCGCATATCTGGTATTTCCGTTCCTTGCCAAACAAGATCGGCTATTTGCTGGGCTTGCCTACCAAGCGATTGGATATGATCATCTACTACGAACGGTATGTGGTTATCCAGCCCGGTGTGAAAGAAGAAGACGGCGTGCAATATATGGACTTCCTGACGGAAGAAGAGTATTTGGATATCCTGGATACCCTTCCGAAGGAAAACCAATTCCTAGACGACAACGATCCGCAGAAATTCGTCGCCAAAATGGGTGCCGAAGCTTTGGAAGAATTGTTGAAACGTTTGGATTTGGACCAATTGTCCTACGATTTGCGCCACCAAGCTGCTAACGAGACATCGCAACAGCGTAAGAACGAGGCGTTAAAGCGTCTGCAGGTGGTGGAAGCCTTCCGCGGCTCACGCGAACGTATTGAAAACCGGCCGGAATGGATGATCGTGAAAATCGTACCTATCATTCCACCGGAGCTCCGCCCGTTGGTGCCGTTAGAAGGTGGACGTTTCGCAACGTCTGACCTGAACGACTTGTACCGTCGGGTCATCATCCGGAACAACCGGTTGAAGCGCTTGATGGAAATTAAGGCACCGGAGGTGATCCTCCGCAACGAGAAGCGCATGCTTCAGGAAGCCGTTGACTCTTTGTTTGATAACTCGCGGAAAGTAAACGCCGTGAAAACCGAAGGTAACCGTGCGTTGAAATCGTTGTCCGATATCCTCAAAGGTAAGCAAGGGCGTTTCCGCCAAAACCTGTTGGGTAAGCGGGTCGACTACTCGGCACGTTCGGTCATTGTCGTTGGTCCAAACCTCAAACTACATGAGTGCGGATTGCCGAAAGATATGGCTGCTGAACTGTATAAGCCGTTTATCATCCGTAAAATGATCGAGCGTGGTATCGTTAAAACGGTAAAATCAGCTAAAAAGATCGTGGATCGCAAGGACCCGGTTGTTTGGGATATATTGGAGAACGTATTGAAAGGACACCCGGTATTGCTTAACCGGGCACCAACGCTGCACCGTTTGGGTATCCAGTCGTTCCAACCCACCTTGGTGGAAGGAAAGGCGATCCAGTTGCACCCCTTAGTATGTACGGCGTTTAACGCTGACTTTGACGGTGACCAGATGGCGGTACACTTGCCATTGGGCAATGCGGCGATCCTGGAAGCACAAATCCTGATGCTGGCTTCGCACAACATTCTGAACCCAGCTAACGGAACGCCTATTTCCGTACCTTCCCAAGACATGGTATTGGGCTTGTATTACATTACCAAAGGTCGCCGTTCGGATGAAACCCGGAAGATGAGAGGTGAAGACATGACCTTCTATTCGGCCGAAGAAGTTATCATCGGATACAACGAAGGGCGTATAGACCTGCACTCCTTCATCAAAGTAAAAGCACGGGTGCGTACGAAGTCAGGGGAGTTTGAAAACCAGCTTATCGAGACTACGGTTGGGCGTGTCTTGTTCAACCAGGTTGTGCCGGAAGAACTGGGCTTCATCAACGAATTGTTGACCAAAAAGTCATTGCGGGATATCATCGGCGAGGTTGTCAAGATTACGGGTATGGCCCGGGCAGCCCAATTCCTCGATGATATCAAGGAACTCGGTTTCCAAAGCGCATTCAACGGTGGCCTTTCGTTTAACTTACAAGATTTGAACATCCCGGATGCCAAAGCTGATTTGATTGAGCAGGCAACTCGGGAAGTGGAAGAGGTAATGGGCAACTATAACATGGGCTTTATTACCAATAACGAACGATACAACCAGATTATTGATATCTGGACACGTATCAACAACCGGTTGACGGCCAATGTGATGGAAATCCTATCTTCGGATAACCAAGGCTTTAACTCGGTATACATGATGCTGGATTCGGGAGCTCGTGGTTCTAAAGAACAGATTCGCCAGCTTTGCGGGATGCGGGGTCTGATGGCCAAGCCACAGAAGTCTGGAACTTCGGGAGGGGAAATTATCGAAAACCCAATTTTGTCCAACTTTAAGGAAGGCTTGTCTGTATTGGAGTACTTTATCTCCACACACGGTGCACGTAAAGGTTTGGCGGATACCGCATTGAAAACGGCGGATGCGGGTTACTTGACCCGTCGTCTGCATGACGTTGCTCAGGATATGATTGTTGTCGACGAGGACTGTGGAGGCCTGCGTGGCGTGTACACGACTGCGTTGAAAGACAACGAGGATGTCATCGAGCCATTATACGACCGGATATTGGGCCGCGTTTCCCTGCACGATGTGTATGACCCCATTAGCGAGGAATTGCTGGTAGCGGCTGATCAGGATATCGATGAGGAAATTGCCTCCAAGATTGAAAACTCGGCGGTAGAAGGACTCGAAATCCGTTCGGTACTGACTTGCGAAAGCAAGCGTGGTGTGTGTGCCCTTTGCTACGGCCGAAACTTGGCTACCGGCAAGCGCGTACAAGCTGGTGAAGCCGTGGGTGTGATAGCTGCCCAGTCTATCGGTGAGCCCGGTACACAGCTGACGCTCCGTACGTTCCACGTGGGTGGTACAGCATCAAACATTGCTGCCGAGTCGCAAATTACGGCTAAGTTTGACGGTATCATCGAATTGGAAAATATCCGTTCGGTAGTCCATGAAGGCGAGGATGGTCCGGACCAGGTGGTCTTAGGACGTTCTGGCGAGGTGCGAATCATCGACCCGGAAACTAAGAAAGTCGTTATGACTAACAACATTCCTTACGGGTCGTTCCTGTACGTCAACCACGGCGATAAGGTAACCCGCGGCGAACGCATTTGCTCTTGGGACCCGTATAACGCGGTTATCATCTCTGAGTTTGCAGGAACTGTTGAATTCGAGTCAATTATCGAGGGTGTTACCTATCGTGAGGAATCGGATGAACAAACCGGACACCGCGAGAAAGTTATTATCGATACACGTGATAAAACTAAAAACCCCGCCATTAAGGTGGTGGATAAAAAAGGTGAGGCCATCCGTACATATAACATTCCGGTAGGAGCCCACGTGTCGGTCAGCGACAAAGCAAAGGTCAAAGAGGGGGTTATCTTGGCTAAGATTCCACGCTCTACGGGTAAAACCCGTGACATTACCGGTGGTTTGCCACGGGTAACTGAACTGTTCGAGGCACGTAACCCGTCTAATCCGGCTGTGGTCACTGAAATCGACGGGGTAGTAACCCTGGGTGGAGTGAAACGGGGTAACCGCGAGGTTTCCATCGAATCGCGCGACGGCCAAATCAAGAAATACCTGGTTCCTTTGTCCAAGCATATCCTGGTGCAGGATAACGACTTTGTCAAAGCGGGTATGCCTCTTTCTGATGGTTCGATTTCGCCTGCCGATATCCTGGCCATTAAAGGCCCATCTGCGGTACAGGAATACTTAGTAAACGGTATTCAAGAGGTATACCGTCTCCAAGGTGTGAAGATAAACGACAAACACTTTGAGACCATCGTCCACCAGATGATGCAGAAAGTGCATATCGAGGATCCGGGCGATACCAGTTTCTTGGAGAAAGATGCCGTCAACAAGTGGGACTTCATGGAGGAAAACGATGAGATCTACGACAAGAAAGTTGTGGTAGATCCGGGTGATTCGACCGAGTTGAAAGCTGGACAGATCGTAACGCTTCGCAAGTTGCGCGACGAAAACTCCAACCTGAAACGCCGCGATATGAAGTTGGTTGAGGTAAGGGATGCCATTCCGGCTACCTCCAGCCCGATTCTCCAAGGTATCACGCGTGCGTCCTTGGGTACCAAATCGTTTATCTCCGCGGCTTCCTTCCAGGAAACAACGAAAGTGCTGAACGAAGCGGCTATCGCCGGCAAGCGCGACGACCTGTTGGGCTTGAAGGAGAACGTTATCGTTGGACATTTGATTCCATCAGGAACAGGCTTGCGCAGGTACGAAAGCCTTATCGTTGGCTCCCAAGAGGAATACGACCAGCTGATGGCTTCGAAAGAAGAGGAAGATTAATAATAATCGTCCACGGATAAATAAGGTAAAACCTGCCAGTGAGTAAGCTGGCAGGTTTTTTTGTGCTTATGGGTAGGGTTTGGTCCCCGTCATCCTGTATGGTATTCTAGCTCAAGGTCATGTCAACCGTGCCTGAGGATAAATTATTTCACGAAGTGGTTTTCTTTGCGTCTTTGCTTGAAAAACAGATAGCATGGAATCTGTCTCTACCTGCCACTTGCAATAGTAGCTTGGTTTATTTAAGTTTGATAACTGATGGAAGAAAACCAAGGTTATGAGATAAGGTTGCCCCAATTTGAAGGGCCATTTGATTTGTTGCTGTTTTTCATAGAACGCGATGAATTGAATATCCATGACATACCTATTGCGAAGATAACGACGGATTTCTTGGACTATATCCAGCAGATGCAAGCGCTTAACATGGAGCTTGCTAGTGAATTTATTTTCGTGGCGGCTACCTTGATGCGTATCAAAGCCAAGATGCTACTGCCACGTCCGGAACTGGACGATGAGGGTAACGAAGTTGATTTGCGTGAGGATTTGGCGCAGAAGCTGATATTGTACAAACAGTTCAAGCTGGTGGTAGAGGACCTGCGGGAATTGGAGTCCGCACGCCTCATGTCGGTAAAACGGGGTAATATTGCCGAAGACCTCAAGAAAATCGATACGACGGCTCACGCAGGGGAGGAGTTGGGAACAATTGACTTGTATAAGCTCATGTTGGCATACGAACGGGTTATGGCGACTTACAAGGGACGAACGCAGGATGTCAAGCATACGGTCGTTCGTTATCCGTACACCATTGAAGAACAAAAGGAGGTTATTGCACAACTTGTTGAGACCAACAAACAATTAGATTTTGCGGCTATAGTCAAAAACTCTGAGAACCGTGTACAGTTTGTCTATAATTTCCTGGCTATCCTCGAGATGCTCCAACAGCAACTTATCGATATCCAAGTTGGGTTGGGATACAATAATTTCAGTATCCGGCAGCCTGGAGTACACTAATTTGACCCTAGCTAGGCATATCGCTTCTGGTAACTGCCGTTGGGTGTTTGGCTTATGTCGGTTTTCCAACCATTGGTAACACGGTCGGTTCGTGCCAAGGTTTTTGGTTGATGTATTAATGTCTTGGATATTAGTTTATTATGTGTTGTTTGTGGTGATGTGAAGTGCGTGTTAATTTGGCTTGTTGGGTTTGTTTGAATAAAACGAACAAGATGAAATTGCTGAGATTTTGCCTAGGATATTTTAACATTCCTAGATATAATGTTATCTTCATGGCGATAAAGTGTTATTATCGGCCTAAATCATACGTCTACCCGTGTGATTAATGGATTTTTCATGCTGCCGCAATATGGATTATTCGGGTTATATCCTCGGATTGGTGGAGTATGCTCCCATCGTCTACAATTGGTCCCATGGTTTTGGCATGGGGAAGCTGTTGTATAATACCAGTTAGTCGGAGCCATGAAATCGATTCCCGTATAATATAGAAGTTAAGGCGTATTGTGTTCCTTGCTTATTGTTCCGTCTACCATAAAAATATAAAATCTGATCCTATGAAGTCCGTTCTTTACCACCATGTACATTTTGAGCAATTAAAATCGTCTGTTCTGCGTACTGCCGGCATTAAGTCTATCGTCACTGCCGAGTGTTACTCGCTTTCATTAAAAGTAACTACCGCCACTGGAAAGCGGATTAGCGAAACGACCCTAAAGCGTATTTACGGGTTTACATCATCGAGTTATAAGCCGTCGAGTTATACGCTGAATACATTATCTGAATATATCGGTTTTACGGATTGGTTTAGTTTCTGCGAACATGTTGACGAGCAAAACTCGTTGGCTGAAGGAGATACCTTGTCATGGACACGGGTTAGATCCATTGCGATGAAAACCAGTTTGTTCCATTTACAGGGCAACCAATACAAAAGTGGAATACCCTATGAGCTTACGATTGATCGCGCATCGCTGGGCGGCTTTTTGGATGGCTTTTTGGCCAGTGATGCTACGGCCTGTATCGTGGATGGGGCGGCGGGTTCTGGAAAGACCGTAGCCATCACGCGTTGGGCTAGTGAACGGCTAGAGGCATCCCGGGATGATATCATTCTGTTTGTAAACAGCCTGTCCATGCAGCAGCACGTCATGGCTGGATACGACGGGGTCCGTTGGCTATCACAGCTGATGGAGTTAACATCTCCTAGGTTACTGGAGGAGGTCGTGGAGAAATATACGTATACCGCGCCCGGGAAGTTCTATCTCATCGTTGATGAAACACACCGCACTTTCAACACTTATCCACCAAATCAACAGCTTTTCAGTGAGCTGATCAGCTTGGTGTCCTACTTTAGCCGCTATCCATGGTTTCGCGTTATTTTAGTTTGCCGCAGTACCACATTGAAGCAGTACCGGAAATATTTCTATAACTTGATTACCAAGCCGGAGTGGTATTCCAAGCTTGCGGATGGAGGCGGTGGTTTGTCTGGGCAACCGGTAATTGGCATGTTCAATGATGTGGAGATGCGTGTCTTACTGAATCGGGTCAGCCGGTTGCCAGAGGAACGTCTTTTATTCGTACCACGGCAGTTGGAGCTTATCCATTCCCCGTTGCTCTTCCAGTATTATTACAAGCAGGAAAAGGGTAAGATAAACCTCGCTGATGCCCATTGGTTACATAGTTATGAAATCCTGTCGGAATATATCGAAAAGACGGTTGACTCGACATCGGCTCGTACAGATACCCAACTGCTGCTGGACGACATTGTGACGCAGGTAGAACGGTATGGAGAAGAATACCTGATTATGAAAAAGGAAGTCTTTCAAGTTGTAGATAGTTATTCGACTGCCTATTTCGGCCTGTTAAATAATGGTTTGCTAAGCGAGGTAACCCGTACTGTGGGCGGGCAGCCGCAGTCTGCGATCCGTTTCCAGTCCGACCGCGTACTGGCTTATTTTTTAGCGTTGAGAGAGCTCGCTAATATGGATAGACCTGCTGGGTTTACCCATTATCACCCGAGTTTGGGTGCCGATCTCTGGCGTGCGGTATTGAAGTGGTGCTTGTTTCTGATGGTTAAGGCGGGCGAATTGCACCTCCTTAGTCATTTTGAACGGTACTGGGTTGATTGTGCGGAGCGCGAGGTTTATATCCGGTTTGCCGTTGACGCTTACTGCAGGGTATGGGGAGATAAAGATGAACTGGCCGAGGCTGTGCCTGATGAGCTCGTGAGGCTTGCCGTCCGAACCTTGTCCTTGTCGGTCGAATACCATGAAACCGCAGCTAGGTTATTGGCATTTGACCTAACGCCATCGGATCAGGTGGCGCTCCGTACCTCGCTTGCCCTGTATGGTCTACTTACTTGGAACGAGGAGCTTTTCATGGACCACTTGAAGGAGCTTACCTGGATTGACGAGGACGGAGGCGAGGAGGACGGGGTGCTCAATCCCCATGAGGCCTTTGTAGCTTTATACCATCAGGCGGTCGGACAACCTGCCCCATTCGGACACACAAAAAAGCTATCCCTTTTGTGGGATAAGGCCGCTCAAGCCGTAGGTACCCATGCGCAGCCATCGCTTTACCTTTTGCTTTATTTGGTTGCTCATGGTTTAGCCGACGGTGCTTTTCTTGACCAAAATGTGGTTATGCTAAAGCGCCGCTTGCGGCACGACGAAGAATTGGTGGGCTCATACCATTATACAATCCTGCAACTTCTTCTGGGGTTAAACTTGGTGGAGCGAGGGGCGGTTGAGGAAGCCGCTTCCATACTTGCTGATGTGCCGGGTGATTTTCTAGGGGATTCTGTTGTTCGCCTGTTGGCAGGACTGTTAGGTGTTTATGTCGCGCGGCAACAAGGCAATCCTGACCAAAAAGCTGAAGAAGGCTTGTTGGCGTGGGCCGGCAAGCAGGAACTCGGGTTGGTCATGCGTCTGTTTCACCCCACAGCTCCATCACATTCCCATGTGTAATGCCTATTCTGGTAGGCAGTTTCCCCGCTTGCGGTTCTAGGTAAGCGTAGAAATATTGGACTTAAGCCACCCTGTGGCGTTGGTGTTATATTGGTATATGCTCTAGGTATTGGTTTGCCCGTATCCCCAAGGGTATGCGTACTGCTTTGTCGTATCGGCGAGGTTGTTAATGAATGAAACGAACAAGGGGAATCAAAACGATTGTACCGAACTAACCATCGGGGTTAATATCGTCCTATATTTGGTTTTAGTACGAAAAGGCGGTCTTAGCCGAGCTTAGATACGGTTTCTCTGGACTTAACCACGGGATTGCCGTATCGTTTTCATCTAGCGAGCCAGCTCTAGACCCTTTATTGTTAATAACGGCAAAAACAATGCCGTATTGTAAAATGCAATACGATTCTAAATCTATCTATATGGAAGCATCAGCTACTTTATCGAAATTTTCTTTTGTACGTACCCTACATCTACTTATTCTAATCCCACTGCTGCTGTTTACCCCCGGTCTAATCGGGGAGGTGAAGGGGCAGGAGAAGGTGTTGGCAAATGAGGTGACCTATACTACACCGGGAGAACCCCGGTATGAAGTGTGTCTTCTTGTGCCATGTAATTTTAGTCCGTCTGTAGTTGGAGCGAATAATGCGCTAGTCGATGATGCCAGTTCCGCTCAATTGTATGGGAGCCCAGGTTTACTCGCAGGCCTTCTTTCTTATCAAGGGGCTATTGAATTAAAATTCCCAAGGGAACTAGATCCGGACACATGGTCGTATGTGCAAATTCAAGGTGAAAGTAATTTGCTGCAATCATTGCTAGGGGGATCGTTA
>CAZXSL010000134.1:0-8919 GCA_964643235.1 uncultured Sphingobacteriaceae bacterium | reverse complement strand
GCCATTGGCCAGTCGTACATCGTTATCCGTCAGACTGTATGCTTTTCCGAAAAACTGCGAATGCAATGCCTCGATCATGTAAACCCCTCCGGTATTAACGGCTTGCCAGATGTGAGTGAGCTCATGGATGAGTGTTTTAGTTGTTATCGTCGTTCCGGATTTGTAATTGATTACATACATGGTTGTAAACGGCCGATTACCATTTACCCAGAGGATAAAATCAGAAGCCCAGTTGGCGTCGGTTAATTTGACGCGGTCCAGATTGATTGAGGCTCCGAATACTTTTTCCGCCTCTGCCCGTTCTTGTGGCGTAAGTCCCCGATGTGAACCGAAAATATCCATTAGAATGGAAAAAAGTACGGCTGCAGCAGCGGCGCTTATTTTCGCAGCTTCTTTCATCAGGTTGAGTGCAGTGTGTCCGATGCTGATAAGCGCCTTTATTAACGGGAGCCTAAATACGGCGCGCAGTTCGACCAAGGTATCCCTTAAAACCGTAAGGAGGTGGACCCCCGTTCCGAGCAATGCAACTAACAAGGTATGGGCAACACTAGTAGTTTTCTCTGCGATGTGCTGCAGAATTTCCTTGACCACGGTCCATATCACGCGTACAGCCCGCATCATTTTAATGGCTTGTGCCCCGACAAACCTCGCCACGTGGGTCAGAATTGTGCCTAATGCGTAACCGAGGTCTTTTAAGGCTCCAATCAGTATTGCGATATGTGCAACCGTCCAATTAATTGCTTCCCTAAGCAGCGTGTATATCGCATTGCCCAACGCGATAAGGGCATCCAATACAATGCGCGTAATGTACCTCGCTATGTTTTTTAACGCCATAATGATTTCGGCAATTGACTTTCCTGCTTTTTTGATTTCCTGGACGATACGTTTCGCGGCGTCATAGGCTAGGCGTTCGAGTCGCGAAATGATATCCCTTATCGACTTTCCTATGGCGAGCAGTTCTTTTACGATAGGTCCTAACCGTGATGCGGCAATTTTTCCCAACTCAATGAGCAACGTGGTGAATGAGCCATACAATTGCTCTAGCTTCCGCAATGTAGCCCTGAGGATATCGCTCGCTTTGTTGTAGGCCCAATTCAAAATTTCCAATCCCTGACGGCCAGCCTCTATCACAGCTTGGATAAACTTATTGAGGCTAGCGGTACCTTTTTTGGCTGCTTCTGAGAGTATGTCGGCCACGCGATGTCCTGCCCGGAGAATAGCCTCGACGAAATCGCTGATTTTGTTTTGAGTCCAACTCGCTACCGTGGATATGGCATCAACCAGACTTTTTCCAGCTGCCTTGACAGCATCAGCTACCGTGTTGATAGCTCCGGTAATCGCATCGGCTACGCTACTGGCCGCGTCTGATATCCAGCCCCAGATACTGTCCGTATCGTTAGGTACGACACCGGTTTTTAAGATGGCTCCTGCGACGCTTAACCACTCGGCAATATCTTTAACATCACCTCCTTCGTTAAAATATTCTTTCATCAAGGTTGTGGCGTCGGTTCGCTTTAATCGGGCTATTTGGTGGACCAAAAATGTCGATTGCTTGTTGCCAATAAAATTTGCGACGACCGTCTTGCGCGCTGCTGGTGCAGCAGTGGCAGACCATCGGGCAAGTTCGAAGGCTTCTTCGAAGTCACCTAGTGTACTTTTAAGAAGAATAGCCTTAGAAGTGAGGTCAAGCTCCTTTTTGCTCTTTTTTTCACTTTCATTTAGTACCTGCTTGATATTGGTGCGATTTAGGTTAATTGAATGCATCGTTTCGACTCTCGTTTTTAAGTCCTTGCTTTGTAATAAGCGCTTAAGGTTGGACTGATTTAATGTTCCCATTTCAGTGTTGATAGATTCCTACTCGTGAGGCTTTTCGGTGGCGCCCCGTTTTTTTGTGTGGCTTCTGGACTCCACAATTTGGTTGATTAGTTGTCACGATGGGAGGTCACCCCAAATTGACCATGGAATAGATACTTGGGTTATACTGTGCGAAATTGTTCTTAACATCGACGGTTGACATCGAAGCTAGCTAGTAATAGGAAGCACGCGTAATAAAGTGTTGGTGTGTCCTTTCGGTGCTAGGCTCGCTTATTCGGAATCGACGTAGTTTGTTTTCTATCAATAGTTTTCACGTTATTCCATGGCAACGGGTTGGTAAGGAACGGCATGAAATTCTTCGATACTCTGCTTGTTTCGCAGCTCGGAGGTGGTTTCGGGTCGTGATTGAAGAGTAGCTTTCTTTAAATTAAGTAAGCTTACTTTTCGTCTTGAAATCACCGAGAATGGTCTTTTTATCGTTGCGTGATGAAAAGTGATTTGCTTTATTCAAATATTAGGTTGGCTAGGCATTTCTGATTGCACTAGCCTTGGTTAATCCTCCTGAGCCGGTTATCTGGCGCTGGAGTCGATGCTCGTCATGTCCGACTATCAAGTATAGTCGATACGATAGTATATGTAACAAAGATAATGCTTTTTATAAAATATTAGAAATCTAAATTTTTGGAGATTCCAATAACAAATTAGCGGTTCGGGCTTTTCAAAAATGCTTTGCTCGTCTTTTCCAATACTTTTCTATCTTTAACACATGGAATATGTCATTGGGGTAGATATCGGGACAACTAACACGAAAGCCATCGCTACCGATCTTGGCGGTCGGATGCTATTCCGGATTGAAGTCCCTAATGCGACCATCACACCCGAACCGGGCAATTATGAGCAAGATCCGGATGTTTTGTATGAAGCCGTGAAAACCTGCATCGCCAAAGTCGTGGGGGATCTGAAGGATGATGATCCTAAATCTAAAGTCATCGCGGTTTCCTTTAGCAGTGCGATGCACGGTGTTATTGCTTTGGACGATGCCGGGAACCCCATGACGAACTGTATCTTATGGTCGGATAGCCGTAGTGCTGATATCGCTTCTAAACTCAAGGTGTCGGTGTTAGGCGAGCAGTTTTATGCCAATACGGGTACACCTATACACACCATGTCGCCTTTGTGCAAAATAGCCTGGATGGCGGAGAATATGGCGGATATCCATGCCCGATCGGCCATGTTTGTCTCGGTTAAGGAGTATGTTTTCTTTAAGTTATTTGGTGCGTTTTTGGTCGATTTTTCCATTGCATCAGCCACGGGCTTGTTTGATGTTCATCGTCGGCAGTGGTATGTGCCAGCTTTGGATTATGCGGGCATAACCCCGGCGCAACTCAGTCTTCCCGTACCGATTACCCATCGTTGTGTTGGGTTGCGAACGGTGGATGCGGAAGCGATGGGTTTGGAGTATGATACGCCTTTTGTACTTGGTGGGAGTGATGGGTGCCTGGCCAATTTAGGGGTGGGAGCGGTGACAAAGGGAATTGCTGCCGTGACGGTTGGCACGAGTGGTGCCATCCGAGTAACCGAAAATGTGCCTCGGGTAGATCCGGAGGGACGTGTATTCAGTTATGTGCTTACACCCGAGCTGCATATCGTTGGAGGACCGGTCAATAACGGTGGGAACGTGTTGCAATGGTTTTTGGATAACTTATATGTCGGTGCGCATAATGGGGTAGCGACATCTTCCATTGAATCGCTTATCGATATGGCGGAGTCGGTGGAGCCCGGTGCCGACGGACTGGTCTTTTTGCCCTACCTGCTAGGCGAACGTGCACCGCTCTGGGATGCTTCGGCAAGGGGTGCCTATTTTGGTGTTCGGATGCATCATGGCAATGCCCATTTTGCGCGGGCTACCGTCGAGGGTGTTGTATACGGCCTTTATGATGTGGCGAGGGTGTTGATGGGACATACCGGCCCCATTGAAGTAATACACGCTACTGGCGGTTTTTTTGAATCCAGTTTTTGCGTGCAGTTATTGGCAGATGTGTTCGGTACTCCCGTGCATGTCAAGGAGGATGTCGATGGCTCTGCATTGGGCGCAGCGGTCGTTGCCCTCCATGCCTTGGATTATCTGTCATCTTTACAGGATGTGGCGGAGCACCGCGATGTCCGTATATGTTATCCGAATGCCGACAGGCATGAACGCTATGCACGAGCCTTTGCGCACTATGCCCGTGTCTCAACCCTATTGAAAAATGAATTTTAACCCATCATAACATATACCTAATTATGCCATTATTTATTGTCGTTGGCGGCATTCTGCTGCTGCTCCTATTGGTTCTTGGATTTCGGATGAGTGCACTTTTTGCCTTGGTTATTGTAGCCATTGCCGTGGGGTTAGCTCAAGGGATGGATGTCCATTCAATTTTGGCGGCCATCGAAAAAGGAGTGGGGGATACGTTGGCTCAGTTAGCCTTGATTTTTGCTTTCGGCGTTATGTTGGGCAAGTTGATTGCGGATGGTGGAGGTGCGCAACGTATTGCCATTAAGCTGTTGGAAACGTTTGGCCGTAAGAATATGCATTGGGCCATGGCACTGACTGGTTTTATCGTTGGGATACCCTTATTTTATAACGTCGGGTTCGTCATCTTGATACCCTTGGTGTTTATGATAAGCACCAATATGCGGTTACCTGTCTTGTATATCGCGATACCTTTGCTGGCCTCACTATCCGTCACACACGGTTATCTGCCGCCGCACCCCGGTGCAACGGCCGTTGCGGTTATTTTCGGTGCAGATATCGGGTTGACCATGCTGTACGGTGCCATCGTTTCCGTACCGGCCATTATTGTCGGTGGGCCTGTGTTTGCGCGGACATTGGGTCGTATACAGCCCAATCCGCCCGAAAGCCTCGTCAGCCAGAAGGAGTTCGAGAAAGACGATTTACCAAGCTTCGGACTGAGTTTGTTTACCAGTTTGCTCCCTGTTTTTCTCATTGCGCTTGCTACTGTTTTGGATTTGGTGGTGACAGTGGATACCTGGTGGATGAGTACCATCCAGTTTTTAGGGCATCCGACAATCGCGTTGTTAATTGCGGTATTGGTGGCGGTTTATACCATGGGGATCAGGCAAGGGGTTCCCATGAAGCACCTGATGGAGCGTACGGATGATTCGCTGAAAAGTGTTGCAGTCATCCTATTCGTGATTGCTGCAGCTGGCGCATTTAAAGAGGTGTTGGTAAGTGGTGGCGTAGGCGATTATGTGGCGGAACTGACCGGCAACCTTTCTTTTTCTCCCCTTGTTTTGGTTTGGCTTATCGCAGCTGCCATACGAATCGCGTTGGGATCGGCTACGGTTGCGGCATTGACTACGGCGGGTATCGCATTGCCGATGTTGGCAACGACCTCAGCCAGCGCCGAGCTGATGGTACTGGCTACTGGAGCCGGTAGCTTGATGTTTTCACATATTAATGATCCGGGTTTTTGGTTATTTAAGGAATACTTCGGGTTGAGCATTAAAGACACGATCAGGTCTTGGTCGCTCATGGAAACCATTGTCTCCGTTGTCGGGCTACTCGGTGTGTTGTTGTTGGATTTAATTATTTGATGAAGGAGCGGAAGGGCCTATAGGTGCTTTTTGTCTCTTTTTTTTCGTATGACAGTAATCAACAGGAGGGTACTGTACTTTTTCGCTTGTACACGCTTGAGATGATATGCGCTTGTGAAAGCAGGTTAAGTTCCCTAATTTTGCGACGCCATGAGCCGAATGTACGGCAACATGGTTATTTACCCGCTAACGGATGAGTGACCGCGCAAAAAAGATATTTCTAGGCATCTGTATTTTCGTGCCTTTTTTCCTCTATTGTTTCTATTATTACAGCAGTATGCTGAAGAACGCACCTTATCGTTTTTCGGATTTCGAGTATATCGTTTTGAAGTATGGTAATGCAGAGGAACTTACCAATGAGTTTGACACGCGAACAGGGTACTTCCAATACCTCAACAACCGGGATTCGATGGTGACGGATACTATCCGCTTACGCAATGATGATTTGCTTTACTTGCATCGTAAGGCTGCCGAACTGGGTTTCTGGAACTTGCCCGAAGACATGACGACCGAGGAACGGACGATACCCGCCAGTGAGGTGCCGCGCTTTTATCTCCAATTCAATTATTTGGAAAAGAGTAAGGAAGTAACGCTTGATGCGGATTATCCGGGCAATCCCAAGATGACCGATGCAGCCCGCTCTGTTATCGACGAAGTTCGTCGTGTGATGAGTGACGCACAAAGCCGGGGGCAATAAACGGCTTTGGTCTACAAGTCAGTCGGAGTTGATGGCTGCTTTGCTGTCGGCTCCAGGATTGACAAGTTAAGCTGCCGAATGTCGTCTGATGCCGGCGCTTCAAAAATTTCCAACCCGAAATACTTGGCGGAAGCCAGCAAGTGGTCGAAAATATCGGCCATCGCATTTTCGTAAACCCCCCACTTGGTATCGGATGTATACATGTACAGTTCAATGGGGAGGCCATGTTGCGTTGGTTCTAGTTGCCGTACAAGCATCGTGTAACCCTTATGGATGAGTGGATGATGGGTTGTGTATTGGGTGATATATTGTCTAAAAAGCCCCACATTGGTCATTTTACGGCCATTGACAGGCATGGATGGGTCGGCACCACTTTCTTTGTTGAAGAGGTCGATTTCTGCCTGCCGTTCGTCAATATATGGCGCCAGCAGCTGAATCTTCTTCAATTGTTCGATTTCATGTTTTTCCAGATACCGTACGGTCGATATTTTAATATGAATAGCTCGTTTGATGCGCCTTCCACCTGATTCGTGCATGCCACGCCAGTTCTTAACGGGCTCGGTAATCAAATAGTGCGTGGGAACCGTGGTAATTGTTTTGTCCCAGTTACGTACCTTCACGGTGTTGAGATTGATTTCCAGTACATCGCCGTCTGCATTGAATTTGGGCATTTCAATCCAATCGCCTACGCGGATCATGTCGTTGGTCGACACTTGAATACTCGCAACAAACCCCATGATGGTATCTTTAAACACGAGCATCAGGATTGCTGAGGCTGCACCCATAGCTCCGAGGAAAGCCCAGGGCGAATTACCCGTGAGCATGGTAAAGATGACGATGCCCCCGATGAAGATAACGAAAATGTGGGCCACTTGGACGTAGCTCCCAATAGGCTTGTCGTGGAAAGCCGGCTTGTTGCGCAACAAGTCGCCAATAGCTTTGAAAATCGCGTTGACAACGGAGACCCAGGCAATAACCAAGAGTATTTCAATAAAGGTCGTAATCGGTTGGACCCAGCCTGGATAGCCAGCCAGTACGGTTGGTATCAGGTGCATGGCGATAATAAGCGGTGCAACATGTGCAAGACGTCCAAGCGCTTTATTCTGTATGAGGTAGTCGTCGAATTTGGTTTTCGTCCGTTTTGCTGCGATCGTCAGTGTTGTGACGAGCACACGCCGTGTGATATAATCTACCGCCAATAGCACCACGACCAAAAAAACTAACATAACCAGTAAGTTAGTGGGCGTGACGTATTCTTGTGGCAAACCAGAAGAAGCAATTAATTTGTACGATTGATCATAAATGAAATTACCGGTGGTGGTAAGCGAATCCAAACTCATAGTGTGTTATAGATAATAATATATGTGACAACAACTTGGACAAAGATAGCCAATTCAAGGTTTTTTGCCTAATCGGTCTAAGTGTGGGAGGCACACCCATCAGTTATGTGGTTATTTCTCGGTCTTCGTTTTTTATCGAATTGTTGTAGTTACCATGGGGCATAATGTAGGCGAACAGGCTGTCATTCGGTATCCTGGCCCTTAGTGAAATCGAAATTCTTGTTCGTAATGCTTATATTTGTATCGATAAAATCGATAACATGACCCTGACTCAATTAGAATATGTAATAGCTGTGGATACGTACCGCAGTTTTGTCGTGGCGGCTGAGAAGTGTTTTGTAACGCAGCCCACATTGAGTATGCAAATCCAGAAATTGGAAGATTCCATTGGTGCGCGTATCTTCGATCGCAGTCGGCAGCCGGTAGTGCCGACTGAAATGGGGGTGGAGATTATCAAGCAGGCGCGAAAGGTACTTACCGAGAGCCAAAAAATCGGGGAGCTCATCCAGCAGCGTAGTGGCGAGCTGTGCGGTGAGTTACGGGTAGGGGTTATTCCTACCTTAGCACCTTACCTGTTACCTCGGGTTTTGGCTAGCTTGATGGTCGGGTTTCCAAAGCTTAAGTTGAAAATCTGGGAATACACTACCGAGGAAATCGTTCAGGAGTTGAAAGTAGGTTTGTTGGATTGTGGCATTCTGTCGACACCTGTGCACGATCCGTCAGTGGTTTCCCACCCACTACTCTACGAACCCTTTGTGGCTTACGTCGCGCCCACAAGTCATGTGTTTGCGTGTAAAACCGTCACGGCGGAGGATATTTTGGGCGATAAGCTGTGGCTATTGAACGAGGGGCATTGCATGCGGGGTCAAGTGCTTAATATTTGTCAGCGGCAGCGGAGTTTGGAACCGGAAGGTACGTTTGAATACAACACGGGTAGTGTGGAGACGTTGAAAAAAATGGTGGATATCAATTCAGGTAGTACGATTCTCCCCGAGCTTAGTATTGCCGATTTCGATGAGGAACAGTTGCAATATATTCGATACTTCAATGCGCCCGAGCCTGTACGCGAAATCAGCATCGTAACGACGCACAATTATCTAAAAAAGAACGCGATAGATGAGCTGGGGAAAGCTATACGAGACGTGGTTCCGAAGCGTTTCATGACGAAGGAAAAGAAAGAAGTTGTTGGTTTTTTATGATGAAATAAAGAGTTTGATTCAGGTATAAAACTGAAAAAAGGCAATCGGACGGATCCAATTGCCTTTTTTCAATATGGCTGATAGCCGTATCGGCTTATAATTCCTTGATGCGGATGTTGCGGTATGCAACAACATCGTTGTGGTCTTGCAGTGCAATTTTGCCTTTAGGGTATTTCGCAAAGCCCTCCCAGTCGTGGAATTTACTGTTTGCCAAAATCTCATTCCACTCATCACTTCCGATGAGGATGTCAACGGTTTGTACGTCGTT
>CAZXSL010000133.1:8530-8955 GCA_964643235.1 uncultured Sphingobacteriaceae bacterium | reverse complement strand
ATGATGAGGAACTGGTGATGGGATCACGCTTGAATACCAACGACGGGGCAAGGACAGCCATATTCCTTACCGATCTAACGGGTAATGTCAAAAATACGATATTGCTTCCTAGCTGGGGTGACTCGAGCTATCCTGGCATGGTACTTCGTGATGGCATGCTGCATGTCGTTTATTATTCAAGTCACGAGGGGAAATCATCTATATATAAATCCTCACTACACGTAGACGCGTTAAGCAAGAAACATGTCGACGGGGTAGCGGGGGTGCGGAAACTTAAAGATGTTATGATTTACAATGACACGATGTATTATAGTACTTTCCCATCGGTCATCAAGCAACCTGACGGTGAGTTATTAGTTGCATTCAGGCGGGCACCGAATCGAGTTCAGTTTGGGGAGCGAGGAAACAATCACGTCGACCATAAT
>CAZXSL010000133.1:0-8520 GCA_964643235.1 uncultured Sphingobacteriaceae bacterium | reverse complement strand
CTTCAACTGACGCCGAGAACTGGTCAGATCCTAAATTAATTTATGCGCACGATTTTGGGGGATCTCAAGATCCCTGCTTGTTGCAGCTTCGTGATGGAACCTTGTTGTGCACAAGCTATGGTTGGACTACCACAAGGGGAGAACCAGATCTGAAAGAGCCCTATTTTGAGGCAGGTGGTTTTATCTTTTTAGGGGGGTACCTAGTGAAATCAACAGATGGTGGTAAGACATGGAGTGAACCGATTTACCCACCCCATATCAATCCAGAGCGTAATTATAATGTGTTCGGGAAACCAGTCCCAGCATATAATCGTGGGGCGCTATACGAAACCGAAGACGGCCGGGTTTTATGGATAGTGGCGGCTCACGATAGTATAGGTAAAACATCAAACTTTCTTCTCGTTTCTAATGATAAGGGTGAAACATGGGAATATACGGGGGTCGTAGCGCAGGACGGGCAGATATCGTTCAATGAAGCATCGGTTATTGAAACTCCCAAAGGCGATATTGTCGGTTTCCTTAGAACTGCGAATTATGGAGACCAGGCAGTTATTTCACGTTCTTCCGACGGCGGGAAAACTTTTCACTGGCAATCCATGGGATTTCAAGGACATCCTATGAATGCGTTGCAGTTGTCTGATGGTAGGGTGTTAATTACCTACGGTTATCGACATAGCCCATATGGAATTCGTGCTAGAATCTTGAATTCAGAATGTACTGATTGGCATTCCGCACCTGAAATTATTTTACGGACCGATGGCGGAAACTCTGACCTCGGTTATTCTTGGCCAGTACAATTAGACAAAAATCGAGTATTGGTCACCTACTATTTTAACAAGAAGAACGGTGTAAGACATATTGCGGGGACGATTCTTGAAATCGACGCTGAAAATTAACAAATAATCAAGCTTCATGAGAACGTATTCCCAGTTTTTATATAATCGTGCGCCGATTGTTTTGATACTTGTCACCCTTGGTTTATTCAAGCCGGCAACAGCTCAAAAGAAAGGTGTCGATGCAGAATTCGACTTGCTTCAATTGCTTCATTTGCAAGAAAAGTGGGTTAAAGTACATGCCGCAGAGTTCTTAATCTGGGAAAATATTCAACGCCAACAAGTGCAAAATGTGTATATAGAAGAGGAAAGGAAATTTCGAGATACTGTTCAATATAGAATAGGGGTTTGGAGAGTGCTTGCTCAGACAGCCCAAACATCTCAAGACCGAGATGATTGGATTAATCGGATTGTCGATGTCTATAATCAGCCGAACTCACCAGACAGATTACACGCCATTGAAACGTTGTCTAAGTTGAAACATTCGGTCGTCGCGGACGTGAATGAAATTTACCGAGAGCTAGATTTGGGAGTTAATTCGTTTCTGCTCTATAGTTTGTGGAATTCCGCATATTTGCCAGGAGCCGATGTGGAACTCATAAGGAGCGATTTTGTAGACTTATTAGAACGAACTTCGAGATCAACAGATCCGGTGTTAATTGCGGTCACGGCGTTTATACTCCGCAATTTACCACCTCCTACTCCAAGTGAATGGGATAGAATATCAGTGACAGCGCTGTCTTACAACGATAATTCAGGAGTTCGAGCGAGTCTATTGTCAACAGCTTGGTTGCTTGCCCCGCATACAGGAGAAAGTGTGACGCGTGAAAAAATCCGGAGGGAACTCTTAGCAATGGAAAATGAAGAGGGCGCAATGATGCACATCTTGACCGCACTTGGAGCGTCAGATCAAGCCCAAGATCGTAAAATATTAGCCGAACTATACCATCGGGTGAGAGAAGTAAACTCGCCTTTCTATGATGCCGATCTTCATGCCACAGCGGCATACGCAATTTTGAAATCCAAACGTGATAATGTACATCGGTTTGAATGATGAATATTTAGATATGGGAAAGAAAACATCATTAGCTATCGAAAAGTGAAGCTAATTGACCTAAAAATGAATTTATTAGTCAGATCGTCAGAAGTTGTTTTGTTTCTGTTTTAAAAATAATAAGGTGTTATACCATTTGGAATTGAGTCAAGCCATGTCTCGGTAAAGTAAATCTAAATAATATGAAAATGATAAATCTGAGGTTTTTAATTTTAAGAAGTGTGATTGCTTCGATGTCTGTTTTTGTATGTGCATCTTTTTTAAAGGCACAAGAGCCTACCTTACGTAAGGTTAAGGACGTTATGATATACGAAGACTCCCTGTTTTACAACGCATTCCCTTCCATAGTTAAAAAAGCCGATGGCGAATTACTGTTAGCATTTCGTCGCGCTCCGAATCGTCAGGCCTATGGAGAATCCGGCAACCGACATGTCGATCATAATAGTTATATGGTCTCTGTTCGGTCAACCGACGGAGAGCACTGGACGACCACGCCCGAACTCATTTATGCCCATCCCTTCGGTGGTTCGCAAGATCCGTGTATGCTTTTATTGAGGGATGGTACCATTCTCAACACCAGCTACGGTTGGACCGTTATCAATCCCGGCGATAATGCTCCCACTGGGCGCCCCTATTTTCAGTCGGGTGGCTACACGTTTTTAGGAGGTTACGTTGTCCGGTCTAATGACGGAGGAAAGTCCTGGCAGGGGCCTTACTACCCACCTGCTGTGCCTGACGAAATCCATCAAGATCCTTTTGGACAGCCTATTGGCGCTTATAACCGCGGAGCTTTATATGAGACCGAGGCCGGGCGCATCCTATGGATTGTAGCGGCACACGACAGAAAAGGTAAAACTTCTAACTATTTGCTCACTTCCGATGACAAGGGATTAACGTGGGAATATAGTGGCGTTGTTGCTAAAGATGAAAACATTAGCTTTAATGAGGCGTCTGTCATTGAAACCCCGGCAGGAGATATCGTTGGTTTTCTAAGAACTGCTCGATTCGAAGACCAAGCGGTTATTGCTCGATCAACAGACGGAGGAAAGACTTTCGAGTGGCAGTCTATGGGTTTTCAAGGTCACCCGCTTAACGCCTTGCAACTGCCCAATGGAAAGGTTTTAGTGACGTACGGCTATCGGCACGAACCTTTCGGTATTCGGGCTCGTATCCTTAATGCGGAATGTACTGATTGGGACATTGCTCGCGAGTTTGTGTTACGTGAAGATGGGGGAGGTACGGATATCGGCTACACATGGCCTGTGCAGTTAGACGATAATCGCGTGTTGGTTGTCTATTATTTTAATACAGAACGAGACGGTTTACGTCATATTGCCGGGACAATAGTGGAAATCAATTAGCCATTAAGTTTTTGTATCAGAGAAGATATGAGATCAGCCTCTTCGAGCATATTCGATATTACAGACCGGAATATCTGGGTGGTGGGGGGTGCAGGCTACTTAGGTACTGCTATTGTAAAACTGCTAAGTGAGTTGGGAGCCCATGTTTTTTGCGTTGATCTGGATGGTCAAGCTGAGCGCTTGGTACAAGAAAATGATTTGCCCCGAGTGACGCCCGGCACTATTGGAGTAAGTGACAGCGGCGAGATAGAAGAATTTGTGTACAAACAAATTGCAAATAGTGGAGTGCCAGACGGGCTGGTTAATTTAAGCTTTGCCTCGACCTCTAAGTCCTTGGAAGAGTTGAGTGCAAAAGAATTTGATGAAGTAAACCAGCGAGGATTAACCCATACATTTATCTTAACCCGTGCGTTAGGAATAGAAATGGCTAAAAAAAGAAGAGGAAGTATCGTGTTGTTCTCAAGCATGTACGGTATGGTGTCTCCCTATCCCGACCTTTACGATTTGCCTTTGAATAAGAATCCGATAGAATACGGGGTAGGAAAGGCTGGCATTACCCATATGACAAGATATTTGGCCGTGCATTGGGGGCGATCTAATGTGCGGTGTAACTGTATTTCGCCAGGACCTTTTCCCAATCCTATGGTCCAGAAGGAGCATCCGGAATTTGTAAGACGACTTTCCGAAAAATCGCCTATGGGGCGTATCGGGAATGCGTCAGAAATTGCAGGCTGCGTAGCCTTTTTATTATCAGACGCAGCTGCATACGTCACTGGGCAAAACCTTCAGGTAGACGGTGGTTGGACATGTTGGTGAAAACTATCGGTAAGTGAAGTCATTAAACTAAACCAAGGTTTTATTTTCCCTAACTAATGGGGTAAAATAACATCAAGAAACCGTTAAATCATATATGACGTAGGTAGACTATTCCTTTACCTTTGTCTAGTACATTAAGCCTATTAATGGTGTTGGAATAAAATTCAAATTGCTGCTCTTTGTCATTCGTAGCGTAGCGAGGTGTCTCTTCTTGGCTCCAAGAGAAGGCTCATGTCTTTTGTATGCGTCATTTCATGTAGCATGACAAAACTTACATGAAATAAACTGATAAGAATTTGTAATGTGCCCAATGCATGATCGATAGCTTATTAAACTTATTTTTGGTGTATGATGAGAAAAAGTCAAGTCTTAAATAAATTGCGGGCAGATAATATCGCCAGTTGTTTCAAAGTCAACTTAAAAGACGCTCAAGTCAGTGAAATTGTAGCCTTGAGTGGATTCGATTGTGTGTGGGTCGATCTGGAACACATTGGTCAGGATTGGTCGACTATCGCCTCCCATGTCTGGGCGACAAAGGCACACGATGTTGATTTAATGGTTCGTGTACCACGAGGTTCCTATAGTGATTACGTCAAACCACTGGAGATGGACGCAACGGGCATTTTAGTACCACATATCATGGGTGTTGAGGATGCAAAGGAAGTCATCCATATGACCCGGTTCCATCCTGTGGGTCGGAGACCCATTGATGGCGGAAATGCTGACGGTGCTTATACCGCTTTGGATTTTAACGAGTATCTTGCATCAGCAAATAAAGAGCGTTTTATTGCCTTGCAAATTGAAGATCCGGAGCCGTTGGATGAGCTGGAGGAGATTGCCCAACTGGATGGTTTTGATATGTTGTTTTTTGGGCCGGGTGATTTCAGCCAAGGAATAGGCGCTCCCGGGCAATGGGATCATCCCTTGCTTGCCGAAACCCGAAAACGAGTAGCTGAGGTAGCCAACAAATATGGCAAGTTTGCAGCAACTGTGGGCACGCTAGGTAATTTCGATGAATTAAAAGAAATGGGCTACCACTTCATCAGTGTGGGTGCCGACGTCGTTGGGCTTGGAGCGTATTGCCGAAGCATAACCGATGTTATATCGCCAAAGTCCAAGTCCACTGGCGGTTCGTCTTACCTCAGTAACCAATAGGGAATGCGCCAAAGATCACTTGGGAAAACGGGAATCCACGTCTCGGAGATAGCCTTCGGAGGTGTAGAGATTGGGATGCCATACGGGGTTGCTAAAAATAAAATGCCAGACCCACGGGAATCGATTGAGCTTCTCCGCGAAGCGTTTGCGTCAGGAATAAACTTTTTCGATACAGCCCGTTTGTATGGGCAAAGCGAATGTTTAATGGGAGAAGCGTTCTCGGACACTCGTAAAGATATTGTACTCTGTACAAAGTGTGTCCATTTTAAGGATGAGAAGGGGATGATTCCGAAAGCCGGGGAATTAAAACGCATTGTGCACCAGTCACTGCAGGAGAGTCTGGCGGCTTTGAAAACCGATTATATTGACGTCTTTATGCTTCATATGGCCGATATGGACATCTTGTCGAGTCAAGATGTCTCACGTGTTTTTTCCGACCTCCGTTCCAGTGGTTGTGTGCGAGCAATAGGCGTGTCGGTATACACGGCTCAAGAAACGCAGTATGCCATCCGTTCAGGTCTATGGGATGTGATCCAACTGCCTTTCAATTTACTAAACCAAGAGCACAGCCATTACTTTGGCGAGGCACGGGAGGGTGGAGTGGGGATAGTCGTACGTTCGGTATTGATGCAGGGATTGTTAAGCGAGGGGGTTACGATCGAGCACCCAGCCTTAAAGCGTGTTAATGAGCATATAACCGAGTATGCATGTACTGCACGGGAAAATCACGTGCCTTTAGCGACGATGGCCACAAAATTCGCCCTGCATTTTCAGGACGTATCTTCAGTACTCGTCGGCATAGACCGGATGGATTATTTGAAGGCAGCACTCGACGTCAGTAGCGGAGACCTTTTACACCAGGAACTTTTTGAATCGTTACGTGGTATGGCATTTGATGACCCCGCTTTCCTTAATTTACATCAGTGGAAACAGAACGGTTGGTTGTGATAATAATTGGACTAAAACTATGGTAAATACACAAATTCCAACGGTTGGATTGTCGTTGTTAGATTGGTTAGTGATAACGGCTTATCTTATTGGTATGTTGTGGATTGGCTGGCACTACAATAAGACGAATAAAACCCAAGAGGACTACCTGTTGGGAGGTCGGCGCATGAACCCGATTGCAGTAGGAATCTCGTTGTTTGCAACGTTGCTCAGCACACTGAGTTACTTGGCTTATCCGGGTGAAATGCTTCAATACGGGCCGGGGATTTTCGTGGGTATGTTAGCCTTTCCGTTAGTGTATTTTGTTGCAGGTTGGTGGCTTATTCCCAGAATCAGACAAATGAATGTGACCAGTGCGTACGAGATACTGGAAAAGAAATTAGGAATCAAAGTCCGGCTTTTGGCAACTTTTATGTTTTTGGCCCTCCGTTTCTTCTGGATGGCGACTATCATCTACGTAATGGTGGATATTGCTTTAATGTCCGTAATTCCTATCGATCGAAGCTATGTGCCGCTGATTGGTATGGGAATGATTTTGATAACGATCGTTTATACCGTTATGGGCGGATTAAAGGCGGTTGTCGTCACCGATGTGGTACAAGCGTGTATTTTTTTGGGTGGAGCAGTGTTGAGTATCGCCATCGTCATGATCAGTCTAGGATCGCCAGAGGCATTAATCCCTGACGTTTGGCCTGAACACTGGAGTGCACCCAAAATTGGCTTTGATCTGCATGAACGGATAACATTCGGTAATGCGATGCTTATGCTGTTTGTTTGGTATATCGCTACATTCGGATCCGACCAAATGGCGATACAGCGTTATATATCGACCGACAGCTTGAAAACTGCACGAAAAGCGTTGCGAGTGTCATTGTTTACCGATTTTGTGGCTAAGGGAATACTCGCTTTGGTTGGACTTGCCATGCTTGCATACTTTTCGGCTAATCCGGACTTGCTGTTGCCCAACATGACCTTAGGTGAGCAGGCAGATACATTATTCCCTCGGTTTATCCTTTTGGGTCTTCCCCAGGGGATTTCAGGGCTCGTCATAGCTGGCTTGCTCGCAGCTGCCATGTCGAGCATATCGTCAGGTCTGAATGCGGTTTCTTCCGTTATTTCTGAAGATCTAATAAATCGCTTTCGAATCAAGCAGCATGGTGAGGAAGCAAAACTCAATCAAGTAAAAGTACTAACCCTGCTTGCAGGAATCTTGGTGATGTTACTGAGCTTACTCATTGGCTATGTGCCGGGTAATTTATATGATGTGGTTATGAAAGTCGTCAACTTGTTGGTGTGCCCGTTGTTTGTACTGTTTTTTATGGCGCTCTTTGTGCCATGGGCAACGGAATGGGGAACTTTCGTCGGAGGCTTGGTCGCCGCTGCCACTGCCGTTGCCATAGCATACTTTGGGCTGTTTGGTATCACTGTCCTGTGGATTGCGCCGAGTTCGTTTGTTGCCGGGGCGGCTATCGCTTGTATAGCCAGTTTTGCCGATCGTTCGATTAACCTAAAAAAGAATGGATTATGATAAAAATCGGAGTGATTGGCATAAGAGGGGGCATGAGCGCCCTTATTCTTGGTCGGTTGGTATTACACGAGCTAGTTAAATTAGGACGAAGTTAGCAAGCTGTGCTTTTAGTAGTATAAGTAAGATGATAGTGTAACGTCTAATAAAATTACGATGAGGTATACTAAACGCTTGACACAGCAAGACGTAGATTTTGTTAAGAACAAATTTGATACATTCTTGCCAGACAAAATATACGACATCCATGCGCATCTTTATCTCTCGGGACATTTTCAACCGGACGCATTGCCATTTCTCCACGGCGTGGAATCAATGGATTGTAATACCCATAGGCAGGCATTGATGCGTTATATGCCAGTAAGGACTATACATGGCCTTTATTTTGGTATGCCCCACCTTTCCGCAGAAAGGGACCCTATGAATAATTGGGTTAAGGAGCGGGTAACTAGCAGTGGAACATCCCTATGCCGAACTTTGAAGGTAGTAGCTCCTCAAGATGATCGATTAACAACAGCAGAAGATTTATCTCGGGGACCTCATATTGGAATTAAAGTGTATCATGTTTATAGTGGACGGACAGATTCATTTAACGCCGAAATACTGGAGTACGCACCGGAATGGATGTGGGATCTATTGAACGATATACAAGGTGTTTTAATGCTCCATATTGTCAAAGATGGAGGTATTGCCGATTTAGAAAATCAGCGACAAATCAAATTCCTATGTGCAAAATATCCGCGAGTTAAACTGATTCTTGCCCATGTTGCTAGAAGTTTTAATTACCGTAATGCAATTCAAGGATTGGCTTTTCTATCAGACTTAGAT
>CAZXSL010000132.1:0-8974 GCA_964643235.1 uncultured Sphingobacteriaceae bacterium | reverse complement strand
CCTAGACAAACAGAACCAAAATCTGTCGTACTACCATTATACTATCGGGCAGTTTTCGTGATGAAAGCCCCTCGCAACGGGTTTGCAAATATAGGCTGATAGTTTAATTGTTGCAAAAGTTTTTTGTTTTTTGGTGTAATGTGTACATAAACAGTGGTTTATGTTGTGTCGAGTAGGCGTTTATATGCCGGCATGTGTTGTTTGGGTTGGTGTTCGAACTTCATTTTCTGCCCAACTTGGGATGCGTAATTGTTAAAAAACCAAATATTCTACCCTCGATACCATACTATTCCTTATTTTCGAGGCGATTTTTGCGAATTCAAGCCGGCGCCCCACTCGAAAGACAAAACAGGGGGGCGGGCAAGCGAGAAAGATTTTAGAAAACGATTTCATTCATACAGCCGACACGAAAGGGGCGAACATTTATGAACTACAACAAACTAAACAATACGATAGGATGGGCATGTGGCATCATTGCCACGATAGTGTACGTGATGACCATGGAACGGACAACCAGTTTTTGGGATACCGGCGAATTCATTGCATCCGCATACAAAATGCAGATCGTGCACCAACCTGGTGCGCCATTATTCCTGATGTTGCAGAATGTGTTCTCTAATTTAGCGTTGGGCGATGAGATGCGTATAGCCTTCTGGATGAACTTCGGTTCGGCCGTGTCTAGTGGATTAACGATCTTGTTTCTGTTTTGGACGATTACTGCTCTAGTACGTAAAACCATTGTGCGCACGGATAGCGAAATGGATACGACTAAGCTGGTGCAAATCATGGGAGCAGGAGTGGTCGGAGCATTGGCGTATACGTTTTCCGATACGTTTTGGTTCTCTGCAGTCGAGTCGGAGGTGTATGCCATGTCGTCACTATGTACCGCTGTTGTTTTCTGGGCTATCCTCAAATGGGAACGCCATGCCGACGAACCCGGCGCTGACAAGTGGTTAATATTTATTGCCTATATCATGGGGCTTTCCATCGGAGTCCACTTACTCAACCTCTTGGCTATTCCGGCGATGGCGTTGGTTGTGTACTTCAAGCGTTCGTCAAAGGTTACCTCGGG
Source organism: uncultured Sphingobacteriaceae bacterium (assembly GCA_964643235.1). Classification (GTDB taxonomy): domain Bacteria; phylum Bacteroidota; class Bacteroidia; order Sphingobacteriales; family Sphingobacteriaceae; genus CAYRGQ01. The sequence continues at coordinate 7,902 of CAZXSL010000132.1, read as the reverse complement.
CGGTGCCTTCAAAGCGTTGCTCATCGGTTGTTTGGTCGTAGCGATCGTATTGTGGGGCATAATCCAGTATTTGATCAAAGGTGCGGCTTATTTCGATCTGTTCTTCGTCAATACGCTGGGCCTCGGCTTTGGTTCCGGTGTTATCATATTTGCCCTGTTGGTTGTTGGTGGTATCGTCTACGGGATTTGGTATTCCATACAGAAAGCCAAACCCCTGCTTAACATCATTTTCCTATCAGCTGCATTTATCATTTTCGGATACAGTTCATTTGCGATGATCCTCATTCGCGCACATGCCAACCCGACGTTGAATAACAGTGATCCTGACGAAGTATTTGCATTTTTGAGTTACCTGAACCGTGAGCAATACGGCAACGAACCCAAGTTTAAGGGACCATATTTTAATTCACGTCCGGTTGAAATCAATTTCGGTTCTTACCAATATCGCAAAGGTGCCGAACGATATGAGGTTTCGGGTCGTAATTTTAGCTATGAATATGACCGGGAAACCATTTTTCCCCGTATCTACAGTGCCGATCACGAAGCGTATTACCGCGACTATCTCAACCTAGGGGAAAACGAAAACCCCACGTTTGCAGATAACCTTCGGTTCTTTTTTAGTTACCAAGTGGGGCATATGTACGGTCGTTATTTTCTGTGGAATTTTGCTGGTAGGCAGAATGACGAGCAGGGCCATGGCGACCTGACCACGGGTAATTGGATTAGTGGTATCAAGTTCATCGATCAAATACGCCTGGGCGGGCAAGATGCCCTGCCTGAGGCACTGAAGACCAATCCATCACATAACCGGTATTATTTCTTGCCTTTGATATTGGGGCTGCTGGGTGCGGTATGGCATTTTTCTCGCAATCAACGGGATGCCGGCGTGGTTGGTCTGCTTTTTTTCTTCACGGGGCTGGCTATCGTACTTTACCTCAACCAAAACCCGATGCAACCTCGGGAACGGGACTATGCGTATGCCGGTTCTTTCTATGCTTTTGCGATATGGATAGGACTTTCGGTGCCTATGATATCAGAATGGTTCTCGAAGAAGCTCAATGCTAGAACCGCGGGTATTGCTGCAACGGTAATCGGGCTGTTGGCCGGGCCCGTTATTATGGCTAATGATGGCTGGGACGACCATGATCGCTCAGAGAAATACCTGGCACGCGACATCGCCCGCAATTACCTGGAGTCATGTGCGCCCAACGCCATCTTGTTTACATACGGCGATAATGATACCTACCCACTTTGGTATGTGCAAGAAGTAGAAAACTTCCGTACGGATGTACGGGTAGTTAACCTGAGTCTCCTGAGTGCAGATTGGTACGTACGTCAGGTAAAAGAAAAGGTTAACGATGCCGAGGGGCTGCCTATTAATATCCCTGACGAGAAGTACGTGAAAGGGGTGCGCAATGTCATTTACTACCAGGATGCTGGCTTGCCGGGACACATCGATCTGGATCGTATCGTGGCCGTCATGTTATCCGACGATCCACGCGATCAGCGCCAGATGCAGAGTAATACGTTGGAGAATTTCTTGCCTACCAAAAACTTGCAGTTGCAAGTCAACCGTGATGACGTGATAGCAAACGACGTCGTGCCCGAAAAATGGCATGACTATATCGTAGATACCATGCGTTGGACCTATCCGCAAAACTACGTGACACGGTCTGAGCTGTCTATTATGGATATCTTGGTCAACAACAATTGGGAGCGTCCGGTGTATTTCGCCGCCACAGTACCTCGGACACATTACATGGGCTTGGATGATTATTTTGTGTCTGAAGGCTTTACCCAGCGGGTCATGCCAGTAGCCTTGCCGGATAGCTTAAAAACCCCGCAGCAAGAGGCGGTTAATGGCGACGTCGTACACAATCAAGCATTAAACAAGTATGTCTGGGGAAATATCAAAAACTCAAAGTATATCGATCCGGAATCCTACCGGATGATCAGCTTGATTCTGAATAACATCTATGCAGCACCGGCTGAGCAACTTATTGCCGAAGGAAAGAACGAGGAGGCTCGTGAACTTATGCTCAATCTTTTTGACCATATGCCTGAACGGATATTCCGGATGGAAGAAAGTTATTTCGGTTATTCGCGGGTCGTCGATCTGCTTTATCTATTGGATGAAACCGAAAAAGCGAATGAGTTGTCGGAGCGGAATTTGGCATACGTGAGTGGGCAGCTTAAATATTATGCGGCAATAGCCGATACAAAGCCCAACTTTGAAATGCAGAATATCCAAATGGGTATGCTTAGCTTAAACCGCTTGGCACTGCTGGCAGAGGAGTACGGCAATATGGATCTGCATAATCGTATCATGGAGGTGTTTAACCGCTACGAAGCCCGATTCTTTACTGGCATGGGTGGCTAATCTATAGAGCAGGTACATTCCATAGCTGTTGCTGCATGTAGGGTAAGTGATATGTGGCGGCCGATTGTTTGTCTTCGTAACAAAATGCCCCGCGTAAGGGGTTAATCCCTAATTTTGTGGCTCGACCATCGCCCGTGCTGGGAAAAATCTTTTATCTTTGGCCCGGCAATGGGTGCCGCATGCCTGATTCTTGCATGTGTAATATATGTCCAGAGAACACTATTTTAATATTCTGATGAAATACAAACGGATTCTACTTAAGCTGAGCGGTGAAGCCTTGATGGGCGACCAACAATACGGTATCGATATCGATCGGGTTAACCAATATGCCAGCGACGTGCGGGACTTGCACGCCACGGGTATGGAAATAGCCATCGTTATCGGTGGTGGTAATATTTACCGCGGTTTGAGTGCCGAAAAATCAGGGATGGATCGTGTGCAAGCCGATTACATGGGGATGTTAGCAACGGTTATCAACAGCATGGCCCTGCAAGATGCACTGGAAAAAACAGGTATCAAAACTCGCTTGCTGACCGCTATCAAAATGGAGCAAATATGTGAGCCGTTTATCCGTAGACGTGCAGTCCGCCACCTGGAAAAAGGTCGGATCGTTATCTTCGGGGCCGGCACGGGCAACCCGTATTTCACGACGGATACTGCAGCTTCGCTCCGCGCCATCGAAATCAATGCCGATGTCGTACTTAAAGGAACACGGGTTGACGGTATCTATTCGGCCGATCCGTTGAAAGATCCGAATGCGACCCGCTACGATGAAATATCCTTTCAAGACGTGTATAATCAAGGATTGAATGTAATGGACATGACCGCATTTACCTTATGTCAGGAAAACAAGTTGCCTATTATTGTGTTCGATATGAACAAACCCGGCAATTTAATGCGCCTAGCTAATGGCGAACCTATTGGAACTTTAGTGAGAGAATAATTATATTTGACGATCGAGAAACGAATATCGGAAATTATGAACGAACTTATAGCCTTACAATTAGAAGACGCCGAAGAGCAAATGAACAAAGCGTTAGCGCACACCGAAGTGGAACTGACCAAAATCCGTGCGGGTAAGGCACTACCTTCGATGCTTGACGGCATTATGATAGACTACTACGGCACGATGACCCCATTGGCACAAGTAGGGAATATCAACACGCCTGATGCTCGAACGTTGGTGGTACAACCCTGGGAGAAAAATTTGTTGCCGGCTATCGACAAAGCTATCGTGGACGCCAACATTGGCCTGACGCCACAAAACGACGGTAATGTCATTCGGCTGAACATCCCGCCGCTTACCGAGGAGCGGAGACGTGATTTGGTAAAGAAAGTAAAGGAAGAGGCGGAGCGTGGCCGAGTATCCGTCCGTAACATCCGGAAAGATGCTAACGAATCTATTAAGAAATTGAAAAATGATGGAGCCTCCGAAGACGAGATCAAAGTGGGCGAAGGCGAAGTGCAGAAATTGACCGACCAGTTCATTGTGAACGTGGATAAACTGGCTGAAGCCAAGGAAAAAGACATCATGACCGTCTGACGCATACGTTGGCAATCAGATAACAATACACAACTGCAGACCGGGTACCTGAGGGTGTCCGGTTTTTTTGTGCGAAATTAGAGCATGGGCGATACCAGCCGGGCAGTTTTTTCAAGCAATTTTCGGTAGGCCCTTTTGCGTTTCCATACAACTGGGTCTATTCGGGTGGCGTGCTGGATGTCATCGGCAAATAAGTTGGCAAGCTGTTCAGATATCGGTTCGTCGTATACGATGGCGTTGACTTCAAAATTGAGGTCGAAACTCCGCTGGTCCATTTTAGCGGTACCTACGATGGACACCTTGCGATCGATTACCATGGTCTTGGCATGTACAAAGCCCTTAGTGTATCGGTAGATTTCTACGCCGGCCGAAAGCAAATCCTGATAATAGGAGTGTGAAGCCAAATTGACAAAATACGAATCCGATTGGTCAGGTACCAAGAGCTTGACTCGGACCCCACCCATGGCTGCGATAGCCAGCGCATCCTGGATACCCTCGCCGGGGATGTAATAGGGCGTGGTTATGAGGATTTCCTCATCGGCTAGGTGAATGGCCTGTATCACGGAATACAGGATGTTGGGCCTTATCGAATCAGGGCCGCTCGTGGCGATTTGCACAATTTTGTTGTCCGGACAAGATATAGTTTGATGGTCTGGGAAGTACGTGGGGTCTATTTCCAGCGTGGTTTTTGCGGTAAAATTCCAGTCGCAGAGAAAGGTGTATTGTAGCTGTCTTACCCCTGGGCCTTCAATCCGGAGGTGCGTGTCTCGCCAAAAAGTCGCCGTCCCGCCGCCCTTGTTGATGTATTTGTCCGATACGTTAATGCCGCCCACATATCCGATAGCTCCGTCGATGACGACGATTTTGCGGTGATTGCGGTAATTCAGTCGGTTGGCCATCGCTAGAAAAGTAATGCGGTGGAAAGGATGAGCGTCCACGCCATTGGCACGAAGCCGCCGTACGAGCCTACGGTGGATGCCGTGGCTCCCGAAGTGATCGTAGATGAAACGCACAATGACACCTTCGCGAGCCTTTTCGATAAGTACCTCAGCCAGCTCGCGACCGATGTTGTCCCCTTCATAGATATAATACTCGATATGGATGTGGTGCTTTGCCTGCCGTAAAGATTGGAGTAAGTCGGGAAACTTTTGTTCTCCGTTGATGAGTACACGAACAGCATTGCCACTTGTCAACGGGCTTTCAATAGCATGGAGCAACATCGAGCTGATTTTTTTGCAACCGATTAGCGATTCTTTATTTGCTTGGTAGGTATGTAGGGAATGGTCACGGATGCCTTGGCTGATTTTCTTGCCCATCGCTTCATCATTGATCAGCTTTTTACTGTACAACTGGCGTTTGCGGTAGTTGATTCCAAACGAAAAATAGATGAATATTCCGATGAATGGCAAGAAAATGACCAGCAGCAAATAGGCGAGTGTCTTCGTGTGGTTGTTCGTGTCGTAGATGATACGCAGGCAAACAGCGATGATCATGATCACATATAGTACTTCAAACAAAATGAGCCAATTCATCGTCCATTAAACTTAGTGCACAATCAAAGATATGAATTATTTGGCCTATCCTGCCCGAGTTGCACGATCGATTCAGCATGATGCGATGGCAAAGCACTGCAGGGGCGACTTTGGTAACATCATCTGTTATCACGAAATCTCGATTGTTCATCACAGCGACGGCTTTTACACCATCAGCAGTAGCTAGGAATGCACGGGGAGATGCACCGAGGCACAGGGATGGATGTTGACGTGTTTCGTGTATAATCCGGGCGATAAATCCCAATATTTTGGACTCCATATACAAGCCCCTAACAAAATTCTTCGGTACTGGATGATGTCGGATTGGGTCAGAGTGGTTTCCATAGCGTCCAGTCGTTCTTCTGCAAATATACCAGCAATCAGTATATCGACCATGTCTTGCAGCACGACGATGACGGTTGCAAGTTTGTTTTTATATCGGTAATCGCCAGGCTGAGTTGGTTTAGATCAGCAATCAAATTTCATTTCCATGGGGTGCTTCATGAGCAGATGAATGTCCGCTGTTCTTGCAATAAGTAATAAAAGATTACAATTTTCTGAATTCCCAAGATTAGGCATATTTCGTTGCTTTTGGGGGGTATTAGCGGTTTTGGAGCCAAAAGTCCAGCTGGGGTTTTCTTCCGGCAAAAATTGGATGGCCTGTTTGCTTTTGGTACCTTTGCAGCATATATAGAAACCAAAAGAATCGACTATGTCAAAAGGATTTTTCAACGTTCCTACACCGGTAAACGAACCGATTTATGATTATTCTGCCGGGAGCAAAGAACGTCAGTTGTTGCAGCAAGCCTTGCAATCCGCACGGGCTAGCCAAGTAGATATCCCGATGTATATCGGTGGGGAAGAGGTACGCACAAATAAAACCGTGGAGTTGCATCCGCCGCATGATCATAAACACGTGTTGGGCCAGTACCACCAAGGTACAAAGCAGCACGTCAAGGATGCGATTGATGCTGCATTGGCCGCCAAGGCCGATTGGGAAGCCCTCTCATGGGAACACCGTGCAGCTATTTTCCTCAAAGCAGCCGACCTGATAGCCGGGCCTTATCGGTACAAGCTCAATGCAGCGACGATGCTGGGTCAATCTAAAAACGCTTATCAGGCCGAAATTGATTCGGCTTGTGAAATTGTCGATTTCCTTCGTTTTAACGTCAGTTACATGACGGAAATTTACTCGCAGCAGCCGCCCGTGTCGCCGCGTGGTAGCTGGAACCGTGTTGAGCAGCGGCCTTTGGAAGGGTTCGTGTTTGCACTGACACCGTTTAACTTTACGGCGATTGCCGGAAACCTGCCTGCGTCTGCAGCGATGATGGGTAATGTCGTGGTTTGGAAACCTTCCAATACCCAGGTGTATAGTGCGCAGGTATTGATGGAGATATTTAACGAAGCGGGTGTGCCTCCTGGTGTGATTAACTTGGTGTTCGTCGATGGACCGGAAGCGGGAGACGTGATTTTCAATCACCCCGATTTTGCAGGAATCCATTTTACGGGCTCTACCGGTGTCTTCCAGAATATTTGGAAAACAATTGGCGAGAATATCCATAAATATAAGTCTTACCCCCGCATTGTAGGCGAAACAGGAGGCAAGGACTTTATCCTCGTTCATCCATCTGCCGATGCGGCTGTGGCGTCCACGGCCATCGTACGCGGCGCATTCGAGTACCAGGGACAGAAATGTTCAGCTGCCTCACGGGTATATATCCCTAAATCGCTATGGCCCACCATTGAAAAACAAATCAAGACGGATATTGAATCCTTCAAAATCGGCGGCACGGAAGACTTTACGAACTTTATTAATGCCGTAATCGACGAAAAATCCTTTGATAAACTAGCTGGCTATATCGACCGGGCACATCAGGACATGGACGCGGAGGTCATCATCGGTGGTACCTACGATAAGAGTGTAGGTTATTTTATCCATCCAACGGTAATTTTGGCCAAGAAACCAGATTATGTGACCATGGTTGAGGAATTGTTTGGTCCGGTACTAACCGTCTACGTCTACGATGATGAGAAGTGGGAGGAGACGATCGAACTGGTAGACAACACGTCTATCTACGCCCTGACAGGAGCTATAATTGCACAGGATCGTTATGCTATCGAGCAGGCCACGCAAGCCCTACGCAATGCAGCTGGCAACTTCTACATCAATGATAAATGTACAGGTGCCGTGGTAGGCCAGCAGCCTTTCGGTGGAGCAAGGGGATCAGGCACCAACGATAAGGCCGGTTCGATGATCAACTTGCTGCGCTGGGTGTCGCCTCGTACCATCAAGGAGACTTTCGATCCGCCGACGGACTATCGATATCCATTTATGGAAGCTGATTAGAAAAAATAGCAGTAACGAAAAAAGGGTGTCGGCAAATTACGTGACACCCTTTTTTATGGCTGACCGTGTCTCTTCTATTTATATGCGAAGATCTTGTTGA
>CAZXSL010000131.1:1934-8982 GCA_964643235.1 uncultured Sphingobacteriaceae bacterium | reverse complement strand
GCAAAGATAACGTCCGTGAATTCGATTACCAGCAACACGAGAAATAGCGGTGTTACATAGTTGATGCCATCCTTCTTGTGGAAGAATTTGCCGCCTACAAAGTAGGGGTGGACCTTGAAAAACCGCGAAGCCAGCTTGACGATCGTGTGGTTTTCGGGGTCTATTTTTTCATCCTGGTCCTTGTTGAAGAACATCATGATACCCGTGTACACGAGGAATACGCCAAAGACGTATAATATCCACTCAAATCGGCTAATGAGGGTGGCCCCGATGAATATAAACATGAACCGCAGTACAATAGCCCCGAGGATACCCCATACCAAGACCTTGTGGTAATATTGCTTGGGTACGCCAAACGACGAGAACACCAATACCATGACGAAGATATTGTCGACCGATAGTGCATATTCCACTACATAGCCCGTAATATATTCCAGGGAGAGGTTTTTGTTGTACAAATCGATGCTTGCCGCCAAATTGCCGGGGATAATATCCACATTATGTCGGTGTTGGGCGATAACCTCCGCCAGGTGCTCGAAATCATGGATATTATGCAGTTCATGCCCCCAGATTCGCAGTACGACATAAAACAAAAGGGAGCATGTAACCCATACTCCACTCATGATCGCAGCTTTCGTAAAACCTACCTCCTTATTGCCTTTGCTAAAAAGGCCCAGGTCAATTGCTAACATCAGGAAGATGAAAACCAGAAAACCGCCGAAAAATATGATTTCGTGACTCATGTTATTTTTTTCGTTCTGTAGTAAATTTGACTAATTGCTCCAAACTTTCCCGATATGCGTTGTTGGGAAACCCGTCTAAAATATCGAAGGCGCGTTGTTGGTATTCCAGCATCTTTTGCGTCGCGTAGTCCATTCCGCCGCTATTGCGTACGAAATCAATCACTTCGCGCACCTTGTCGTTATCTTCGTTATGGTTTTTTACCAAGTTAATGATGTATCGTTTCTCCTTTTTTGAGGTTTGGTTCAGCGCATGGATAAGGGGAAGCGTCAATTTCTTCTCCTTGATGTCGTTGCCCAATGGCTTGCCTACGTCGTCGATACCGAAATCAAACAAATCGTCCTTAATTTGGAAAGCGATGCCGACATACTCGCCAAACTGATGCATCTTATCGATGGTTTCCTGATCAGCACCGGCCGATGCTGCACCACAGGCACAGCAGGAAGCAATAAGCGATGCGGTCTTCTGGCGTATCACCTCAAAATAGATGGATTCCTCGATGTCCATCCGCCGGGCTTTTTCAATTTGCAGCAATTCGCCCTCGCTCATCTGTTCGACAGCATAGGTAACGATGGCAAGCAAGTTGATATCGTCATTCTTGATCGATAAAGACAGGCCCTTGGCCAACAGAAAGTCGCCCACCAATACCGCGATTTTGTTTTTCCAAAGGGCATTGACCGAAAAGAAACCCCGCCGCTGATTGGCATTGTCGACCACGTCGTCATGTACAAGTGATGCGGTATGCAGCAACTCCACCAAGGCCGCCCCGCGGTAGGTAGACTCAGCAATACCACCACACAAGCCCGCCGAAAAAAAGACAAACATGGGCCGCATTTGTTTGCCCTTGCGTTTGACAATGTAGTGGGTAATTCGATCGATAAGCGGAGCCGAGCTTTTCATCGACTCTTTGAACTTGTCTTCAAAGAGTGTCAACTCACGGGCTATCGGTCGCTGTATATCGTCTAATTTAAGCATGCATATTTGAAAACGGGCGCAAGATACTAAGTTATTTTCAGAGCGGATCGAACAGGGATTAAAATAATGTTGTTTTTTTAAGTTTGGGCGCATGAATCGCAGAAAAATATCAGTTTTTCACCGTCCCCAGCGCAAGAAAAGCTAGTCTAGCTGGCGCACAGACAATGCGTTCGCTACTAAAAGTTGGTCTGTTTTTTGTTTTCTATTTGCTATACATGAAACACACATCCATACAACGAAGCTTGATTGTCATTATATGCCTGCTTCTGGCTATGCTAGCACATGTTCAGGGCCAGGAACTCATACGTGCGGATACCGTCGAATACGAGCAACAACGCCAAAAAGTCAACGACTTGTTGCAGCAGCGCAGTGCCCGTTTCGGTCAATATGAGGAAAGCCTCATGCAACGCACCGGTATTTTTGGCCTCAAAACCAGGAAAGACATGCAGGCTTCCATTGATATCCTCAAGGAAATCGTATTGACCGATAACCACATTTTCAGGGAAACCAAACAACTTGTGGATTTCAAGGATTTCGAGAAAGAGATGATTGCACGCCAAGCTCGGGAATTTGACAGCCGCATCAACGGATATATCGCCACGATTAGTAAATTGCAAAAAGAGCAGGTTGCGTTGCGCGAACAAGTCGAGGCATTGCAGGCCAAACAGCAACGCAGTTCGAGTACGGCCATCTTCATACTCGTTGTGGGGGCAATAGTTGCCGTATTGGTATACATGTATTACATCCGTCCGAAGCGTGCGAAAGCAAAAACGCCACCCATTGCCGAGAAGGGATAACAGGTGGGTTAGGCTTTTTCGCGGAGCAGCAGCAGGGGCACATCGGTATGGTGCGCCAATGCATCGGTCACATTGCGGCGAAACAGGCTCTCGAAAAATCCATGGCTTTTGGGGATACTGATGACCAAGCCGGCTTGTTGGTCGCGAACGAACTTCATGATGCCCGCCGCGATATCACGTTCTTCGGTGTAATGGTATTCGGGGTCCAATTCATTGAACAGGCGATGCAGGGCATATTGCTGCGGGATGCTGTCGATATTGAAGCGCTTACCCGACTCGCTCACGTTCAGGATTGACAGCTTCGCACCCAACTGGTTTACCCAAGAGCGGATATCGGCTAGGGGCGTGGTTTCCATAATTTTTTCCAAATCGCTCGTAAACACAATCCGCTCTATCGGGCCGAACACGGCATCAATCGGCACGAGCAATGTCGGGATGGGGCACTTCCGCGCCAGATCAACCGTATTCGTCCCCATGAGGAATTTTTCTAACCGTCCTTTGCCTGTTACCCCCGCAACTAATAATCCGGCATCTGTTTCCGCAATGAGTTCCTCAATTCCCTTAAGCAAGGTTTTGTCATCGGTTCGGGTCTCGATAGACGTACCGGAGGAAATTAAGGGTTGGAGTGCCGCTTTGCTGGCCTCCAGTTCGGCCCTGCAAGTTTCCTTGTAGTCGGCTGCTTGCGCCACCAAATCACCCGATGATACCGGCATGGCTTGGTGCGAATGGTAGAGGACTAAGCGTTTGGCACCTAAGCGGTGGCTCAGTTGGGCTGCATAGGCCGCAGCATGTGCGGCAGACAAGGAAAAATCCGTGGCGATGATGATGGTTTCCATGATTCGGCGTTTTAGGGTGTGTATGGCGAACACCGCTTAATCTCGTGCATGTGATGTCCGTTTTCATTCAGATGACAACACATGAAATAGGCTTGCGCGTCCGTCTCCTACAAATATACTCGATATCGCCGTTCAAAAGGCTATCTTTGTGCCGTTTTATTGGTGGGTTATGGTGCCCATAAGCAAAAATTGACGCTAATCTGATAACACCTTACCCCAATGTGGCTACTTTTGGCACGAAGGAGGCGGAATCAAACGACCTATTGAACTAACGAATGGCGAGAGCGAGGCTAAATAGCGGGAACACCGGACAGACGGAATTACCCAAATCAAATATCAACAAGAGAACATTGGCGAGTGCGTCAAGGTTATTGCAGTACTTGAAACCTTATCGTAGCCAGTTTATCATAGCGATGGTCTGCTTATTTCTGTCGAGTTTGACCGCACTGACCATTCCGGGGCTTTTGGGAGCTATGCTCGATGCCGCCCAGGGCCAGCAAACTTATCCCTGGTTGTCGCCCAACATCCGCACCATTGGGCTGATCTCGTTTGGGATTCTTTTCCTGCAATCGCTCATTTCATTTATCCGTGTTCGTTTGTTTGTCGAGGTAGCGGAGAAGTCCCTGGCCGACTTGCGCCGGCATACGTATTTCAAGCTGATTACCATGCCCATGGATTTCTTTGCCAATCGGCGAGTGGGCGAATTGAATAGTCGGCTGTCGGCAGACCTGTCGCAAATCCAGGATACGATGACCTCCACGATGGCCGAACTGGTAAGGCAAATGACGTTTTTCATCGGTGGGGTCGTCCTTCTGTTTCTGGTGTCGGGCAAGTTGACGTTGCTCAACCTGGCCATTCTGCCCATTTTAGTTATTACAGCGGTGGTGTTTGGGCGGTTTATCCGGAACCTGTCGCGCCAAGCCCAGGACCAATTGGCCGAATCCAATACGATTCTGCAAGAAACCCTGCAAGGTATTAGCAACGTCAAGGCCTTTGTCAACGAAGCCTATGAGGCTACCCGGTATTCAAACTCCTTGCAATCCGTGGTGCGGATCGCAGTAAAAGGAGCGACATTTCGTGGGGTTTTTGCCTCATTTATTGTTTTCTGCCTGTTTGGTGCCGTTGTAGCGGTTATTTGGTATGGCTCGTCATTGGTGGCAGCTGGGGAAATCTCCGTGGGCGACCTGACAACCTATATCCTATATTCGATTTTCGTAGCCGGGTCCATGGGTAGCTTTCCTGATCTGTATGCCAATGTGCAGAAAGCCGTTGGTGCCAGTGAGCGGGTCATGGAAATCCTAGACGACCAGGAGGAAGATGCCAAGCTCTTGGATAACAGTAACAATGGTGTCGCGGACCGTATCCATGGGGATGTCAGCTTCGACGGTGTGACCTTTTCGTATCCCTCGCGCAAGGAAGTTGTCGTACTGCAGGATGTTTCCTTCCACGTGCCGGCGGGCAAGAAGATTGCTATTGTCGGTCCTAGTGGCACGGGAAAGTCGACTATCGCTTCGCTAATCCTCCATTTTTACAAGCCTGATGAGGGTGTCATCCGCTTTAGCGGGCGGGATGCCTGCGACTACGCGCTTTCGGATATCCGAAACCAAGTGGCCATCGTACCTCAGGATGTGTTGCTGTTTGGCGGCAGTATTCGGGATAACATCGGGTATGGGCGCCTTGCAGCTGGCGAGGAGGAAATCGTGCAAGCGGCCCAGCAGGCTAATGCCCATAATTTTATCATGGACCTGCCCGAAGGGTATGATACCTTAGTAGGCGAGCGCGGCGTGAAATTGTCCGGCGGCCAGCGCCAGCGTATCGCCATAGCCCGGGCACTGTTGAAAGACCCGGCCATCCTCATTCTGGATGAAGCCACATCCTCATTAGACTCCGAGTCGGAACGATTGGTGCAGCTTGCGCTGGAGGAACTCATGCGAAACCGTACGTCGATCATCATCGCCCATCGCTTGTCGACTATCCGCGAGGCAGACCAAATCATTGTGGTGGATGGTGGACGGATTATTGCATCGGGGACACATGATGAGCTCATGGAGCAAGAACAGGGCTTATACCAGCACCTGTACCAGCTGCAGCTAGCCGAGCGGCAAGCCTGAGATCCGTAAACAAACTTTTTTTTCTGGCTCGTGTTATTTAATTGGGCTTGACAGCCAAGGTTGGTGTGATTTTTTTTTGCGCCACACAAACAATTTGGCAGTTGGGGCTATTTACTAAGGGCATGAACAAAGTTGGGAAAGCGATGAAAAAGAAAAATAGAGGGACAAAAATTATTAAAAAAGAGAAGACAATGAGTACAAAGAAAAACATCGTGGCATTCGCATTGGTCGGCTTGGCCGTGGGTACTGCAGCGTATTTCCTGTTTGGTACGAAGGAAGGCCGTAAGCAGTTGGATTGCGCAGAGGATAACTTCCGTAAGCTCTCCGGTTCGCTGCGCGAACGTACGAAAGAAGGTGCCGCACAAGCCTCGCGGTTTGCCGAGCGTGCTGGCCGTGACATCCGTGATTTGGCCGAACGCGTGAAGGATTACAGCAAGGGGTATTTGGATGGGGCCGAGGAAGCAGTAGGCAAATTCACGAAAGAGGCTGAGAAAAAAGTCAAGTCGGCAACGAAAAAAGTGTAATGGTCCTGTGCAGATCACAAACCATGCAGGGAGGGAGCCCGGACCAGTTATTGTGGTCCGGGCTCTTTTTGTATGGAGGAATTACGTCTGATTCCATGCCAATGCCGTCCCTTCATCGGTATTCCATGACGTGTAGTAGCTCATCTTTTTATGAGAGGCCAAAAAATAACGCTGGAATAACATCCCGGTAACACCCGGCGCTTACTTTTGACGAAAACCCAGCCGGTTATGAAAAGGCGCGATGTAGACCTTGTAATCTTATCTGACGTACACCTCGGAACGTATGGTTGCCATGCCCGCGAATTGCTTCGCTACCTCAAAAGCATTGCACCGAAGAAAATTATCCTCAATGGCGATATCATCGACATCTGGCAGTTCAGTAAACGCTATTGGCCCGAATCGCATATGCGTGTTGTCCATGAGATTTTGAAATTCGTTTCAAAAGGTATCGACGTACACTACTTAACCGGCAACCACGACGAGATGCTGCGCAAGTTTACCGATTTTGAGCTGGGGTCGCTCAGCATTACCAATAAACTAAGCCTTGATATCGACGGACAAAAAGCTTGGGTTTTCCACGGCGATATTTTCGACGTGACCATGCAACACTCCAAGTGGCTTGCACGGCTGGGAGCGGTGGGCTACGATATGCTGATCCTGCTTAATCGATCCATAAACTGGATGCTCACCCGGATGGGAAGAGAGCGAATGAGTCTTTCCAAAAAGATAAAGAACAGCATCAAAAATGCAGTGAAGTTCATCAACGACTTCGAGCTGACGGCGTCGACCTTGGCAGCCGAAAAAGGCTACGGATTTGTGATTTGCGGACACATCCACCAGCCCGAAATCCGAATTATTCAAACCGAGATGGGCGAGGTTACTTACCTGAATTCAGGCGATTGGGTCGAAAACCTGACCTCGCTCGAATATCACGACGGCGCTTGGCGTATTTATAAGTACGACCCGGACAATTGCCCCGTTATGGCTGAAGCTGCCGACAAGGAAGATGCCAAGGCCATTAATAGCAAGCTGGACATCGAAATGCTACTGGCGGCGTTCCATGC
>CAZXSL010000131.1:0-1834 GCA_964643235.1 uncultured Sphingobacteriaceae bacterium | reverse complement strand
AGGTGTCTTGGCCGGACAAAATCCTACCGGGGTCGGACTTCGATATGCCTAACCCGGTGTGGGCTATCCTAACCCCGGATGTCTGTGGAGTGTTGTACGCCGCCGACGCCTTTACCTCCTTTCGGTCTGCCTGCATTCCCAGCGAGCAAGCCTTTGCCCCGCCCAGGGCTAAGCGTGTCCGCCCCAGGTGTGCCATTATGCCCCTGGGATATACGACGGATTCCCCATACGATGCAGGGCGCCACAACGGGTGTAGCGCTGCCTATATCGGGGTTGGCGTGCGTTACCTCGGCCTTGGTGCTGCCTCGTCTGACTCCACCGCCAAGTACATCGGGTTAGCTGTAAACTCCTCCGGGGATGCCGCTAACCCGTCCGGGTTAGCGACGGGCTACCCCGGGAATGGTGTCGGTTCCCCCGAGCTTGTCATAGGCTCCCGCTACGCTGCTCCGCCCCGTTCCGGCGGTATGGGATCTTCTTCCGACACCGTTGCAAACCGGCCCGTATCAGACGGTATTCCTTGCTACGCAAGCGACGTTTTTGGTCGAAAATGGATCGTAATGGCATAAAATGGCGGATATATACGCCATTTTATGCCATTTCACGCCAAAATTCGTTCCGTCGGTCCCCGCCATGCTAATTTGTTCTTATAGACCGGAAGGTTCCGGTTAGTATGGTTTCACACTTCAATGTTTAGTACGATGAACATCAAGTATCAAGCCCGGGGTGGCTTTACCAAAACCCCCGACGAAGAACTGTTAGTCCACGCCAACACCATTTTGGAAGCCATGGACGGAAACCCGTATTATCCCTCGCCTATGCCGGCGCTGGCAGATGTGTCCATTGCACGTGACGAATATGCCATTAAGCTGAGTATAGCGCGCAAGGGCAGCGGTCCGGAAGCCACTTCGGCTAAGAACGATGCCAAACGGAGGTTGGGCAATCTGCTCAAGCGCCTGGCTTTTTATGTGTCCATTACGGCCGACGGTAACTTGACCGCACTGCTAAGTTCTGGCTTCCGCCCGACGGCCTATCCCCAACACGGGCATGTACCCGATCGGCCTGTCGGTTTGAGACTCATACGGGGCCGCCAGTCTGGACAGTTGATCTTTAGCCTACAGAAAGTACATGGCACGCTCTACTACGAATACCGTTATGGAGTCAAGGCCGCTGATGCGATAGAGCCGGAGTGGGGGGAACCGCTGGTAACCACTTCGACTATGGGCAACATAATAGCACCGGCAACCGAGCTGCTGCGTTATTACGTACAAGCCCGTGCTTGTAACGGTCATGGGAAATCAGCATGGAGTGAGCCTGTATCATGTATTGCGCTGTGATTAAAGGAGGTCCAGCTATGTCTATTTATCGATGTACCGCTTGATGATATCCACGAGGTCCGGTGTCTCCGGTCCTGGGGCTTGTTGGTGAACCAAGATTCCTTTTTGATCATAGACTAAATAACGCGGTATGCTTTCCAATTCCAATTGCTGGAGCATCTCCGAATGTTTCGGGTTAACAACCAGATAACTGTGTTCATAGTGCGATAAACCTTCTGCCTGTGTAGCCCCTTTCCATTTGTCAACATCGTTATCGATGGATAAATAAAGAAATGTCACCGGTTGATCGGCAAAGTGCTGAGCCAGGCGTTTCGATTCAGGCATTGCTATCCGGCATGGTACACACCAACTCGCCCAGAAATCGATATAAAGTACGTGCCCATGAAGTGTTTCGAGGATATCCCCAAAGGTGTGCATCTGCCGGTGATGGTCGATCAACTGGACGTCGGAGGTTATCATGTGGTACTTTTGTAAGTCGAACAGGTATTTTTCTTCCAACG
>CAZXSL010000130.1:0-9002 GCA_964643235.1 uncultured Sphingobacteriaceae bacterium | reverse complement strand
CTTCCCAGACTGGTTCTATTCGACTTTATCTTCGTACTTAGCGCTAGCAGAGCTCTTACTGTCATGGGCTGATGGCACAAAAAAAGCGGGCATTGTGCCCGCTTCGCGTATTTCGTTTCGTATAGGGTGTTTATACCGACTTAAACCATTCAGCATATTTTTTGCCAAAAAGCGGAAGGGGTTTTTCCTTGCCGTTGACAGCATTGATTAGCCCGATAATCCACATGTAAAGCAGGACAAACATGGCAATGATGCCGACTAGCCATCCCAGTAGTGGTATCCAGCTGACCAATGAAACCGCAAGACCCGATATCATTAATCCTAGCGATTGTCGAATGTGGTACGTGGCGTAGGTGTTTTTCTTGTCGCCGTTCATAACCAAAGCAATGACTAGCCCGATAAGTGTCAGGTAGGCGATAATGGCTATTGTTTTTCCTTCTTCTATTGCCGCAGCGGTACTGCCCTGCGTGGTCTGTTGTTCTCCTGCTTGCATGACCTATTTTTATGGTGTACGATAATCCCTGGCTAAAACCCAAGGCTCTTGTATTCACTTGTGTTGATTTTCAAGTTTTCCTTATGTATCTCGATGGCTTCCACAGACACGGATTCCTTGCCTCCTTTGTTGCTTCCTTCCATTTTCAGCATGAGGCCGCCTATTCCGGTCATGTTTGGCGGCAGGCTGGTAGCCCCGGCTTTCATCAAAGACGAAAAGGCGCCTAAAAAATTAGTCGACTCCAAGCCGATCTCTTTCGTTAGCCATATCTTCGAGTTGTGATCCGAGCTTTTGATTTCATAAATGTCGCAATTATATCCCAAGATACGCTCAGTCCCGACTTTGTTAATGGAAAAGTCTTCGGTTTCATTCGATGCTTCGTCAGCAGCCGTGCCGATTAACTCATCTACCATGCTGCCCATCGCCATGTACGTTTTCTGGTCTAGCATAAAGTTGATCATGTTGCCATTGTGCAACACCATGAACATGTTGTGCCCCATCTCGGCAGTCATGCCGAAATAATCTGAATCGCTAAACCACATGGCTGTTTTCATATCCGTATCATCGTTTTTGATTTCGTATGAAACGCCCAGCTTAAAATCGTACACGTCAAGTAGTGTCACATTATTCGTATTACTACCTGAGAATATCGATCTCGTAGCCGCCGCAGAAGCATCTCCGGTGTTGGACGAGTTTTGTCGTTCTGCCGTGTTTTTGGTGCCATCGCCCTTGACGGCATCCTCAGCCGATTGTTCGACCTTGTCGAAGCCTTTTTCAATCGTTCGATCTACTCTTCGCTCCACACGCCGATTGGTCTCGTCTTCGAGCTTCTTTTCGATTCTTTTACCTAAGCCTTTCAGTATTTGGGCGGATGATAAGCCCGGAGCCCCCAGTACCAAAGCTAAAACCAGAAGGGAAAGTATGCCATGCCTTGATTTCATATTCGATTTGATTTAGTTTTTCCGTTGATCGTATTTATCATGTTTAAATACTACCCCAAATATGGGTTATAACCCACAATGAATCAAGCCTCTTTTTACCAATGGTAGTAAAGCCTGTATAATCGGTATGTTTTACTGTATAATCGGGAAATTACCTAGCGGCATAAGCCCAATGCGGAAGTTCGGTTATCTGTACTGGTACATGCGTTCGGTTTTGGGTATGATGAAAGGCCATTTATACCAATTTTAGCTCCAATGGTACAGAAAATAGAACCAATTATGAAAAACACTACAAAACCATGATTTAAAACAATAAGTTTGTTTGGCTAGATAAACCTCCATGATCAAAGAAACCATGCTTTATGGCGACCTGAACTTGCTGTCCGTATTTTTATGGCACATTACCTTTGTTTATCTAATCGTATTGATTATCCTGTCATTCATCATCTATAGAAATACGCAAGACAAGCTATTTCTGTATTATTTTAGCTATGTCTCGCTTCTCTTTACGTATATCGTATGCCGCAATTATTATTTCATGAACATACAGACCTACCTGCCTGTATTCTTGTATACCTATTACGTTCAAGTTGTCTATCTATGTGTTTATTTCCATTTCGGCCTAGCGATCATCAATTTTAAAAGCTATTTCCCAAACTTTACGAAGTGGATATATCGTTATATGGCGTTGGTTTTGGGAGTTGGGACATTAATATTTATAGGAGGGCTGTTGCAGTGGATACCGCCAAACCACATGGCGGATTATTATCATAAGGTTTTTTTTCCGGTACATGTAAGCCTCGCTATTTTTATCATATACAGGGCGATGAAACTTAAGCAGGAAAATCTACGCGTTTATTTCCTGATAGGTACCATCAGTTACCTCGTGTTGGGTACGGTGGCGGTGCTTACCAGTTTCTATCAGCCAATCGGATTGCCGATACGCCCCGTGGCTTATTTTTATATTGCGATTATTATTGAGTGTACGTTCTATTCGATTGGTTTGGGAGTTCGGATTCGACATGTCTATGTAGGTAAGTTGGAAACGGAACGGCAACTGAACGCTGCGCAAAAAGAACTACAAGAGCAGATGCTTATCCAAATTGAGCAGCAGGAAAAGGACAAAATCGTACTGCAACGCGAGAAAGAGTTGCAAACCTTGGCCACGCAGGTAGCACTTTTGGAAAACAAGGTGTTGCGTAGCCAGATGAATTCGCATTTTGTCTTTAATGTGCTCAATTCGATTAAAGCATATATCATTGAGAAAGATATTACCCAAGCGGTAAAATACCTAAATAAATTCTCTAAATTGATGCGTCGGGTGCTGAATGCCAGTCGTGACGAAAGCCACACGCTAGCTGATGAACTCAGCGCCATCCGGCTTTATCTGGACATTGAGCAGATGCGGATACCGGAACAACTGGATATAAACCTGGATGTCTAAATCTCCCAAAACCTGGAGACAATCCCTTTCCCTCCACTATTGATGCAGCCTTTTGTCGAGAATGCGATATGGCATGGACTCATCCCGTCTAAAAGGGAGAAAGAACTGTGTATCCGTATCCTAAACCAGGGGTCTGATGTCCTTATTGAGATCCTAGACAATGGCATTGGTTATTTCAGGTCGATTGCAGGGAAAAGCGAGCTGGACTCGCATCGTTCGCACGGCATCGTCATTACCGAAGAGCGGATAGCACAGTTCAACCAAAAGAATGGGCCCCAAATTACAGTCGGGATAGAAGAACGGCTTGATACGCAGGGTACGCGAGTCCGAATATGTGTAGAAATGTGCTGATTATACAATAAATAGACACATCCATACAATTGTGATCCCAATGCAAGGGATTATCATGTATCTTTAGCTGCCATAACTAAACAACACGATTATGAGCCTGACCTGTGTACTTATTGACGATGAGCCCAAAGCCCTGACAAGCTTAGCATATGAATTGCAGGCCTTTGCCGATCGGGTGCAAATCGTGGAGCAGTTTTCGGACACGATGGCCGCACAATCGTTTTTGGAAACGAAACATGTCGATGTGGTTTTTCTCGATATCAACATGCCGGTAATGGATGGACTGACGTTTCTGGAAGCGTTCCCCCAACGAGGTTTTGAAGTGGTGTTCACGACGGCTCATAGCAAGTATGCAATCGACGCGTTCAAGAAAGAAGCCATAGGATACCTTGTTAAACCTATCGACTTCGAAGACCTAGACGCCGTTATCCAGCGACTGGAAAAACGGTTTGAGAAAGATGGGTTTGCTGACAAGATAGAAGCGGCTATCGACCGGTTGAGCCAAGCGGGTATGGGGATAAGGAAAGTTAAATTGACCCTCGATAAGAAAATCGTGTTTATTGATCCCAACGAGATTATTTATTGTGAAAGCGAGGGTAATTACTGCCGTATTATCATGGAAAAAGACAGCGATCTATTCCTGACACAAAATCTGAAAAGGGTGTCCGAATTGATGCCTCCACACCAGTTTTACCGTGTTCACAATTCTTTCCTCATCAACCTGGATAAGGTTAAGGAGTTTTATAAAAACGAAGGTTATATCGTTTTGGAAAATGACATCAGGATTCCGGTATCCAGGCAGAAACGGAATGAGATATTGGGTAGGTTATAAGTGCTAAGCGGGTGGTCGTATCCGATGAATCCTTAACCGTTACGTTTAAGAGTCAATAAACTTAAAAAAATAAAGTTATGTCAACAGAAAATCAAAATCCAGAAGAGTCTGTACCGAACACCATGCCGTTGGATACGTCTGTGACTGCGACGGTTACAAAACCCGCGTATCCACCCGTCCCCATTACGGAATGGATTATCACTTTCTTTTTACTGGCCATCCCTTTACTCAATATTATTTTGTTGTTCATTTGGGCATTTGGTAGTGATACAAACCCCAGTAAAGCTAACTTCGCTAAAGCGTATCTCATCATCTTCGTGATCATGTTTGCGCTAACAGCCTTGTTTTTTATGCTATTCGGGACAGCAATATGGGGGTATGTACAAAGTCAAAGCGGCGGATATTTTTAGGATATCCTCAAAGCCGTTGGGATCTTGTGGCCGGTTGTTAAGCCAGTACTTTCTCGTAGGCCCTTCTTGGGCTTCCCCGTAAGAGTACATCGCCACAATACACGTACCCGTTTCGGTCAAAAACCCGCATCATGGCGTAGTTATCAAAATTCGTATCGGCTCGGATGCTCGAGATTGCTTGGGCACGTGCAAAAGCTTCAATATGTTCCATCAGTTGATGGCTCAGGCCCTTTCCGATATGTGCACTTGCGATAGCGACACGGTGGAATACAACGAAATCCCTGTCGGTTAACCATGCGCCGTCGATGTTGTCGTAAGCAGGTTCGTCATTGATCAGTAGAGCACAGTAACCTAAGATAGTCCCATCTTCTGCTACCAAAACATAGGCTACGTCTTTTTCGATGTCGTTTTGGATGGTCTGTGGGTTGGGATAGCCGTCCTGCCACTGGTCGCTACCATCCGCTTTTCGGCGCAATATAGCCTGTTGTAGGATTTCCCATATAGCGGGAATATCGGCTAGGTAAGCTTTTCTGAAAGAATTGTTCATTGCCGTGGGGTTTGAAGGAGCCATTTTCTTGATGTGTTTGATGTTATCCCTTACTTTACACGTCGTCCTTTCCAGTCGTATTTTCCCGCATTTCCAGCAATGCCGATGTACACCATATATAAGACGTGGATGAAAGTCAGGATCGGGAGGTGCTTGAGTAGGCTTCTGCGGCCGGCGAATGTGGTGACAGGGGACAGGAAGAATATTTCGACAAGAAATTTAACTGCCATTGCACCTAAAAACAATCCGATATAACCGGGTTGGATGATTGCTATGATACCCATGGCCAGTAGACATGCATTGAATAACCAGATGCTGACACCGAGGGCCACAATGGCTTTATCCCGGTATTTGGTGCTTTTGGATGCCCAACGGCGACGCTGGCTGATGAAGGCCGACAGGGTTGGTTTTGCATCGGTATGTACAGTAGCATCGATTGATTTGCAGAAGCCAATCCGCGTAGGGTACTTTTCGGCTATCTTGTGGAGTAGCAACTCGTCATCGCCTGACGCCAAATCATCGATACCCGTAAAACCACCCATCTCGTGGAACACATCCCGGCGGTAAGCAAGGTTGGCACCGTTGCATGTGGCTGGGTGTTGATTGCCGATACCTGCGGCACCCAGGCCAATGAGGTATAAAAATTCCAGTGTCTGTACCTCCTCAAATAGGTTTTGCTCATTGGAGTAAACCACCGGAGAAGACACCATATAAAGCTTGTGTTTTTCGTAGTACGCCACCACGGTCGACAACCATTGTTGTCCCATACGGCAGTCGGCATCGGTCGTTACGATCAATTCGCCAGTTGCGATTTGGATACCTTCGGATATCGCTTTTTTCTTGTAAGAATTGAGAGGTTCGGCCTCGTTAAGCGTGATGAGGCGAACACCTCGTGGTGCATAGGAAGCCACTAAAGAGGAGGTCTCATCCGTCGAATGATCGTCGATAACGATAATTTCGAACAGCTCGCGGGGGTATTCCTGGGCTAACAGCGAATCGAGCAATGTGCCGATGTTTGATGCCTCGTTTCGGGCAGCTACTAGGATGCTGACTGCGGTTTGCGGATGTGTGTCAGTAGCCTTGTGGAAAATGGGCAACCTGCTCCAGCCCTTACGCATGTACAGGACGAGCATGACATAGACCGCAGTGAGGATGACAAGGAGAATACTAACGATTTGAATGCCCAAAGAAGTTTATTTTTAATACAAAAACGGATCCGATGATGGCCGGCAATATCAGGTTGACAAACCAGATACAAGACACGATGGCCATGATGGCGATATCCTGATCATTGATATACCCATACAAATAGCTTGCCGTAACACTCCGGACGCCAAAATCGAACAAATCTAGTGAAGGCAGGGCAGATTGGACGAAAAATAAAATAAAAATCATCCATAGCATGGGGAAAAATGGTAATTCGGGCAGTAAGACCAGCATCAAGATACAGTATTGCGAGGTAAAGATGATGAACCGCGTAAGCGAATATGCAAATACGGTCAGCAGCTCCTTACGGCCGTATCGGGTCAAAACTTCAAAAAAGCGGTGGAGTTTACGCATAAAGCCGATACGCGATACGAGCGTGTTAATCCATCGGACATTGAAATATAAAATAATGAACACTGACGCATAGCACGCAGCAAATACCCAGACTCCTACGACAGCCCAAGGCTCCAAATCCAGAAAACGAGAAGCAAACCAAGCGATGCTCAATGAGCCTGCTACACTGGTAAGTACGAGTTGGGCCAATGCGCCCACACCCATTGCCACGACGCCGAAAATCCGTTTCCGTGGCGAGAGGAACATAACCCGTCCACCGTATTCACCCAAGCGATTGGGGGTAAAAACCGCCCATGTTAGACCGCAGAATACGGATTGTGTGGCACGGAAGAAACTGATTTTCTCGATATGCCGGCACAGATAACGCCACTTGCCTACTTCGAAAAACCAGTTAACGAACATTAGGGCTACGACGATGCCAATAGTAATAAACACAGTTCGCGTGCCCAAGTCGTTAATCAGTCGATTGAAATCCCGAAGGTTTTGGTGGTCGCTGAGCTTATTGTACAACACCCAAGCAACCCCAAGCAGGATCGCTGCCTTAAAAAAAATGCTTAGTGCCCTTTTTGCTTTGCTGGTCAACACCCGATGATTTGACTGCAATGTTACTAATTTTTTGACGAATAGCTGCCGTTTCGGCGGGTTGGTAGGGGGCAGGCGTTCCAAAACGAGGGTACGCCAATTAATTAGACAGCCTCATAAACGAGTCTATCGCTTGCCCGCCCGGTGCACAGGAGGGCATTGGCACCCTTTGTTAAAGATCGAGCACGACGAAAGGGTGCTGACAAGGAATAAGGCAGCCAATATGCATACGATCCGCTTAAGTTTCATGGAGGTAATTTTTGTGGAAAACCAAATACGCAAATACGCCCATACCCGTACCGACAGCATCTGCAAATAAATCCCAGATATCCGCTGATCGGTATGTGAACACCTTGAGTTGGATGAGCTCGGTCAATGCAGCAAAGAAAAAGGATGTAAAGACGACCTTTAGCATGCTATCTAACGACGGCTTGGTGGTCTTGTTCCGTTTGATTGATCCGTGGAAAAGCAGCACCGTGAACACAAAGAAAAACCCTGTATGCACCAGTTTATCCATCCCCTCAAAATGAGGAACACCCCGAGTACTATCCCCGGGGATGGATATCAATACCAATACAACAACCGCCCATAAGAAAGCCCACACATAATGTTTCATAGCTCCGACTTTCAAAGCGATTATAGTGCCAAAATCCTTGCTGGCAGAAAAGGTTTCGCTTATCCAATAACGGCTTGGTAGCCTTCTGCTGACAGCAGCTCGTCCACATCGGCCGCATCGTTAAGCTTGACACGGATAATCCAACCTTGGCCATATGGGTCTTGGTTGACTAATTCGGGCGCTCCATCAATTTCGGGGTTGACCTCAAGTATGGTGCCTGTAACCGGCATAAATAAGTCGGAAACCGTCTTAACGGCCTCTATCGTGCCGAAAACTTCGTTGGCAGTAACCTCGTCGCCGACGGTGTCAATGTCTACAAAAACAATGTCGCCAAGTTCGCGCTGTGCGAAATCGGTAATGCCAATAATGGCTTCGTCTCCTTCTACACGAACCCATTCGTGGTCTTTTGTGTACTTTAATTCTGCAGGGAAGTTCATGGATAATCTTTTTTTCAAACATAGATAAACTTGCCCTTTTATACAAGTATTTTGCGTTATCCTTTTGGCTGCGGCAAGTTGTTTTTTGGGGAATGATATCCAGTTTTCTAAAGATAAGCCGTACTTTTAACTCAATGAATACACAAATAGCTACATTGCATCGGATAGCCGGGCAGCCAATCCGTCGCATTATCGGTCTGATGTCGGGCACATCATTGGACGGACTCGATATTGCCTTATGTCGAATTGAGGGTAGTGGCAAGAAAACTAAATTGACGGTAGAGCGGTTTGATACCGTGCCATATACGGATGACTTTAGAGAAGGCATTCTGCAAGTTTTCGCACGAAGGTCTATCGACCAACAGCAACTTAGCCAGCTTCATGCGACCATCGGGACGACACATGGCACCCTCGTGCGCCAAACACTAGACAAGTGGGGGCTGGAACCAGGCGAAGTCGATCTTGTGGCCAGTCACGGACAAACGGTCTACCATGCTCCGCAGTCGCTTACGGGGGATGCCTCACAACCCAATAGTACTTTGCAGATTGGCGATGGCGATCACGTGGCCTGGCATTCTGGCCTTATTACGGTGTCTGATTTTCGCCAAAAACATGTTGCTGCCGGAGGGGAGGGAGCGCCATTGGCTGCATACGGCGACTATCTTTTGTTTGCTAGTGAAAGCGAAAACCGTGTGTTGTTAAATATTGGAGGTATTTCCAACTTTACTTTCTTGCCTGCAAAAGGCCATGGAGCCTTCGCTACTGATGTAGGACCGGGAAATACGTTGA
>CAZXSL010000129.1:0-9102 GCA_964643235.1 uncultured Sphingobacteriaceae bacterium | reverse complement strand
TAAGCTAGAAAAGCCAAGTTAATATTGACGGATTACGATGGACGACTGATAATTGACGATGGACGAATTTCGATTGATGAGTTACGATCGACCAGCCTTTCTTGGACTTTTACTGATTTTCGAATCTGCAAATCCGCGAATAAGCGAATAAGCAAATAAGCGAATCAACAAACCTGCTGTTCCTCCTCCCGTCCTCGGTGTCACGTCTACCCCATCATGCCTTACGCACTAAAATACGCCCGTACGTTTTTGCCTTCTACCCAGTTCATGTACGCCCGGTTGACCACTTTGTTTCCGCCTGGCGTAGGGTAATTGCCCGAAAAATACCAGTCGCCCCGATGGTCTGGACATGCCTGATGCAGATTCTCCAACTTCTGGTAGATAACGGTCACCTCAGCCTTGATTCGATCGCCCCGGATAATCGCAGCGATTTCAGCCGAGATTTGCTCATCGGTAAACGGCTCGTAAATAGCTTTCACGTAATTGCGTACTTCCTCCTTGGGGAGCTTCAGTGAGTCGAGACATTGATGGTATACTTCCTCCACCACGTGCCCCATATCATGCTTATATAAGAGAGACACCGCCGCCTCAAACGCAATAAACTCACCCATGCGCGACATATCGATGCCGTAGCAATCCGGATAACGAATCTGAGGTGCTGAGGATACAATAATAATCTTTTTCGGATTCAGCCTATCCAGGATCGTCAAAACACTCTGTTTCAGCGTCGTACCACGCACAATGGAATCATCCATCGCCACGATCATATCGCGATGATCTTTAACAATACCATATGTCGTGTCGTAAACATGCTGCACCATATCTTGGCGGTCTGCGTCTTGGGTAATAAATGTCCGCAACTTGGCATCCTTGATGTTGAGCTTCTCAAACCGAGGTGCAACGCTAAGCACCTCATACATTTCACTATCCGACACCTTATCGGCACGGTTGAGCAATATTTCCTTCTGCCGGTTGCGCACATACTCGTTAATACCCTGTGCCATCCCAAAAAAGGCTACTTCCGCCGTATTGGGGATATATGAAAACACGGTATCCTTGATATTATGATCGACGGCCTCCAATATTTGGGGACATAGCAATCTTCCTAATTCCTTCCGTTCTGTGTAAATCGAGGCGTCGCTGCCCCTCGAGAAATAGATACGCTCAAACGAACACGAACGCTTCTCTACAGGTTCACAGAATTTCTCTTCCGTGATCGATCCGTCCTTTTTGACAATCAACGCATAGCCAGGCTTGATTTCCTTTACCTTATCGATATGGATATTGAATGCAGTTTGTATAGCCGGGCGCTCGGAAGTGACGACTAGCACTTCGTCGTCAATGTAATAATATGCCGGACGTATACCTGCGGGGTCGCGCATCACAAAAGCATCCCCATGGCCAAAAATACCACTAATGGTATATCCACCATCCCATGTTTTGGCCGAGCGACGCAGAATCTTAGCCACATCCAAGTGCTCGGCAATCAATGCGCTGATCTCCGTATTGCTATGGCCCTCCCGCTTGAATTGGTCAAACAGTTCCTGGTTTTCGGTATCGAGGAAGTGGCCGATTTTTTCCAATACGGTTACCGTATCGGCTTGCTCTTTCGGATGCTGTCCTAATTCGTAAAGCTGTTCCAAAAGCTCGTCCACATTGGTCATGTTGAAGTTGCCCGCAATAACCAGGTTTCTCGACATCCAGTTGTTTTGCCGCAAAAATGGGTGGCAACTTTCGATGCTATTCTTACTGTGTGTGCCGTAGCGTAGGTGCCCCATTAAGACCTCTCCCGTGAAGCTGACATTTTCCTTCAGCCATTGGCTGTCGTGGAACTCGGCAGGATGACTGCGCTGTACCGCCGCAAATTTCTTCTGCACATACTCAAAAATATCCGCTACCGCATTGGGCGCCATGGATCGGTACCGGCTGATGTATCGGTTACCGGGTTTGACATCCAGTTTGATGGTCGCTATACCCGCACCGTCCTGCCCTCGGTTATGTTGTTTTTCCATCAACAAATACAATTTGTTAATGCCGTAAAGGGACGTTCCGTATTTTTCTTGGTAAAATGACAGGGGCTTCAGCAATCGTATCAGTGCAATGCCGCACTCATGTTTTATCGCGTCACTCATGAATAGGGGTTTGAGCGAGCAAAATTACTAAAATTAATCCTAAAACAACTTAGGAAAAAGTTTAGAAAAATATTGGCAAGTGGATTACCTCATACCCCTCACATTGCCCGGCACACAACACGCCGTTAAAACGTGGGTTTAGCTTACTGAGAAACTGCTGTATGGGATTATCCACTAACCGCACTAGAGCGGTAACTTTCCCAACAGTAAAATCACTAATTCCATCGCAGACAATAGATTGGCATTACCGTGCCCCTCTCCCCCATCGACAGCACATCCAATCTGCCTATTTTTGCTTAGATTTGTATTCGTTTCTAATTCTAATTACCCCATAATACAATAAGGCTAAAACACGGCATGTACCTGATATTTGACACTGAGACCACCGGGCTACCCAAAAACTGGGACGCTCCGATTACCGATACCGACAACTGGCCACGATGCATACAAATCGCCTGGCAGCTGCACGACCGAATGGGTAACCTCATCGAGCATCAAGATTACTTGGTCAAGCCCGATGGGTTTAACATTCCATACGATGCCGAACGCATACACGGCATATCGACCGAACTGGCCGAAAAAGAGGGGGCTACCCTCCGCGAGGTGTTGGAAAAATTCAATACTGCCCTGGGCCAAGCTCAATTTGTGGTGGGCCAGAACATTAAGTTCGACCTCAACATTATGGGCAGTGAGTTCTACCGCGAAGGCATAGAAACGCCACTCGCTACGCTTCCCGTGCTGGACACCTGTACCGAAGTGACGGCCGAACTCCTGCAAATACCGGGTGGCCGTGGAGGCAGATACAAGCTACCCACGCTAACCGAGCTGCACCAATACCTTTTTGACACCCCGTTTGCCGAAGCACATAACGCCACGGCCGACGTGGAAGCGACCACCCGCTGCTTCTTAGAGCTCATTAAACGCGGCACGTTTACCGCCGAGGAGCTACAGGTAGATACAGGCTATTTTGCCGAATTCCGACTACGCTACCCCCAGCCCATACAGCCCATCGGGCTGACCCACGTTAACCTGAAAGCCGCTTCCGATAAATTAAGAAAGCAACAGCAGGCGCAACAAGATGACGGTATCTCGCGCGAAGAACTTGACGCCAACAAACGGAAACTCGCCGAGGCAAGCTTCGCACACCTGCATAACCACAGCCAGTTTTCGGTCTTGCAATCTACTATTTCGATAAACGACCTCATGGCTGCGGCGGCACGACACAAGATGCCTGCCGTAGCCTTGACAGACCAAGGCAATATGATGGGCGCGTTCCAGTTTGTCAGTACAGTACTCAAACATAATAAAGCCGCAGAAGCTAAAAACAAAGCCGCCATTGAAAACGGTGAATCGCCCACCGAAACCATCGTCAAACCGATCGTGGGAGGCGAATTCTTTGTATGCGAAGACCATACCGATCGCACACGAAAAGATAATGGCTACCAGATCGTTTTCTTGGCAAAAAACAAACAGGGATACCACAACCTGGCCAAAATGTCGTCGATAGCATACTCCAAAGGGTTCTATTATGTGCCCCGGATAGACCGAAAAATCGTCGAGCAATACAAAGACAACCTCATCGTACTTTCGGGCAACTTAAACGGCGAAGTACCCAGCAAATTGCTAAACATGGGTGAAAATCAAGCCGAAGAAGCACTTCTGTGGTGGAAATCAACCTTTGGCGATGACTTCTATATCGAGCTCATGCGCCATGGACAAGAAGATGAGGACCGGATAAACCAAACCCTGGTCGAACTCGCCAATAAACACCAGGTAAAGCTCGTAGCCACCAACAACACCTATTACGTCAACAAGGAAGACGCACACGCACACGACATCCTACTCTGTGTTAAAGACGGCGAAAAGCTCTCAACACCAAAAGGCCGAGGCCGAGGATTCCGTTTTGGTCTTCCCAACGACGAGTATTACTTCAAGTCGGCTGAGGAAATGAAAAAACTGTTCGCAGACCTGCCCGAAGCCATTCTGAATATCCAGGAAGTCATCGACAAAATCGAAACATACTCCCTATACCGCGACGTATTACTTCCGAAATTTGAAATTCCACAGGAATTTATCGTAGCAGAAGATGAGCTGGACGGCGGAAAACGCGGCGAAAATAAATACCTACGACACCTGACCTATGAAGGAGCCAAAAGGCGTTATGGCGACATCACGCCTGAGATTACCGAGCGACTGGACTTTGAGCTACAAACCATCGAAAACACCGGCTATCCGGGTTATTTCCTCATTGTACAAGACTTTATCGCCGAAGCACGCAAAATGGGCGTTTCCGTCGGCCCAGGGCGTGGATCGGCAGCTGGCTCGGCAGTCGCCTATTGCTTAGGTATCACGAACATTGACCCCATCGCCTACGACCTGCTATTCGAACGGTTCCTTAACCCCGATAGGGTGTCCATGCCGGATATCGATATCGATTTCGACGACGAAGGACGGGGAAAAGTCATGGATTACGTCATCCGCAAATACGGCGAAAACCAAGTTGCACAAATCATCACGTACGGTACCATGGCCGCTAAATCGTCCATCAGGGACACAGCGCGCGTATTGGACCTACCCCTCTTTGAAGCGGATAAAATTGCTAAACTTATCCCCAACCTCAAGCTCAACAAAATATTTAGCCTGGACGATAAAGGGCTGAAAGGTGCTCTGCGTGGCGATGAATATGAGAACGTACGGCAGTTGGTGTCGATAGCAGATGGCAATGGTGTGGAAGCAGAAACCATACGCCAAGCGAAAGTACTGGAAGGCTCCCTCCGCAACACGGGAATACACGCCTGTGGCGTCATCATTACACCCGACGATATCACCAATTTTGTGCCGATAGCGACAGCAAAGGACTCCGACTTATACGTTACCCAGTTTGACAACGCCGTGGTAGAGAGTGCCGGATTGCTTAAAATGGACTTTTTGGGGCTAAAAACACTGACGCTCATTAAAGATACCGTTAAAATTGTCAAATATAGGCACGGCATTGAGTTGGACCCAGACAAATTCCCCATCGACGATACCAAAACATACGAACTGTTCCAGCGTGGCGAAACCATCGGCATATTCCAATACGAGTCGCCCGGCATGCAGAAACACATGAAAAGCCTCAAGCCAACCGTATTTGGGGATTTGATTGCGATGAACGCCCTATACCGGCCCGGCCCCATGGAGTATATTCCCAGCTTTATTAACCGAAAGCACGGTATCGAGCCCATTACCTACGACCTGGAAGCCTGCGAGGAATACCTCCAGGAAACGTACGGTATTACCGTATACCAAGAGCAGGTGATGCTGCTCTCACAAAAACTCGCCGACTTTACCAAAGGCGAAGCCGACGTACTCCGAAAAGCGATGGGTAAAAAGCAGAAAGACGTACTCGACCAGATGAAGCCCAAGTTTATTGAACAAGCAGCGGCAAAAGGTCACGACCCCAAAACCCTCGAAAAGATATGGAAAGACTGGGAAGCATTTGCGAGTTACGCATTTAACAAATCGCACTCTACTTGCTATGCCTGGATAGCCTACCAAACGGCATACCTAAAAGCCCACTATCCGGCTGAATATATGGCTGCCGTACTGTCCAATAACATGAACGACATCAAGCAGGTGACATTTTTCATGGAGGAATGCAGGCGTATGGGTCTGGAAGTATTGGGACCGGACGTCAACGAATCGTTCCACAAATTTACGGTCAACGAAAAGAATGCCATCCGTTTTGGTATGGGGGCAGTTAAAGGTGTCGGGGCCGGTGCCGTCGAGACAATTATCGAGAACCGAAAAGACGGGCCATATACCTCAGTTTTCGACCTCGCAAAGAAAATCGACCTCCGCTCAGCCAACAAACGCGCATTGGAAAGCTTAGCCTATGCTGGTGGCTTCGATTGTTTTGCCGGTACGCACCGGGCGCAGTACTTCCACGACGACGGCGATGGCATCATACCGCTGGAGAAGGCCATCCGCTACGGTGCCAAATACAAGGAAAATGAAAACTCCGCCCAGGTTAGCCTCTTCGGAGGAAGTAGCGAAGTACAAATGCCAGAACCTACCCTACCGGTCTGCAACGAGTGGGGACTGATTGAAAAGCTCAAATACGAAAAAGATGTTATCGGCATATACCTGACTAGCCACCCGCTGGATAATTACCGCTTCGAGATCGACCATTTTTGCAAACACCCGGTAAGCTTACTTAGTCTGATAGACCGCGGCAAAGCGGCTGAAGTGGACGAAGAGACCCGGATAGCCTTTAACAACATCAAAAACCGAGAGTTGATTATCGGAGGAATGGTCACATCCGCTAGTCACCGCATGACCAAAGCCGGAAAACCTATGGGCGTATTCGTGTTTGAGGACTATTCCGATTCGTACGAGTTCGCACTGTTCGGTGATAATTACATTAAAAATAAAGCCTATTTACAAGAAGGATATTTTCTCCAGGTGCGTGGTATCGTGCAAGAGCTCTACCGCCAGCCCGAAAACTGGGGCTTTGAGATTAAAAGTATGCAGCTGCTATCCGAACTCCGCGAAAAACTGGCAAAAAGTATTACCATCCAGGTTCCGTTACAAGGATTGGATGATGATATCATCGGCCGATTGTCCAGGATCATCGCCGCCAACGGTACGCACGAGGCTAACAGAAACTGTCAGCTTCGGTTTCTGGTGCTGGACCATGAGGACAAAATCAGCTTGGAAATGCCATCAAAAGCGGTTAAAATTGACCCAAACAACGAGTTTATGACCTCGCTACTCGCTATTGAAGGACTCAAGTACAAGTTAAATTAGTGTCAGAATGTCCGATTTATTGGGTTGGCAACAAATTTGATTATATATTTACCGAATGGCTCGGGCTAGTATCAAAATATGGACCGCGCTAAAAATAACGTATTACAAAAGGGCGTAGCTGAAAGCAAGCTGCGCACATAAAACAAACGCTATGGCAGTAGAAATCACAGACAGCAACTTCGATGAGGTTGTGTTGAAATCAGACAAACCCGTATTAGTCGATTTTTGGGCAGAATGGTGTGGTCCTTGCCGCATGGTAGGCCCCATCGTTGACGAATTAGCCACTGAATATGACGGAAAGGCAGTAATAGGAAAAGTCAATGTGGATAACAATCCGGACATCTCCGTTAAATACGGCATCCGGAACATTCCGGCTCTGTTGTACTTCAAAAATGGCGAGGTCGTCGACAAACAAATCGGTGCTGTACCAAAATCGGTATTGGCAGACAAGCTTGCAAAACAATTGTAAGTAATGATACAAACCGGCGGCCAAACTAGATCATCGGTAGATTGAGGTTAAAGAGATAATATATGCTGCACCTGAAGAAGGTGCAGCATTTTTTTTCTTCATAACACATGATCGACTGGCAGCCCCGCCCTTTGC
Organism: uncultured Sphingobacteriaceae bacterium; assembly: GCA_964643235.1. GTDB lineage: Bacteria > Bacteroidota > Bacteroidia > Sphingobacteriales > Sphingobacteriaceae > CAYRGQ01. The sequence goes on along the minus strand of CAZXSL010000129.1, from coordinate 1,578 downwards.
TCGATACCTCCAGACACAGCCCCTGCTTATCTCACACATAAGAGGGGCCTTCAGTTAACGGCACCGCTATCCCCTACTAATTCCCTTAATTCATGTCTGGCTTGGGTGTCGCTGCTGTAGAGGGGGGCAGTATCGGAATAACCCGTGCAGCATCCGGAAGTTCGCCTTCTAGCGCCCCTAGGAACGCCACAATATCATCTAAATCACTATCATTCAACCGCTCACCAAACTGCAATTCGTTCATAATCGAAACGGCCTCCTTCAGGCTCCAAACACTACCATCATGGAAGTAAGGGTAGGTACGAGTCACATTACGCAGCCCCGGGACCTTGAAAAAATACATCTCATTCTCATTCATCGTGACACCTGAACGTCCGACGTCTGGAATTTCACTACCCGTTAATTCCCAATAATCCTGCATGACACCAAATTTCTGGTAGATATGGCCACCGAGCTGGTGGGTCATGTGGCAGGTTTGGCAATTCGCCACCATAAAGGCATTCAGCCCTCTTTTCTCCTGCTCGTTCAACGCATCGGCATCCCCTCGCATATAATCATCAAAACGTGATGGGGTAATCAGTGTACGCTCAAATGCGCCAATAGCCCGGCCTATGTTAGCCAAGCTAATAGGCTTCTCTTCGTCTGCAAAGACTTCATTGAATAAATCCACGTATTCTGAAATGGACGCTATCCGGTCGACCGTGATCTCTTCGTGAGGGATGGCCATTTCAACAGGATCCATAATCGGCATGGTTGCTTGCACCTCTACATCCGGCGCACGACCATCCCAAAACTGGGTGGTATGGAACGCCGCATTCAATACCGTAGGTGCATTCCTTCTACCCAACTGCCAGTTGTGTCCCACGGATGTCGGCAAATTATCAACCCCAAACGTGCCCAAGTTATGGCAGCTGTTGCAACTGATAAAGCTACTTTTAGACAAGCGCGCATCGTGCCAAAGCATCTGTCCGAGCCTAATCATGGTCTCGGAGATTTCGTAATCGTCGGAAAGGATACCATCCGGCATAATACCGAAATACGACAACGACCGAAGAATCAAATCCTGATCCGCTTCCGGTAAGTGGCTTAAATCTGGCGTAACGGAGGGCTCTTCTACGGTTTTTTCCTGCTGATTACTGCAATTCGCGACAAACAAGAGCACAACCGCGATGGCAAGCAATACCGCTAACCTCATAAGATAATTTTTCATGACTTTTTGATATATAAGTTTACCTAATTCCGATTCGAAGGACATGCGATGCACCACGCACATCACAATATTCTTTAAAGTTAACCCAATTCAAGCTATTTAGATTGGCAAATCCGTTAATATTCGCTATTTGTAACGGTTATCAATAAAGTAAAACCAAGCCACTTATTATCAAAATAACGTTAAATCAAAGGCTTATACACCCTTACCGCCAACCCAATGCGGGTGCAACGTGCTCCAAAATGGAAGACAACACGTGCACGTTATAATCAACGCCTAGGGTGTTGGGTATAGTCAACAATAACGTATCGGCTTCCCGGATGGCTTCGTCTTGCTCAAGCTCCTTAACGAGTTGGTCAGGCTCGGCG
>CAZXSL010000128.1:0-9159 GCA_964643235.1 uncultured Sphingobacteriaceae bacterium | reverse complement strand
AACTGGATCCGAGGCCACTTTTCAAACATACCAACTAAAAAGGCAGCCTCTGGGCCTGCATGGCAGCAAACATTACCTGCATTTCCTGCACTGGATTTGATGCTACCGGTTGTGAGGGGAGAAAAGGTGCCGTGTTGACGAAAGGATATGGGTTGGTAGGAAATCCAGTTGGTACCGGCATAGGAGGCATGGGATACGCAAGGGGTGGCTGCGCCACATTGAATGTCTGCTGTGCTGGTGGTGTTTGAAATGGTAGAGTTTGATTTTGATTTGGCAGTGAGGCAGGCTTTGTTTTCCTACAATTGCTTTCGTAAGACTCTCTGACCATTAAAGGCGTGACATTTTCTTCTTCGTATTGAATGCCGAGCCTTTTGTAAATACTGATCAGCTCTCCGGAAATTTCGGTGACCCGGTTGTTGATGTCCCGGTATTCCGGCTCGGTTTTAAGAACGGTCTTTGTGACGACATCCCAGTTCTTAGGGGCGATGCTGCCAACGGAGACTTCTTTTGAAGGATGGCCCAAAATGGTAATACGGATGTACAAAGGGGCCTTTCCGTTTGCCTTTACCTTGCTCTTGTGAACCCAGGGGAGGAGTTCAAGGGTTGGTTTGATCTTCATTTCACCACATCTTAAAGGTTGTCAAAGCTTTTGGCCTGACTCCCAGGTCTCACAGCACATCAAAACACGTGTTCGGTAATCAAAAATAGGGCATGGGTCCTTTCAAAAGGCCCCGGCCGGTATCATGTGGTATGCATTGCAGCGATTTGATTTAAAAATTTTACGCTGCCTGAAGCTACTGTGATCCCTGCCGAAGATGTCCACCATTTATCAGGATGATGTCCACCATTCTTACCACCATTTAAGAAGAAGCGAAATGAATCAAAAAAGAAAAGAAATTTCTTTCCGGCTGATTTTCAGCACCATATAAACAAAAAAGGTGCTATTTCTAGCACCTCCTGTGATCCCGCTGGGATTCGAACCCAGGACCCATACATTAAAAGTGTATTGCTCTACCGGCTGAGCTACGGAATCCTGTCTTTTTATGTGACAAACATCCTTTCCTTGTTTCGGAAAGTGCTGCAAAGATAAAATTATCTGATAAATCGTGCAAACTTAATTGAACATATTTTTAACATTATATACTAAGTAGCTTGCTTTCAGGCATAAGACATTTCTTTTTAAAACCGAAAGGCATCCCGAAGCAAACATTCTCGCCGAAAAAATGTAATTAAGCCTAACGATGTAGAGTAAACCGACGAAAAATCCGATAAAAAATTTGGAACCCGAGACATCGTTTCTATTTTTGAATCGCCGGAAATCGGCAAACATGCTTTAAATAAAAGTAAAAACATGGGCCTTTTGAAAAATCTGTTTGGCAAGAACGAAGAACCGAAGATAAGCTACGAGCAATTTTGGAATTGGTTCCAAGCGAATGGACAAGCACTCTACCAAACGGTAAAACGCGGCGAACACCTAAAGGAAAACTTCTTCGACGTATTGCTGCCCAAAATAACCGAGCAGGGCGATGGAATCTACTGCCTGTCGTGAATGAAGGACGAATATACTGCCGAATTGATACTGACTGCTGACGGTATTGTCAAAAACATTACTTCTGTCGAAGATCTCGTCGCAGCGGCACCGAACATTCCCAATTGGGAAATCACAGCATTGAAACCTGCGTTAGCGGTTGAACGTGCAAGCATCGACATGGAAGGCTATTCGTTTAATAGTGACACCCTGTCCTTTTACCCCATGGACCATCCAAATTACCCCGACGAGATCGATATCGTTATCTCCCATGCCGACTACAATGAAGCGGATCAGCGAACTATAACCAACGGGGTCTATATTTTTATCGACAACTTCCTTGGCGAACTGAATTCCATTACCGCGATTGACTCCCTGTCGATTATCTCGCCACAGCAAGCCGAAAAAGAGCTGATTCCGATTGCCAAGTTAAAAGATTACCTCCATTGGCGCGAAAAAGAATTTGTGGAGAAATACCATGAAGTCAGGCACAATACTGAAAATGACGCTTACTCCGCAATGGAAGGGCAATTGGATAATGGACTCCCCCTCTTTGCCATCATGAACACCTCCCTGCTAAACTGGGACGGCAAAGCATCGCATCCATGGATTTTATCCGTAGAAATCGAATATGACGGATCGAATAACGATGGCCTGCCCGACGAAAAAACATATCAACTCCTTAATCAATTTGAAGATGCTGTGATAGCCGAACTCAAAGATACCGATGGTTATCTGAACCTGGGGCGCCAAACGGCTGATGGCAGACGACATTTCTTTTTCGCCTGCCGCGAATTCCGCAAACCTTCCCGGGTGTTGCGTAATATGACGGAAAAGTATATCGGCCAACTCCACGTATCCCATGACATCTACAAAGACAAATATTGGCAATCGTTTGAACAGTTTAACCCCCATGGAGAATAACATCAGGTATCCATTACTCAAAATATGGCACTTATTTTGAGTGGGTAATTATCGGCTTCAAGCCACTTATTAAACAGCAAATGATTGCACGATGAGATATATTCTACCTGCTCTAGTATGGGCAACACTTTCGTTTACTTCCCTGGCCGCTATGGCCCAACAGACGAACGAAGAGAAACATGAAGTCAAGTTGAATGCCTTTAACTTGATTATTTTCAAGGCTCTCGATGTGTCGTACGAGCATATCCTTAATGCAAACTCCACGGTTGGGCTTTCCGTGCTGGCGAACCTGCAAAGCGAGCCGGGCTGGCTATCTGATATCGCGGACATGCCGTACTATAACGAACAAATCGCCATAACCCCTTATTATCGTCACTTTTTTATGAATCGGTATGCTCGAGGATTTTTTTTGGAGGCGTTTGGTATGTACAACAACCAAAACCGCTACGAAAGGACCTTTACCTCCGGACCGGACGACACAGGGCACACCCACTTGGGCCGTTCGAGCAACTTTGCGGTGGGGATTGCCGTAGGTGGAAAAGTAGTCAGCCGCAAGAACTTCGTGTTTGAGTTTTTCGGGGGCTTGGGGCGCAACGTATTCCAGTCTGAGCCCGAGATAGCCACCGAGTTTGTACCCCGCGTAGGCATTAATTTGGGTTATCGCTTTTAAGCGACAGGCAAACTGCTACTGGAGCAAGAAATAAATTCAAGCTTTTCTGGTCTTTTCGACCCTTATCCTGCAAATCAGGAAGGATTACACGGTAATCCGATCTGGTGAAATCCTTTTAAGGTCTGCAATCTCCCGACGGGGATCCGTCGCGGCAAAAATGGCATTCCCGGCCACCAAAACATCGGCACCGGCTTTCAATAATGCCAGGGCGTTATGCGTATTGACCCCACCATCCACTTCGATGAGCAGATTATCATTCACTCCTTGGGCCATCGCCCGCAGTTCCCTGATCTTTCGGTACGTATTTTCGATGAAATGCTGACCTCCAAAACCCGGATTGACCGACATCACACATACCAAATCGACATCCGATATGATATCATGCAACAACGCTACCGGCGTATGTGGGTTTATGGCCACCCCTGCCCTACAGCCCAAATCCTTAATCGCATGGATCGTCCGGTGCAGGTGTGTACAGGCTTCGTAATGTACAGTCAAGTTTGCCGCTCCCGCTTCTTGGAACTGCGCCAGATAACGATCCGGATCCACAATCATCAGATGCACATCCAAGGGCTTTTTCGCATGGTGGGCCAAGGATGCCACAACCGGGAAACCGAAGGAAATATTGGGCACGAAAACACCATCCATGATATCGACATGGAACCAATCGGCCTCGCTACTGTTGATCATGGTAATGTCATCGTACAGATGGGCAAAGTCAGCGGATAATACGGAAGGTGCAATAAGATGATTAGCCATAAAAAAAGGAGATTTCATGCCAAATATAGTGATTTACATGGAATAATTAATAGTTGTAGGCTAATTACCTCCGGCCATCCCATTATACTCAGATGCACCTCATCCGCATGAGGCATGCGTAAATCCTAGCTACCCATTCAAGCCAATGGGCACACCTGCAATTGAATAACGGAATTGGTCTCGAAAACGCTACTTCATTCCATGTTGGCGAATCACACGAAGCGTATGTCCATCGTCCACCAGTTCATGAATAACCGCGCGCTCTGCACCATTGGGGCTGTTGGGCTGGTGGAAGGTCAGCATCAAGTTTCCTTCAAAGGTCTGGAAAATCATACCGTGGCCACCATGCTCTTCAAAAAGCAGGTTATCTTGTTGGCGCCACGGTCCCGCTACTTTTCCCGTTACGGATTCGGCGATCCCAATCGCATATTTCCCATCCTTGAAACTTGACCATATCATCAGCAGTTTACCTGTTTTGGTTTTATAGACAAAGCACCCATCCGTTACGTACGACAACGTGCCATCCTGATGTTCGTTGCCCGTAGACCATTCGGCACTGGATGCCGTAAAAAGGCGTGTCGAAAGCCCTACGGTTGACGATAAATCGGGGGTCAACTCCACCAATTCCATTGTACCGTCCTCAACTTCTACCCATTCGTGGCAATATATCATATAAGGTGTTCCGTCTTCCACCCACAGGGTTCCGTCTAGCGCCATCCGGTCCATGGGGGTATGCGGCATCTTGTCGTCAAAAGGCAAAAATGGCCCCATTGGCGAATCCGAATGGAATATTTGGGTTCCCCGAAAGCTGTACGGAGGCCAATCGGCGCGCTTGCCTTTCCACTCGATATCGGAGTTGAGCGTGGCAAAAAGGTAATACTTGCCTTGGTACAGGTGGACTTCCGGCGCCCATATCCGTCCCGTTATCCAGTTATCGTCCGGCGTAACAAACACTTGATGCGGCCCTTCCCAATGCTTTAAATCCGTACTGGTATAAGCAGCTACTCCGGTTTTTTCACGCCCATCGATCTGGATATTTGACGACATATACATGTAGTACAAATTGGTTTCGGGATCGGCCACGATATAGGGATCACGTACGTACAAATCTTCAATAAGCACGGTCTCCAAGGGGGCTTGTGCATATAAATTACCCACACCAATCAAACAGATAGCCATGGCCGATAGGTAAATTCTTCTTTCTATAGATTTAAGGATAGTGTTCATGCCGCTAAAATGATAAAAATATATGGTAATTCAGTTTTCATGGCGATGAATTTGACCTGTGTCCGAGTATGAAATTAAGCCAGCAAGATATGGACGCCACCTATTTTGTTTGCGCTTGACTAGCTACCTGCTTTGCGACTGGCGAAGAACAGACAACGTGGCGGCAACAACGAGCGAGTAACGTGTGCTAAGCCTTGACTGGCGAGCAAATTGAAAATTGGAGTTTCCCTACAGTTCATTAGAAAAGTGATACCGATAATACAAAACAAACACCCTATTTTAGCGTTATAAAACACATCACCACAAAACCATGCAAGAAAACTCCAAAAAAAGGCCCTACGCGCTGGAATTAGCCGCGAGTTTATTATCGCTCACGCTGATTATCATGATCTTGTACGTCTTACAGGGTATTATTCTTCCATTGATGTTTGCGATCCTGATTGCCATATCACTTTTCCCCGTCACCAAGTTCCTAGAACGCCTGCGTTTGGGTACGGTCGTGTCGGCCTTGTTATCTATCGTATTAGCCATAGCCATCCTATCGGGCCTTTTGTATTTTATCGTCCACCAAACGATTGTCATTGGCAAGGATGGACACGCCATTGTTGACAAATTCATCACGATATTAGATACGGTTCAAATCTGGCTTCATGACCAATTTGGCTTGGAGCCTTCGCAAGTTAGTGAACGCATACGCTCCGAAGCCAACAACTTGCTATCACATGCGGGGGCGTATGTATCAGCCGCCTTTGGCTCAATTGGTAGCATGCTCACCGGCGCTATCCTTGTTCCGCTTTATGCCTTTTTCCTACTATACTACCGGGTGTTCTTTCGCGAATTTTTCTTCCGTGCATTCAAATCCGCACCACAAGAAGTCGTCAATAACACACTCAACAAGATTTATGATGTTGTACAGAGCTACCTGCTCGGCCTCCTCACGGTCATGGGTATTGTGGCCATCCTCAACACGGTCGGCCTATGGATGCTCGGCATCCAATATGCTTGGTTTTTTGGCACGTTGGCCTCACTGCTCATGTTGCTGCCCTATATCGGCATCGCCATCGGTTCGATTTTGCCGGCCGTTTTCGCCCTAGCCACCAAAGACAGTGCGTGGTATGCCGTCGGTGTCATCGGCTGGTTTCAGGTCGTCCAGTTTTTGGAAGGCAATATCATCACGCCCAATATTGTGGGTAGTAAAGTTAGCATTAATCCGCTGATGGCCATCATAGCTATTATACTGGGCGGGATGTTATTCGGCCTGGGTGGCTTGGTCATCGCACTCCCCTTAGTTGCCACAATTAAGGTCATATTCGATGCAATACCGTCCATGCAGGCATTTGGATTCCTGATTGGAGAGCCGGAAAAATACCATTTGAAACGCACATCGAACACCATGCTACTCAAGAGATGGAACTTGTGGAATCTGATGGATGGACAGGAAAACAAAGCTAAAAAGCAACGAAAAAGCACAAAGTCCGAGAAGCCTTCCGACAAAAGCAATCCGGGCACATCAGACGAAAACCCCAAATCCTCCTAATTAGCGATATACATGACACACGTTTTACTCCTTTGGCATTACCTTAAATCTGGATGGATGTATTCCTAGCCCTTGAAGTTGCCGGCGTAGCCTGCTGGCTCGCCTACCTGTTGCTCCTGGTACGACAAAACATCTGGTGCTGGATTTTCGGAATCATTGCTTCCATCATTACGGTCGTGATGTTTTATCACAGCAAGATTTACATGGAAGCCCTGCTTAATGTGTATTACGTAGGCGTCGGGATTTATGGTTGGTATTACTGGGCAACGGCTGGAAAAAACGATACGGAAAAGAATACCGGACATCATGCGCCGGTAGGTCTTTGGAGCTGGCGCACCCATATCCTGACGTTTATCACCGCCGCTGCTTTAGGTTACGTCCTTGGTATGGTTATGAAACATTATACGGATGCACCACGCCCCTTCCTAGATGCCTCGCTTGCCGCTTTTAGTGCGCTGACCACCATCATGCAAGCCCGAAAAATATACACCTGCTGGCTATACTGGATTGGTATCAATGCCTCATTAGTAGGACTTCAAATCGATAGAGGAATCTATCTGTATGCAGCCTTATCTGCATTTTATGTAATCATGAGCCTATCTGGATTCATCAAGTGGCGAAAAACATACTTGCAGCAAGCGGAGACCTGATCGAGCTCATATAAGGCTGAAAAACTGTCCTTACAACGCCCTCAAATACAGACAATTAGTCATAACACCAGCGTCTATCCATGACAATTTTTCCGATTTTACCAATTATTGTCTGATGGTATTGGTTTTGACCAACTATCGGTGTAATACTAAAAGCAGAAAAATGAATTTCAACAACTATACAATAAAGGCACAAGAAGCTATCCAAAAAGCTTCTGAGATAGCAGTTGGCAACCAACAGCAATCGATTGAAACGGCGCACTTGCTCAAAGGCATGTTGCTGTCTGACGAACACGTCATCAAGCATTTGCTCAAGAAGCTAAATGTCAATGTCCCGTATGTCGAGGAAGATCTCGACAAACAAATCGCCAGCTTTCCTAAGGTAAGCGGGTCTAATATCTATCTGTCTTCGACTTTAAATAGGGCTTTACAGAAAGCCCAGAGCTACCTCAAGGAGTTCAAAGACGAGTTTGTTTCAGTGGAACACCTCCTGCTCGGCTTACTGGATACCGGCGACAAGACTTCTACCCTACTTAAAGACCAAGGGGTACGGGAAAAGGACTTAAAAAAGGCTATCTCGGAATTGCGAGGCAATAGCAGGGTAACAGACCAGAATGCGGAAGCGACCTACAATGCTTTGAACAAATATGCGCGTAACCTCAATGAATTTGCTGAATCGGGCAAATTGGACCCCGTTATCGGCAGAGATGAGGAGATCCGCAGGGTTATCCAAATCCTGTCGCGACGCACTAAGAACAACCCGATATTAGTAGGGGAACCAGGCGTGGGCAAAACGGCTATTGCCGAAGGAATTGCCCACCGCATCATCAAGGGCGATGTACCTGAAAACCTGAAATCAAAAACGGTTTTCTCTCTAGACATGGGTGCGCTCATTGCAGGAGCCAAGTATAAAGGTGAATTTGAAGAACGGTTGAAAGCGGTCGTCAAGGAAGTATCGGAAAGCGACGGGGAAATCATCTTGTTCATCGACGAGATACATACCTTAGTGGGTGCAGGCGGTGGCGAAGGCGCGATGGATGCCGCCAACATCCTGAAACCCGCATTGGCCCGTGGCGAGCTACGTGCCATCGGAGCGACCACCCTCAACGAATACCAGAAGTTTTTCGAAAAAGACAAGGCTTTGGAACGTCGTTTCCAAAAAGTGATGGTCGAGGAGCCCGATACGCAGGATGCAATATCCATCTTGCGTGGACTGAAAGAACGTTATGAAACCCACCACAAGGTACGCATACTGGACGAGGCCATCATTGCCTCCGTGGAATTGTCGCAGCGCTACATCGCAGATCGCTTTCTTCCAGACAAAGCAATTGACTTAATGGATGAAGCCGCATCCAAGCTTCGTTTGGAGATGGATTCCGTACCGGAATCGGTCGACGAAATCGAGCGCCGCATCATGCAGCTCGAAATTGAGCGTGAAGCCATCAAACGAGAAAAAGATGAGAAAAAAGTATCGGAACTAAGCGAAACCATCGCGAACCTGACGACGGAGCGAGATTCCCTACGAGCAGCCTGGCAAAGCGAAAAGAGTTTGGTAGATCAAGTCAACCAGGAACTGGAAGCCATCGAAAACTATAAGGTGGAGGCCAGCCAAGCCGAGCGCGCTGGTGATTATGGAAAGGTAGCGGAAATCCGCTATGGCCGCATCAAGGAATCACAGGACAAAGTCGAAGCGTTGAAAAAGGAGCTCGCCGAGAAACAAACCGACAGCCGTATGTTGAAGGAAGAAGTGACCGCTGAGGACATTGCTGGTGTCGTATCACGCTGGACGGGTATCCCCGTCTCCAAAATGGTGCAAAGCGAGCGTGAAAAACTGTTGACTCTTGAGGCCCACCTGCACAAACGT
>CAZXSL010000127.1:0-9170 GCA_964643235.1 uncultured Sphingobacteriaceae bacterium | reverse complement strand
GTTGCCGTCACAGTAGGGCCCTGGTTGCCAGACAGGTCAGTCAGCTTAGCGCTGAGCGTTACGGTTCCGTTGCCTAGGCCGCTCAGGTCGATGCCGGTAACCTGCTGGGTGGCGGATGATACCATGCCAGATTGGTCCGAAAAACCACCGTCCCGCAAGTAAATGCCCCTGAACTGAAACGCGCCGCCATCCGCTTTCCTGATTGTCCAACGCGTGATTTCTCCAGCATTAAGGCTATTGTCTGTTAAGCAACCCGTTCCGTTATATCCATCTGCTTCACTTCCTGAGACTATCGCTGTCGGTTTGCCGTTAACGCTAAAAAGAAAGCCTTCGGCCAACTCACCCTCAGACGGTTCGCCTGGTAGCGGAGCTGGATCATTATCTCCAAAAACAGGCCCGTAACCGTAGTCGCCAGGCATGCCATTAAAATCAATAATGGTCTGCGCATGTGTTCCGTGGAATGTTAACAACAATCCTAAGACGAGTGTAAGGAAGATAGGTTTTTTCATGGTTGCAATAAGTAGGGTAGTCAAAAGTTAATTTGTCCGTCTCTACGGTAGGTTGTGTCTAACAGGAGATATAGTACGGTGTTTTTTCGCTAGGGAACCGACGGTTGTAATAGTAACCAGCTCGTAGATATAAAATAATTTATGCCTAGAATAATAATGTGTCCGATAACCGACTTCATTGTCTATGCGGTATTAGATAAAGTTGATTTTTGCCATAGGTATAATGCAAATGTAATTGATTTATAATAGAAACGAACTACACTGGAGTGTTTTTTTCTAAAGGTAAGGATGAAGTCCCTATATTTTTCTTTGATAGGTTCATTTTCACGTTCATAACGCACTGGGTTGAACCTTTCCTGAATTTCTAATCCACCAACACTCAGGGAATGATTGGATATGGACGCGTATTGCGTCTTCGCCATCATATCCGTAATTTTCAATTTCGTGTTTTATCCGGTCTATAACAAATAGCAGTTTGATTGCGGATAGTTTTGATATAAGACAAAAGGTTCATGGCCTGCTTGTACCATTTTTATAATGGGTAAGCTGACTATCTTTGGGGGGAGCCCGAGTTTTACCGAATATGTTTCGCTATGGCTTCTCCGATTTGTTGGGCTATTTCTGCGGACAGGTCGCCCCAGATTTGTACCCACTTCCCTGCCGGCTCCTGCCTCAATTGGCTGATGTTTTTTCCGTCAATATAGCAGTGGTAAACGGGAATGTTGTCAGTGGTTTCGTGGGGTTCAACGATTAGTGGCTGCCCATCAAACTGACCCGAAATGACGAGCTCGAAGGATTGTTCTGTCGGTTGCATATCTAGTTTGCTTTAAGGGTAAACAGCCACCGTAACAAAACGTTTGCTGTCAGACCCAAAAATTAAGCGGTGCTTGTCGGCTACAGGGATAGTGACTGCAGTGCTTCGGCTGTGGAGGGTAGAAAGTTAACTTGTTTGCCGTTATTGCTTTCAAATATGAAATCGCGGATGCTTTTGCCAGTAAATTCGGAAAAATCGCCAACGATGGCTAAGCGAATGCGGTAATTGGAGAATTTCTGGAGAATTTCGCCCGCTAGTTTGTTTTTAAGGTCAAAGAAATCGTCTGTCAAATTATGGCGGTGGATGATGACGCATTCGAAGCCCTGGAAATATACATTTCCGATGAGGTCCAAGGCGTCTTGAACATTCCGGATGATGACGCCTTCCGCACTAAGCTCGGCGATTTCGGTACCATTAATATGGTGGGTCTGTAGGTCCATTTTGTGTTTGTAATTTTGTGGAGTGTTGCAAATATGGTTCCAATTACTAAGTCATATTGAAAAACGTCATCATTCGTGTTTTTTGTCGTTCTTGTTGCCCATCGGTCAGGCATGACAAAATTGAATTAAACCCTAGTCCATTGACATAATGTACGAGGGACAGTAAAATGTTGGTTTGCATGAAAGGGTTAATAATAATTTAACATGTACTGATCCAATAGATCATGAGCTAATCTGTTCTTTGTTGTTAGAACATTAGATTAAAAGAATATGTCGGAATTACCTTTGGAAATTAGTGAGCAAATTGATGAGCTAAGCGAAATCGGGAATGAGTTGTATGATGATGGGGATTACGAAGGAGCTATCGGTGTTTGGGAAGATGCTTTGGAACTGGTTCCCGATCCTCAAAATACGTATGCCGAAAGCCAATGGCTTGAAACATCGATAGGTGATGCATATTTCCTGCTAGGGGACGACGGGTTGGCACTAGAGTATTTCCTGAAAGCCAAACGAAATATCGACGCCAATGCTTATGAAAACCCGTTCTTGTTGTTGCGATTAGGACAAACCCACCTCGATGCCGGTCAGCCCGACGCTGCCATGCAATTCCTACTCAGCGCGTATATGTTGGAAGGTAAGGAACTCTTTGAGGAGGAGGATGAAAAATACTTCCAATTTCTCGAAAGCCAAGTGGATTTGGGGTAATCTGAACATGCCCCTTTGTGGCGATAAGCCAATCACTCCTAAACCTAAATCCAGCCGATAGCGCGGCACTAGAATAGGTGTCTTATCGTCCATCCCGTTTCCTGTGTGCTTGCGTTTATTGATTTTTCCTGACTGATACACTGTCCGTTTGTCGCGTCCTAACGGCTGGACAACCATTCTTTATAGAAATTTATTCTATTCCGTTCCACTAACCGCCCGAAAAAAATAAAACAGGATGTTTACCATTTCACGTATCGCCTATTAACTAATAAACCCTTGGGATGGTGACAATCGCTTCCGCTGCATTCGGAGCATGCCTTGAATGCCAGTGAACTTTCTCTAAGGGCATTAGGAAATTAAAACTCAAAAAGACTATGAAAAAAAAGAACAATTATCCCGTACTGATCGGATTTCTGCTCATTGGCGTGCTGGGTCTTTCTGCCTGCTCTAAAGATGATATTATCGATACGATTCTTGGGGATCAGCGGCTCTCCATGAAAGTTGACGGCAGGGATTGGAACGCTACGATAACTACCTTGTTTACCCAAAAAGATGGGGATGGCGAGCAAGGGGAGTATTATACCGTGGCGATCGGTGGGTCGAAGGAGGTCGGTAAGGGAGAAGACGAGGTTGACATGTTCATCATGTATATAACCATACCGGCCAGTAAATACCAAAATCCCAAAGGTCGTTATCCCATTTCGCATGAGGCCAGTAAAGTGAACCAGGCCACTTCGTTATTTTCACAAATAAACGAGCTATGGGAGGCGCGCCATTTAGCCAATGACGCCCAATCCGTGGGATTCGTTGAAATAACGGATTTCAAAATCGGGGAGCAAATCGTATCGGGACAACCAACCGGAGTGGAGGGGTATACCCGGCTTGTGGGTACATTTGCTACCGACATGGTCCTTTGGAGCAACCCTTCTGGTTCTGCGTTGAAGATAACCGAGGGTAAGTTTGATTTGAAGCCTGGGGTAATGATAACCCATTAGTACATCAGCATATATTTATTTCAAATGCCAGCGGGTATGGTGCCATTTGCCATGACCACCCGGGTCTCTTTGTAGGGGCCGACGGGTCGTGAGTAGGTAATCAAACTTGCCTGCGTTGTTTTTAATACCATGAGGCAAGTAATTGCATAGTGGTTAATTACAATAAGTAAGGGTGTGACGCGGTCTTGGGAGCGATGCCGTGTCGCACCCTTTTTTGTTGCTTTGTCAGGCCTTGGCCCGATGAGACCAGGTGTAGGGACCGTGGTGCCCAGCAAAGCGGGTTTTTGGTATACCCGATGCATATCGGACGAAATACGCTCCACCTCCGCCAGTTTTTGCATAAATTTAACTACCTTTACCCCCAGATGTCCAATAGATTAAAGCAGCAAACATCGCCATACCTCAAGCAGCACCAAAACAACCCGGTTGACTGGTACCCGTGGGGAAACGAAGCGCTGAAGAAAGCCAAGGATGAGAATAAACTGATTATTGTCAGCATTGGGTATTCGGCTTGCCATTGGTGCCATGTCATGGAGCGCGAGAGTTTTGAAAACGAAGCTGTTGCTGCAGTTATGAACGAGCACTTCGTATCCATCAAGGTGGATCGGGAGGAGCGTCCGGACATCGATCAAATCTACATGCTTGCCGTCCAGTTGATGACCAATAGTGGGGGGTGGCCATTGAATTGCATTTGTTTGCCCGATGGCCGACCGATCTATGGTGGAACGTATTTTAAACCGGACGATTGGCAAAATATCCTCCTGCAGATAGCCGATATGTGGCGCGAAAAACCCGAGGTAGCTTACGATTATGCCGAGCGGTTGACCGATGGAATTGATCGTAGCGAGAAGTTGCTGGTAGCGCCTATCCCGGAACGCTATTCGGAAGCTGATATCGAGGATATCGTCCGCCCCTGGATTAAACAATTTGACAAAACCGAGGGGGGCTATGTACGGGTACCGAAATTCCCTTTGCCGAATAACTGGATTTTCATGTTGAGGTATGGTGTTCTCGCAAATAAACCCGATGTGGTCGAACACGTACATTTTACCCTACGCAAGATTGCCGCTGGTGGGATTTACGACCAAGTGGGTGGAGGTTTTGCCCGGTATTCGGTGGATGGGGAATGGCATGTTCCGCACTTCGAGAAGATGTTGTATGATAATGCGCAGTTAATCAGCTTATACGCCGAAGCATGGCAACACCGTCCGGAACCGATTTACAAACGTGTCGTGATGGAAACGCTGGGATGGGTGGCACGTGAAATGACGTCGCCGGAAGGTGGATTTTACTGTGCGCTGGACGCCGATAGCGAGGGTGTCGAAGGTAAGTTTTATACGTTTCAACTATCCGAGTTACAAGAGGTATTGGGCGAGGATGCCGACCGGTTTATCGCCTATTTTCAAGTTACTTCTGATGGTAATTGGGAGGAGGAGCAGACCAATGTGCTGAAATGCGCGCTTGATGCCGATAAAAAAGCAGCGGCGGGGCGCTCTCAGGAAGTTTGGGACGAACAGCTCCGCAAGGCCAAGCAAAAGTTGTTGGCCTACCGTGAAAAACGAATCAGGCCCGGACTGGACGACAAGATGCTTGCTGGCTGGAATGGCATGATGTTGAAAGCTTATGTCGACGCATACCGCGTGTTCGGAGGGGCGGATCTGCTGGATACCGCTTTGCGCAACGCCACTTTTATCCAAGAGCATCTTTATACCCAATCAGGGGGATTGAAACACCAATACGATAGGCATGGCCAGTTAATAGAAGGGTTTTTAGACGATTACGCATGCTGTGTTGAAGCGTTTATCGCACTCTATGAGGTGACGTTCGATGAGCATTGGCTCAATGAAGCAAATCGGCTTGCTGATTATGCGATCCTCCATTTCCACGATGAGGATACGGGGATGTATTTTTATACGTCGTCGGCTGCTGAGCCTTTGATAGCGCGTAAGCACGAGATAATGGATAATGTGATCCCGTCGTCCAATTCGGTTTTTGTGCGTCAATTAATGCGTTTAGGTGCTTTTTTTGACCACGCTGATTATACCGAGGCCGGACACCAAGCTTTAGCCAACGTGTTCGTGCAAATCAAACAGTACGGCTCCGTGTATTCCAATTGGGCTATCCAATTGCTGGAGGAAGTATACGGGTGCTACGAGTTCGTGTTGACGGGCCCCGGTAATGCAAGTTTTCGTCAGGAAATTGATCGGCATTATATACCCAACAAAATGCTTGCAGGTGGCATGGATGGTACGTTGCCAATATTGGAAGTAAGACTGGGTAACCAAACCAGGGCTTATGTATGTAAGAACAAAACCTGTAGTGCTCCGGTATCCAACCCGGAAGAATTATTGCAATTAATTAAATAATCAGGATAGCGATATATCCATAAACACAAACAAATGACGATTGAAGCAAACAAAGTGGTAACCTTGACGTACAAGCTACACACGGTAGAGAATGGAGAAAAGACCTTCGTGGAAGAAGCTGGAAAGGATAATCCGTTGGATTTTCTCTATGGCGTGGGCATGATGTTACCCAAATTCGAGGAAAATATAGCGGGATTAAAGGCCGGTGATACAACAGATTTCGAGTTAGCTGCGGTTGATGCTTATGGCGAGAAAGACGATCGGGCCATCGCCCAGTTGCCTGCCGATATGTTTAATGAAAGTGGATTGCCACCGGTAGGGGAAATACTGCCGCTGCAAGATAACCAAGGTAACCAGTTCCGTGCTCGTGTAACGGAAGTTAGCCCAGAGGCGGTTGTGGTTGACCTGAACCACCCCATGGCGGGACAAAACCTCCATTTTGCCATCGAGATACTGACGGTGCGCGAAGCGAACGCCGATGAGCTGGCTCATGGGCATTCTCATGGTCCGGACGGCACGCAAGGGCATTAGACATAGAAACATTGCATTCGAAAGGGTGGTCATTCTGAAACGGAATGACCACCTTTTTTTGATTATAGCGTGTTGGGATGGGAGACGGAGACCGAAGACCGGAGATGGAAGACGGAGGACCGAAGATGGGAGACCGGAGATGGGATACGGAAGACATACCTGACTCATCGACTCAACGAATCATCAAATCAACGAATCCCCGCCTGCCGAAGGCAGAAGCGAATAAACGAATAAGCAAATATGCGCATCAGCAAACGGAGCGCAGCGATGTCCCGATGAACGAAGCGGAATGAAATGACGTCCCGATGAATGAAATGATATCGGGGTGATATCGGGATCAGCAAATCCGCAAATATGCAAATAAGCGAATATGCAAATAAGCGAATCACCAGATCAACGAATCAGCAAATCATCACATCAACGTACTCCCAAACCCACAACTTCGCGTTTCCTTGCTCTGAGCATCTCCCGTTTTCCGGGTGCGCCGGGTACTTTTTCGATATCAAACCCCAGCGATTTCATCGTACGTTTGAGATTGCCCGTAATGGCGTAGGTAACAAAAATTCCTCCTGCTTTCAGGAATGAGCAAACGTGTGCCAGTGTCTGTTCGGTCCACATATCAGGTTGGTGGATGGCGGCAAAAGCATCGAAATATACGACGTCATACAACAGTGGTGATCGGAAGTCCAGCACTGTCCGGTGTGCAATGCTTAGTGTGTCCAGCCCCATTTGTTGGGGTGTTTGCATGGCAGCTTCGTAAATACTGAGGAATTCTGCCCAGAGTTGTTCAGGTACGTAGGCTTCGTATCCCATCTGCCTGATGGTCTCCAACGGTAGGGGATGGGCTTCGATTCCGTGGTAATTTAACTGAACTTCTCGGCTTCGGGCAAAGGCTGCGCTGAGAATAAAATTAAGGCCAGTACCGAAACCGACTTCAAGTACGGATACCTCCGAATTGGGTGTCTGACTAAGTAAATACTCCAGGCCCATTTCGACGAATACATGGCGGCTTTCCTGTACGGCGCCGTGCCGGGAGTGATAATGTTCGCCTATTTCCGGATGGAACAATGTGCTGGAACCATCTGAAGTTTCTACGCGCTTGATTGTGTTAGCCATCGTTTTAAAGTTAAGTGTTTCGTTTGTGCTCCAGACAATACCGTACAGGGATAATGTGCGGATTTTTCCAAACAGTCTGCTGAAAAGGGGAATGTTTCAACCTGTCACTGCTTGCCTACATAAGCGTAGGGAAATTTCTCTCCGTGACTCAAAGAGATGTGTTATTTCATTTCGCAATGACAAACGGAAGGTGAAACACAACATTTCGAATTGTAACCCCATATTGTAGCAAAACTAAGATAAAAACTATTATTTTAGGCTCGGAATATGGAAATAAGACAAAGTCGGTTTTTCGATAGCTACGGGAACATCATCCTCTTGTTGGTGGGCATTGTGATAGGGAGTGCGGTGGGTTTGTGGTATCCCGAAGCGACGTTATGGTTGAAACCCGTAGGCGATATTTTCCTCAACCTTTTGTTTACGGCAGTAATTCCGCTTTTATTTTTCGCCATCACGTCTGCCATTGCCAATATTGATCCGGGGCAAAAAATAGGGCGTATCGTTTCGGTAATGGCCGTTGTGTTCCTCTCTACCGTCGTCATCGCTGCGGTTGTGACTATTATCGCGCTTTGGTTGTTCCCAGTCACGGCCACGCCGAAAGCGGCGACTATCCCCACGGATATCGGTACTGCGGATTCAGGCATGTTTTGGGGCGATCAGATAGTCGCATTTTTAACCGTATCGGAATTTTCAGACTTGTTGTCGCGGCAACACATGCTGGCTTTCGTTATTTTTTCGTTCCTTACGGGGATGGCCACGCTTCGGGCAGGTAAGAAAGGAGAGGCCTTCCGCAAGTTCCTGACATCCGGCAGCGAAGTCATGACACATTTGCTGACCTTTGTTATGAAGTTGGCTCCTGTTGGGCTAGGAGCTTATTTTGCCTACCAAGTGGGGATTATCGGTTCTGATTTGTTCAGTATTTATGCCAAACCGATGGCGCTATATTATATAGTTGGCCTGTTTTATTTCGTAGTCTTTTTTACGCTTTACGCCTTTGTCGCCTTCGGCAAGAAAGGGGTCAAGGTTTACTGGCGATACAATATCTTGCCATCTGCCACGGCAATCAGTACGTGCAGTAGTTTGGCGACTATGCCGGTCAATATCGAAGCTGCTGCAAAAATGGGAATTCCCAAAGCCGTAGCTAACGTCGTGGTTCCCTTGGGTACGACCCTGCATAAAAATGGTTCGTCGATATCCAGTATCGTCAAAATCTATGTGGCTTTCGTATTGCTGGGATGGGATTTTTTCGATCCTATGACTTTACTAACCGCTATCGGTATTACGATACTGGTCACGATTGTGGCAGGAGGTATCCCGTCTGGGGGGTATATCGGCGAGATGCTTATGATTTCTATCTATGGGATACCGGATGATGTCATCCCTACGGTCATTATCATCGGCACCTTGGTTGACCCCATGGCAACGCTGCTTAACGCTACCGGAGATACCGTAGCGGCTATGTTGGTAACGCGGTTTGGTACAAAGAAAGGGACGATACAGGATAAGGAAGGAAAGGTTTTGGGATGATAAGTGCGGATTTAGAGCCCTATATCCAATACCGAACCGCTCGGAGTGGAGGCAGTGGGGGGCAGCATGTAAATAAGGTGGAAACCAAGGTTGTTTTACTTTTTGACCTGGATGCTGCAACGGTATTCACGGCTGATGAACGAGAACGGATCAAATCGAAATTGGCA
>CAZXSL010000126.1:0-9200 GCA_964643235.1 uncultured Sphingobacteriaceae bacterium | reverse complement strand
TGTTTGTAACGCACGAGATGTCGCCTTTCCTCGAATTAAGTAAAATTTCTGAAATTACCCGCCAATTACCACAAGTCATGCAAGAAAAAGGATACGAAATTCGCATCCTTATGCCACGCTTTGGCAATATCAACGAGCGTCGCAACCGCTTGCATGAGGTTATTCGGCTTTCAGGAATGAACATCGTCGTAAATAACAACGACAATCCGCTGATTATTAAAGTTGCTTCCATCCCTGCTGCCCGCATGCAGGTGTATTTCTTGGACAACGAAGAGTATTTTCAGCGCAAAGCCGTATTCCATGACCAGAACGGCAAATTTTTCGAAGATAACAACGAACGTGCCGTATTTTTCTGTAAGGGAGCGCTAGAGACTGTAAAGAAGCTGGGCTGGGCGCCGGATATTGTCCATTGCCACGGCTGGATGAGCTCTTTAGTGCCGGCATACATCAAAACGGCCTATAAAGACGATCCCACGTTTAAGGATTCCAAAGTGGTCTATTCCCTATATAAGGAAGACTTCGATGGTACCTTAGGTAATGATTTTCAGGAAATAGCACTAACAGGCGACATGTCTATCGAGGATATGGAACCCTACGGCAGCGGTAATTACCAAGACCTTTACAAGGGCGCATTAGCGTATTCGGATGCGGTAGTATTGGGAGAGGAAGCTGTGGACGAAGGACTGTTAAATATTGTTAAAAATAATGATATTCCGACACTGGAGCTCGAAAACTATGAAGATTTCGAAAATTATTCCAACCTTTACGAACAATTTTCGAGCGAGGAGCTTGAAACCATAGTATAGGTGTAGTTTTTGAACAAATTCTTCATATATGAATTTACATACTAAAGGCTTATTGACCCTGTTGATAAGCTTTTTTGTTTTTTCTGGTTGCCAGAACCCAACTGGTGTAGGCTTGGAAGTGGACCCGGATGCTCAAATCATAGGGCTTAAGACCGATACCGTTAGCTTGCGTACCGTCACGCTTAAGGATGATAGTTCACGATACCAGTTTATGAACCACACCCGCCACGGCGTGCAATTTGCCCAAACCGTTTTTGGGGCTTTATACGATCCAGTTATCGGTAACTCGAATGTCGGTTTGGCAGTTGATATGGCTCGCCCATCTTCCGTACCGCGTATTGCGGATGACGCCGTAATCGATTCCGTTGTGTTAGTCCTGCCTTATGGCCTGGATTATTTCGGAGATACGCTGGGAGAGTCTTCCTTTACCATCGAGGTGCGGCAATTAGCCGAAAATTTCGCTTATAACGCCCATTCGGCTCGACAGTGGACATATGAACCTGATATAATCGGGAGCCGTACCATTAGTCGCTTTGCATACCAAGATAGCGTATCGATAACACAGCACGTTGACGACCGGGATACGGTTATTCGGAGCATACCTCAATTGCGGATTCCCCTTTCGGGCGAATTCTTCAAGACTTTGTTGAGTGCTTCCGTGGATTCAGCTAGTTTGTCGACCGATGCAGGTTTCCGTAACCACGTTAAAGGGTTGTATGTCAGTGTCGGAGAATCAACGGGGCCAGGAGGTTTAGCTACCTTTGCTGCCGTTAGCGATCTGTCGGGCGTGGAGCTTACCTATCGCCAATCCAATGGTAAGGAAGGCGATGAGGCGGGTATCGATACCATACGTACCTTACTGCCCATACCGGCCCAGTCCACTAGTACCGGTCTGCCCATGGGCATGTCCAGTAGTGTTAGCCGTACGTATACGGCAGCGGTCCTCGAACAGTTAAGCAATCCGAATGGGGATTTTGAAACCTTGTATTTGCAAGCACCCGCAGGCCTGCGTGCCAAAGTATCCTTCCCCCATATCGATGATTTGAAAGGCCGGAATATCGTGATCAATAAGGCGGAATTGGTCGTATATGTGGATGGTGATGCTGATGAAAACACCTTCGACTATCAGGCGTTGCGCCTAGGTCTGTACCGGGAAGATATCGCTGGGCAACGGCAACCCGTTCCCGATGGTGATATGCGGCAATCGCCCGGGGATTCGCGCAACTTGGGCGCGAATTTCGGTGGATTCTACGACGAAGACGAAAAACGTTATGTCTTTTACTTGACTTCCTATATACAGGATATATTGGAAGGAAAGATCAATAACCCGGAGGTCTATCTCGCACCGGTGTCGCCTTTTGACCAGACCAATCCCTTTCAGTCTGTAGTCAATACCGGTAGTCGGGCAGTCGTGGGGGGCGCAAGCAACGCCAACTATACCATGAAGCTGAACGTGTATTACACGGAAATAAATTAAAAACTACGACATATAGGTCGGCAATACCATACAAAGCCGTACATCGACAGGTGTGCGGCTTTTTCGGTTGGTATACTCGGTAGTAATCGTTTG
Organism: uncultured Sphingobacteriaceae bacterium; assembly: GCA_964643235.1. Lineage (GTDB taxonomy): Bacteria > Bacteroidota > Bacteroidia > Sphingobacteriales > Sphingobacteriaceae > CAYRGQ01. The sequence goes on along the minus strand of CAZXSL010000126.1, from coordinate 6,824 downwards.
ATTTTACTATTTTTGTGTCGGACATATACGATTAGTCAATGAAAAAGCTAGGTATGGTACTCTTGGGGATACTGGTCTTGGTGTGCACTTCGTGCATGCGGAATGACGACGAGCCTACACTGCCCGAGCGGCCGATATCCCGGCTTTATGTATCCATGTCTGAGTTCCAAACCGATGAAACGGCCGACCCGTTTGATAACCTGCTCGTGGTTGACCCGGCAGACTCGGCAACCATGGAGTCTGCTACAATATACCGTACTGAGGCACGTGGGGGTAGTGGAATTTATTTCGATCCGGCTATCGGTAGTGTATTCCAAGCCAACCTGACCGATACGAATGTCTATGTCCTTTCGGTCAGCAACCGTGGGATTTTGAGTGTCAGTGGTAGTTTTGGAAACGAGTTGTTGGATGCCATGCGTGGCATTTGGTACCATCACCCGTCAGAGAACCTGTATATCGCAAATCTGACAACCCCGAGTACCCTGTATGTTTACCATGCGCCACTGCGCAACCGTGGCTTTCGCGTGCCAAACCACGCCTTGGAGTTGGAGGGCGTGCGGCCATGGGGCATATGCATGTATGATGATAATATGTTGATGGTACGTACAGGTGCCGAAGGCGGCGTATCCGTGTATACGGACTTGCCGGCGGATACCAATGGGACCTCGATAAGGGCTGCCGCGACCTTAACTGTAGAAGGAGCATCTGATTTGCGGGGTATTGCCTATTCAAAGGCATTGGACGTGATGGCACTCAGTGACCATAACGGGAATCGTATTTATATCTTTGAACAAGCATCGACCCTGTTTTCGTCTTCCGGTACGATTACGCCAACCCGAACGATATCCGGTGCGAATACCGGGCTGAACGGTCCGATTGACGTCACTATCGATGAGCGGCAGGGAGGGGAACGATTATACGTGGCCAACGCCCAAAGCAAGACCATCGTCCGGTTTCCACTTTCCGCAAGCGGGAATGCGATTCCGGAAACCACCGCAAGGCTCAATTATGCTCCGGCGAGTATCCATGTCGATGCTCGTGGCCGTGCAGCGAACGCCGAAGAATGACCTTTGGCAATGATTACCGTGAGAGTAAGAAATGTATATTAGTTGTTCGGGCTGATTTTATCCAGCATGCGACTGATTTCCTCCTGTTTGACCGCATTACCTGCCTGTGCGTAGGAAGAGTTTAGGTTGCGTAGCACACGTGTGATAATATCCACGTTGTCACAAGGCAGCACAAATTGCGGATCGGTCGTCAAGTTGAGTTGGCGAAGAAATGCAATGACATCGTGCCGTCCGAAAATCTGTCCACGATTAAATGCGTTGATATAGAAAAGGATGCCGTGGTGGTTGTCTACTGGCGAGTGGTCTTCGGTATACGCTAGGATGAAGTGCTTCGGTAGGTTTACCCCATAAATCGGGATGTCCAGTTTTTGGGCTACGATGCTGTATATACACGACAAAAGGATCGGATTTCCCTTCTTGGTTTCCAAAACCCGACCGATGTAAGAATTTTGAGGATCGTGGTAATTACTCGTATTGCCCGAAAAGCCATGGACGTTGTATATGGTGTTGTTGAGCGTACGCACCTTTTCCACCGCACTCATCGCGTAATTCATCTCGATCCAAGCATCTCGTTTGATGGCTTCGATATCATTGATGATTTTCTGCTCATCCATATCCGGATACTGGTGCTTGTTGATGATGATTAAGCCCTGGAGCAAATCGAATGAACCGCTGAGTTTCCACAATTCCAGAGCCCGTACAGTATCCTCAAGCTGGATTTTGTGGATTAAGTTCTCAATGCGGTGTTGCAAAACGCTGTCAAAAGATTGCTCCCACGCAGTCTCCAGGTGCGAAATGACATCCGGGCCCATCGTCACGAGTTTTTGCTCCACATGGTGGAAGACTTCCACATCGCGGTCATCGAGCAATTTGATCAGCGATTCCAATTCCTTGCTGTTCATATAGACAAATTTACATAAAAAAAGACGGATGCTAAAACTCGAGGTATATGAATAGAAAAACGCATTTTAGAAATGAGTGTTTTTAATCGTATCGGCTTATAACTAGATGCAAAGGAATTGTTAAAACGAGCTGAAAACACGTATTTTCGCCCGATGTCTTTAATGCAGCGTATCGGGTATTATATTCGACATGTGCTATCGGCCAAGTCAAGGCATGGTACCCATTCCCCTTTTGTATATAGCCTGCTCGACGAGGTAGTTTATGCCCCCAAGACCTTTTTTAAAGGAAGTACCAAGGCTGAGCGGCTTGCCATAGCGTTGATCGCAAACCGAAAACCTGATTCTTTGCTTCTATTGGGCGATTTTTCGGAGTCGTTTATTTCCATGGTTTCCGAACGGTTTCCGCATTTACACTACCAACATCCGCCTGATAATACGCCACAGCCTAATGCCTCGTTTGACATGGTCTTCAGCCAAGGTGTGACTGTATGGGAAGAAAGAACCGGTGCAGCATGGGTACACAAACACAGTGTGTTGGTCATATCGCCCCTGTATCGTCATCGTGGTTCCATTCGTATCTGGGAAGAGCTTATCGCCTGGCCACGAGCTACCGTTACCATTGACCTGTATCACACCGGCCTGGTGTTTTTTCATGATGGCCAAGCGAAGGAACACTTTAAAATCCGCTGGATGGGTACGTGAAGGTTTTTCAGGGAAACGAATGGATGCTCGCTACAAAATGATTAGTTTTACTTATTCATTTGTTTGGAACCTGTAAAGATATCATCATGAGATTGGTCAAAATAACGAGTCTGGTACTCATCGCGCTGACTCAGCTAATGGGTCAGATCGCGAATGCACAACAGCCCAATGTGTTGATTATTATTTCAGACGACCACGCTTACCAAACCATTGGGGCGTATGGTTCGACCGTTGGCCGTACCCCAAATATCGATCGGATTGCAGACGAGGGAGCTACGTTCTATCGGGCCTTCGTCAATAATTCGATATGCGGGCCTAGCCGAGCGACCCTATTGACAGGGAAATATAGTCATAAGAATGGATTTAAGGACAATGAAACTTCACATTTTGATTTTTCCCAAAATTTGTTTGTGAAGGATTTGCAGCGTGCAGGTTACCAAACGGCTTGGATTGGCAAAATACACTTGGGGCATGAGTTACAAGGCTTTGATTATTACGACGTCTTGCAGGGGCAGGGGCACTACTTCAATTCGGATTTTATATCGCGGCAGGGGAAAGTTCGGGTGGAGGGGTACGTTTCGGATGTAATCACGGACAAGGCCCTTGCCTGGTTGGATACCTTGGGCACGAACGAGCCATTTTGCCTGATTGTTGGGCATAAAGCTACACATCGTACTTGGATGCCCGACCCTAATGACTTCGGTACCTATGACCGAGAATTGATTCCGCTGCCAGAAACATTCTTTGATACCTACGAAAGTCGGGAAGCCGCGGCCGTGCAGGAGATGTCAATTGATCAAGACATGAGGATGGGCTACGACCTGAAGATGTTCGAGTCGTGGGATGCCATGATGGCGGATGGCAATTTTAGTCGCATGAGCGATTTGCAAAAGCGGCAATATTGGGCCTATTACAGACCAATTTACGAACGTCTGCAAATGGATAGCTTGGAAAGTCAGGCGTTGGCTGAATGGAAGTACAGACGGTATATGATCGATTACCTGAATACGGCAGCATCCATGGACCGCAACATCGGGCGTATGCTGGATTATTTGACGGCACATGGCCTGGACGAAAACACCTTGGTTATATACGTTTCCGACCAAGGGTTTTACATGGGTGAACACGGATGGTTTGATAAACGGTTTATGTACGAAGAATCGTTTCGAACACCCATGCTGGCACGTTTGCCTGGTTTGATTCCGGCAGGTTCCCATATTTTTGCCAACGTGGTCAATGCGGACATTGCGCCGACGATTCTGGAGTTGGCGGGCGTCCCGGTGCCAGACGACCTGCAAGGTAAATCCTTTGTCAAGAGCTTGGAAAACCCCAAGCAAAAACATCGCGATGCCGTGTATTATCATTACTACGAGAATGGCGAACATGCTGTTTCGCCCCATTTCGGGGTGCGGGATGAGCGCTACAAACTTATACGGTTTTACAAACGGGTCGAGCAATGGGAACTATTTGACTTGCAAGCCGACCCCCTTGAGGTCCGAAACGTATATGATGATCCTGCATATCGTCGCATCGTGCGTATGATGAAACGAAAATTGAGGCAGGAGATCGAATCTTTCGAGGACGATGAGGCAATGACCATATTCTTGCTGGACTGATCACGAAGGCTGATATGGACAAGCTGGATTTCTTATCTTAGATCAATGCGTGTTCAAACAAATACCTCCACCTTTGTATCGTTGATTAATTATTAAAAACGAAAACAAAAAAACAAATCGATATGGCAACAAAATGGACAATTGACCCCACGCACACGGAGGTTAGCTTTAAAGTAAAGCACTTGGTAATTTCAACAGTAACTGGTTATTTCCGTTCGTTTGACGGTACATTGACGACCGAATCAGATGACGACTTCTCGAACGCAAAAGTTGATTTCACGATCGACACGGCGAGCATCGACACCAATCAAGAACAACGGGACGAGCATTTGCGTTCGGCAGATTTCTTCGATGCGGAGAAAAACCCGAAAATTACCTTTACATCGACAGCACTGGAGAAAAAAGGTGATGACTATGTCTTGAAAGGCGATTTGACGATGGCGGGTACGACACAGCCCGTAACCTTGGATGTGGAGCACGGAGGAATTGTTACCGATGGCTATGGCAATGTTAAGGCAGGTTTTGAAGTAAACGGTAAGATTAGCCGTAAAGCATTCGGACTGACGTGGAGCTCTGTTACTGAAGCAGGTGCTATTGTGGTAGCTGATGATATCAAACTGATTGCAAACGTACAGTTCGTTAAACAATAAGTAAACAACAACTATAATATGAAGCCATCTCCGGTATTTACGGAGATGGCTTTTTTGTTTTGAAAAGTTGCTCGAAGCGACTCTATGGGCGTCTCCCGCATTTTGGAGACGGTATCAAGAACAAAGCCACATCCAGAACCCTGTAAGCCTAGTCAAAGAAATGTAGGCCTGATAGAATAATTATATATCTGAAAAACAGTTATTTGAGAAATATTCGTAAATAAATTTTAAGAAATAGATATCATTACGATATATTCGTAGAATTATTAAAAAATCAAAGTTATGTTTAGACGTCCCGTATTAGTTTTAACAATTCTCATTGCAGTTGGGCTGGTCCATGCCCAAGAGGGGGAGCCGGTTTTGGGGCGCATCCATTACGCTTTCACACATATTAATGATACGTTGGAGCGTGACAAGGTACATCGCGAAGAGTTCGTCCTTTATTTGGGGCAGGAAGCACACCTGTATGGTAGCTACGCCAGCCAACGCATGCACCAACAGGTACGGAAGCAGATGGAAGATCCGGCGTTCGACGGCAACCTGACCCTCCGGGGAGGTGCTACGAGTGCAGAGTCCTACCACACGGATTTGGTTTCCCGTCAGTTTATGTTATGGTACGGCTTGGCAGGCCAACAATACATCGTGGAAGACATTTATCCCGAAATCGACTGGGAGATTGGCGAGAAAACCCAGATCATCGGGGGCTATCTGGCCCAGCAGGCCACCGGGCATTTCGCTGGTCGCGATTACACGGCCTGGTTTACGACGGAACTTCCTTTTGTGGGAGGTCCCTGGAAGTTGCTCGGCCTTCCTGGGCTCGTGCTCGAAGCGTACGACAGCCGTATGGAAGTGGAGTTTCGGTATGCCGGCTTCGAGCGGCCTGAGGAAGAAGAACTTATCGAGTTGCCTGAAAATGCGGTGGAAACAACCCGCAAGGCACTCGACAAGCTCATCGAAGCATATAAGAAAAACCCAGATGCGGCCAGAAATGCCCGCAGTCGGGGGGCGTCTGGCAGTGGCTCTATCTTCGGGGGTAGCAACAGCGACTTGGATGCTACCCGCATCAAGAGTATCAACGTCTTCCGGGATTCGGAGACGACCTCTTCCGTAGTTAATAACCCATTGGAACTGAATTAAAATTGGATAGTATGATGACGTGTAAAACCATTATTTCTTCTATTGCTTTTTCCGCCCTTTGCTTATGGGCAGGCGCACAAGAGCCTGATGTGGCTCTGGCTACCATACGCTACGAACTGATCCATGTCAACGATACCTCAGATCGGGACAATCCACGCAAAGAAGAATTGATCATGTACATGGGCCAACGAGCCAGCGTATACCAAAGCGAAACCTTAGCATCGCGGCGGAAGGAAATCGATGAGCAACTGAGCAAACACGTGGTTGGCGATGGGGGACGGCGGATATCGTTGTCGTCAGTCGCCATAGCAGGCGTCACCAATGAGCGCTTGTATGCTTTCCCACAGGAAGGCAGGCTCGTCATGAGTGATAAAATCGGAGCCACCGGATATCTCGTCGATCTCCCATACCCGGGTATCGAGTGGGAGATAGCCGATGAGGTCAAAGAAATTAACGGATACGAGGTGCAGAAAGCCACGGGCAGTTTTGGTGGGCGCGATTATACCGCTTGGTTTACCACTGAGCTTCCGTTCCCTTATGGGCCCTGGAAACTGCACGGCTTGCCCGGACTTATTCTTGAGGCGTCGGACAACAGGAACGAGGTGGTATTTCGTTTCCTTGAGTTTACCAAAGAAGCAGGGGAAGAAATAGCCCTGCCCGAGGAAGCGACCCAAGCTAGCCTGCGTGATTTTAACCGCGCTAAAGCGGCATTTGATGCCAACCCAACTGCCGCGACAACGGTTGGCAGAT
>CAZXSL010000125.1:0-9212 GCA_964643235.1 uncultured Sphingobacteriaceae bacterium | reverse complement strand
AAGAACTTACTGGAGGCGACTATGTTATGGTCGTACGCAATAATTATTACTGGCTGGCCCTAGAAACTGAACGTGACGGATTTATTGCTAATGGTGATACCGCACAAGTGCGGCGGGTCCGGAACATCCATGAGCAACATGGTTTCCGGTTTGCAGATGTAAGCCTGGAGTTTGCCGACCAAGACGACATGGAGCCTATTTCCTGCCGGGTCATCCTCGACAGCCTACACAGCGAATCGGCCCAATTGTCCGAAACCGACCAACAACGGCTTTTCGACTCGGTGATGGAGGATTACATGCACATCCCCAACAAAAAGGAACGTATGGAGGCACTCAAAACCGACCCATATTTCAATGCCTTGCAGCTTAAATTCGCTATGGCGGTCACCTGTCATAAAGCTCAAGGTGGACAATGGGACATCGTTTTCGTAGACCAAGGCTTCCTTAACGACGATATGTTCGATATCGAATTCCTACGCTGGTTATATACCGCAACCACCCGAGCTGTCAAAGAATTGTATTTCGTTAACTTTAGCGACGCCTTTTTCAACGGATAACGACCACATTGTAACGCTTTTTCTACAACAACGACCACGAACCCAACAAAACAAACACATACAACTGATAATCAACAACCTAAACAACACCACTTAAGCAAACTAACATCTAATGACAGCGTAAACGCAAGCCTAAACCGGAAACCGCAAACAACTTGCAGGATTGTTTTGTAGTTTAGTAGCAATGCAAAACTGGATAAACCACAAATTCCCTGACGCACGATTGCCTTCCTCCGCTGGCGGGTTTATTGTCGGAATGTGGTGTCTTCCGGCGATAAGGACGTTAACTGTACATGCTCCTTAACCACTATAAACTAAATCAATATGACCGTCAGGATGAAAGAATCTGAAAAATTTAACCACAGACCCGCCGACTCCCACACGAAAACTGGAACCCCATCATCCCAACAGTCTGCTGACAAAGCAAACCAGCCCAAGCCCGTCTTATCCGTCTTCGATGCCGTCGTCGTTATCGTGGGCATCGTGGTGGGTGCAGGTATTTTCCGTACACCCTCCATCGTGGCTGCCAATACCGGCAGTTGGGAACTATTCCTATCTGCATGGGTATTAGGTGGTGTCGTTTCGCTCATCGGCGCCTTATGTTATGCTGAACTCAGCACCACATTCCCCAATACCGGAGGCGATTACCACTTTCTGCACCGTGCATTCGGCCGCAGGCTTTCATTTCTTTTCGCATGGGCACGTATGTCCATTATCCAAACCGGGTCTATTGCACTATTGGCTTTTATCGTAGGCGACTACATGAGTGAGCTATACAATATAGGTCCGTACTCATCCCCCTTTTATGCCAGTATCGTCGTTATTTCCCTGACGTTCATTAATATCATCGGTGTCCGTTTGGGTACTGGCACGCAGAAACTCCTTGTCGGATTACAGTTTGCAGGACTTTTTATCCTGCTATTGGTCGGGTTCTTCCTATCCCCTTCCGATACGGTTTCCTCTGCTCCTCGAATCCTGGACGACCCTACGTTCAAACCGGAGTTGGGTGGTGCCATGATTATGGTATTACTGACTTTTGGTGGCTGGAACGAAGCGGGCTATATATCAGCAGAAATGCGGGGTGGCCCCAAGAAAATGGCAACAGTGATGATTGCAAGCATCTTGGTTATTACGGCTATCTATTTATTGCTTAACCTTGCTTTTCTGAATGTACTAGGTATCGATGGCATAGCAGCTTCGGATGCCGTTGGGGTCGATGTGATGCGCGCCACCACTGGCGATGCAGGCGTTTTCTTTATCGGTGTGTTAGTCATGCTAGCTGCCCTGACCTCCACGAATGCGACCATCTTTACCGGTGCTCGTACCAATCAGGCCTTGGGTAGAGATTTCCCATTTTTTTCATTCATGAGCAAATGGAAAACAGACTCTTCCACACCCGTTAATGCGCTGATCGTACAAGGTGTCGTGGCTACCATACTCATCGTTGTGGGTTCATTTGCCCGTAGCGGTTTCCAATCGATGGTTGATTTCACAGCTCCCATTTTCTGGTTTTTTATCCTATGTACAGGTATATCCCTATTTGTATTAAGGCATAAAGAGCCCGATGCCCACCGACCGTTCAAGGTGCCGCTTTACCCTATACTACCCTCGATTTTTTGCTTGACATCTGGATATCTCCTATATTCGAGTTTGCAATTTGCCGGCACAGGCACCTTATTGGGTATCGGAGTGTTGGCCCTGGGGATGCTCTTTTTCTTTTTTATCCCTAAAACGGTTGATGCCGACAGCCTCAGTGACAGACATCAAAACAAGTTGGACACATAATTGTTAAAACCTTTAAATTTGAATCTTATGAACATGCTAAAAAGCTCATTGATTGCGTTGTTTCTAGTATGGGGATTGCACGCATCTGCCCAGAAACCCGATTTAGATGTACCGTACGTACCAACAAGCCAATCCGTGGTCAATGCCATGCTCGATTTGGCCAACATACAGCCTGGCGAAACCCACTTCGACCTGGGATGCGGAGACGGCCGTATCGTGATATCAGCCGCCAAACGCGGTGCAATAGCAACTGGTATCGACTTGGACCCCCAGCGGATCAAAGAAGCCAACGAAAATGCGGAAGAAGCCGGATTGACGGGCAAAGTTACCTTTATCCAAGGTGACTTGTTCGATTTCGACTTCAGTAAAGCCGATGTACTGACACTTTACCTCTTACCGTCAGTAAACCTCAAGCTCCGCCCCAAGATCCTCAAGGAATTGAAGCCCGGCACGCGTGTGGTGTCGCATGCATTCGATATGGGCGATTGGGAGCCCGACGAGGAAATCGTCGTCAATGGCAGTACCCTCTACCTGTGGACGGTACCGGCCCGCTAATCTTGGCTATATATTAGACAGAATCAAAAAACCTACCTGCCGACGGCAGATAGGTTTTTTTTATTCCTATAGCGTCACCTTTTACATACTCCCCAACTTTGTGTAGATTTGTAGCAAACCCATATATGAGTTAATTATGCAAAAAATCAATGAATATGTAGCGAACAACAAGCAGCGCTTCCTGGATGAGCTGTTCGAGTTGCTCCGTTTCCCTTCCGTCAGTGCTGATCCAAAATATGCAGCTGACGTGAAAAACACAGCCGAATTTGTAGCTCAAAAACTGCGCGATGCAGGTGCTGACAAGGTTGAAGTATGCCCCACCGCCGGACACCCCATCGTGTATGGCGAGAAGTTAATCGATCCAGCTAAACCCACTATCTTGGTATACGGGCATTATGACGTACAACCCGCAGATCCTTTAGAATTATGGGAAACGCCCCCATTTGAACCCACCATCCGTGATGGAAAAATATATGCTCGTGGTGCTTGCGACGATAAAGGACAATTTTATATGCATGTGAAAGCTTTTGAACTGATGAACGACCAAGGGCTGCTAACATGCAACGTCAAATTTATGATCGAAGGCGAAGAGGAAGTCGGCTCAGAAAACTTGGGCATCTTTGTCAAGGAAAACAAGGAGCGCTTGGCCGCCGATGTGGTGTTGATATCCGACACGGCGATGATAAGCCTGGATACCCCCTCCTTGGAAACAGGCTAATGTGGCTTATCCTACGTAGAAGTGGAAGTCGTGGGACCTAACCGCGACCTGCACTCCGGAGTTTATGGTGGCGCCGTAGCCAACCCGGCAACGATACTTGCCAAGATGATCGCATCCTTGCACGATGAGAACAACCACATTACCGTACCGGGCTTCTATGATGACGTGGCCGAACTGACCGAATCTGAACGACAGGCGTTAAATTCGGCACCTTATGATGAGGAGGAGTACAAAAAAGACCTCGGGGTTGACGAACTATGGGGCGAAAAAGGCTACTCGACTTTCGAGCGTACGGGCACACGCCCCACCATGGAGGTAAACGGCATTTGGGGTGGTTATACTGGCGAAGGTGCCAAAACGGTATTACCGTCCAAAGCCAACGCCAAAATCTCCATGCGTTTGGTTCCAAATCAGGATTCCGAAACCATTACTAAGCTGTTTGCCGACCATTTCAGTAAAATAGCCCCACCCTCGGTCAAAGTTACCGTCAAGCCACACCACGGAGGCGAACCGGTAGTAACACCAACGGATAGTATAGCCTTCAAAGCAGCCGAAAAAGCGATGGAAGAATCATTCGGCAAGAAACCTATCCCCACCCGAGGTGGCGGAAGCATCCCAATTGTTGCTCTTTTTGAAAAGGAACTCGGCATCAAAACCGTGCTGATGGGCTTCGGGCTAGATAGCGATAACCTGCACTCCCCCAACGAGAAATACGACATTGCGAACTACCTCAAAGGCATCGAAACGATACCTTTGTTCCACAAATATTTTGCGGAACTGAGCTAACGCATATCCGTCAGACTGAAAGGCTATTCCTACACCGGGATAGCCTTTTCCTTTTACCACCTATACAAGCGTTACTTGTATACTTTCCCGCTCCAACTGCTTAAGCATAGCCGGTGTTATCCCCTTATCCGTAATAATTTCGTCAATTTCCTTGATAGCACAAATCCGTCCAAAACCGCGTTTGCCGAATTTGGAGGAATCGGCCAAAACGACCGTCTTCTGTGCGGCCGCTATCATCTTTCGGTTCAATTGAGCTTCCTGAGCACTCGTGGTCGTGAGGCCCAACTCCAAGTCGATACCGTCTACTCCGAGAAACAATTTGCTGCAAAAGAAATCGTCCAATACACCTTCGGCATATAGCCCTGTAACGGAAGTGGATGTCTTACGAAGTGTGCCACCGAGCTGCAAAATCTCCACGTTAGGATGCTGAATAAGCTGGAGAGCAACATTTAGTGCCGACGTTACAACCGTTAGTGTACCAGTAGGCTGTATTTCACGTGCCATGGCTTGTACGGTTGTTCCCGATGCGATAATAATTGAATCGTCAGCGGTAATCAACGATGAAGCATAACGGCCAATAGCTGCTTTTTGTACCGAATGCATCTTCTCCTTCTCAAAAACCGTCCGATCGATGGTATAAGGACTATTAAGTGTAGCCCCTCCGTGTGTACGGTATAACATGTGCCGATCTTCCAACAGTTTCAGATCCTTACGGATAGTTACCGACGAAACCCCGAGCAATTCGCACAACTCCTGTACACTTACCGATTCCCGCTCTTGCAAATGGTTAATGATGAAACGATGACGTTCTATGCTATTCATGCTACTCCCTGTAATGCCACCGATGTATCGCCCGCTCCGAAGTGCTCTCCATAAAATCGGCAAAATGGCTGACCCGGCTAAATTAAAATTATTCAATCACAAAACAAAGCAAATTCAATTTCATATCTATTCGTTTTGGTTTTATTTAACTTCTTTTGTTTTACAATAAATTTCATTTACTTTTGAATCGTAGTACATATCATACGATAAAACCATTCATGCAAACCAAACAACAACACACGTTATTGGATCGTGCTTCGGCCTTAGACAGCATCCGTAGCACTGCCCTTTGGGACATCGTCATCATTGGCGGGGGTGCTACAGGTCTCGGTATCGCAGTAGATGCCGCATCAAGAGGCTACACGACGCTCCTGCTCGAACGTCACGATTTTGCCAAAGGCACCTCGAGTCGCAGTACAAAACTCGTCCACGGCGGTGTTCGTTATTTGGCCATGGGCGATATCCGACTAGTTTATAGCGCACTCCGCGAACGCGCGACCATATTCAAAAACGCCCCCCATCTGGCACATAGCCAGTCGTTCATCATCCCCTGCTATTCGTTTTTCAGCAAGATGAAATACCTTATCGGGTTGAAACTATACGATTGGCTGGCCGGACGGCACCGCATCGGCCGTTCATCCCTTCTTTCCAAAGAAGAAACCGCAAAACGCCTACCCGGAATCAAAACAAACCGGCTCAGTGGCGGTGTACAATACTTTGACGGGCAATTTGACGACGCCCGGTTTGCAATCAACTTAGCTCAAACCGCAGCATTGCATGGAGCCTCCTTGCTCAATTACAGCGAAGTAACCGCGCTAAGCAAATCGGACGAGGGCACCGTCAATGGCCTGACATTCGTTGATGTCGAATCTGGACAAACGCACACCATTGCGGCTAAATGTACGATCAATGCCACGGGCGTGTTCGTGGATGATATCCTCTCTATGGATACCGACACACACACACCCATGGTACGGCCGAGCCAGGGAGCACATGTCGTTTTGGACCGCAGCTTCCTTGGTCAACGCGACGCATTGATGATTCCAGAAACCAGCGACGGACGGGTCCTGTTTGGTGTACCTTGGCATGACCACATCGTTCTAGGAACCACGGATACCCCCATCGACCATAACAATACCGAGCCGAAACCCTTAGACGAAGAAATCCAGTTCATCCTGGATACGGCCGCGGTTTACTTGGAACATCCACCACGCTTATCGGATGTAAAAAGCATTTTTGCCGGTCTTCGTCCTCTTGCTGCACCAACCAAAGGCAATGAAGCAACCAAAGAAATATCACGAGACCATAAACTAATCGTCAGCGAATCGGGGCTGATAACCATTACCGGTGGTAAATGGACCACGTATCGAAAAATGGCTGAAGAAACGGTTAATCAAGCCATCTCAAGCGCGGGTTTACCGACCCAAGCCTGCATATCCGACTCCCTCCCGATCCACGGATACCAACTGACCGAGGGAGACGGCCACTGGAGAATTTACGGTAGCGATGCAAAAGGCATCATGGAATTAGCGTCAAAAAACGTATCATTGCGCGAGCAGCTACACCCTGCTTTCGACCATATCCTTGCTGAAGTGGTATGGGCTGTCCGTCACGAGATGGCCCGAACGGTGGAAGACGTATTGGCAAGAAGGATGCGAATCCTGTTTCTCGACGCAGAAAAATCCATGGAAATGGCACCGAAAGTAGCGCAAACCATGGCTTCAGAATTGGGCAAAGACGAGCATTGGGTAAAACAGCAAATCGCTGACTACGTGCGTTTAGCCAGTCATTATTTGCCCGGACAACACGATTTAATAACCATAGAATAAACAAGTATACCTAATATGATGAGCAGTAAGTATATTATTTCTTTAGATCAGGGCACGACGAGTTCCCGTGCCATAATTTTCGACAAAAACGGCAAGGTCGTTTCCATGGCCCAAAAAGAATTCCAGCAATATTACCCCCAATCGGGCTGGGTAGAGCACGATGCAGATGAAATCTGGTCTAGCCAGTTGTCCGTTGCCACCGAGGCAGTTGCCAAAGCCCGGCTCAAGGCGGACTCCATCGCTGCCATCGGGATTACCAACCAACGGGAGACGACCATTGTTTGGGATCGGAAAACCGGCAAGCCCATCCACCGCGCCATCGTATGGCAAGACCGCCGCACGGCAGATTATTGCGAACAACTACGGAATGCCGGCCACGGGGGCGTTGTGCGCCGGAAAACCGGATTACTGATCGATGCTTATTTTTCGGCCAGTAAGATAGCATGGATACTCGATAATGTAAAAGGTGCGCGTGCAAGGGCCGAGCGGGGCGAACTCGCTTTCGGCACGGTCGACAGCTGGCTCATATGGAACCTAACTGGCGGCACACAGCACATCACGGACGTGAGTAACGCCTCGCGTACGATGCTCTATAACATCAACAAAATGGCTTGGGACGAAGGTTTGCTAGAACTATTCAATATCCCCGAAAGCATGATGCCGGAGGTCAAGGACTCGTCCGAAGTCTATGGTGAAACGCAATCCAATATTCTGGCAGCTAGGATACCGATTGCCGGTATTGCGGGTGACCAACAAGCGGCATTATTCGGCCAGCTTTGCACCCAGCCCGGCATGGTCAAAAACACGTATGGAACGGGATGTTTCATGCTGATGAATATCGGCGATAAGCCTACGTTATCTAAAAACAAACTCGTTACCACGGTTGCTTGGAAAATAGGCGACCGGGTAAATTACGCATTGGAGGGAAGCATATTCATCGGTGGTGCCGTGGTCCAGTGGCTCCGCGACGGCTTAGGGATTATCAAATCCTCTGGCGATGTGGAAAAACTGGCTGAATCTGTGCCCGACACCGGCGGCGTATACCTAGTCCCCGCCTTTGCTGGGTTGGGTGCTCCGCATTGGGATCCACATGCCCGAGGTACGATTGTCGGTATCACACGTGGGACGGAGGCCGGCCATATCGCTCGAGCCGCCGTTGAAAGCATAGCCTTCCAAACCGTCGATATCCTTCGTGCAATGGAAGCTGATTCAGGCAAGCGCATTACCGAACTACGTGTGGATGGTGGCGCGACGGCAAACAACCAACTCCTGCAATTCCAATCAGACATACTGCGTGCCGAAGTTGTACGTCCACAAATCACAGAAACCACTGCAATCGGTGCAGCCTACCTAGCTGGCTTAGCTGTAGGCATGTGGGCCAGTATAGACGAAATACAAAGCCAATGGAAAATTGACACGACGTTCAAACCCAAAAAGTCTTTCAACGCCGACGACGTACTTGAAGATTGGCACGTCGCTGTCGAGACGGCCAAATTCCAAGCTAAGCACCAATTAAACCGAAAACGAAAAAAGGATAAATAATACGAATTACCGATACAACGGGTAATTCACTTCATGAGACCATCTCGTACCAAAATAACCATTATACATTTCAAACCTTAAAAACGAACCAAAAATGACACCTTTTATCGCGGAACTAATCGGCACTTCATTTCTGATACTCTTGGGCTGTGGTGTAGTTGCCAACGTGGTGCTAAACGACACCAAAGGGAACGGAAGCGGCTGGATTGTGATTACCACGGCTTGGGCCTTGGCTGTATTCGTCGGTGTGGTCATTGCCGGACCTTATAGTGGCGCACATTTGAACCCAGCCGTTACCCTCGCGATGTATCTTGCCGGTAACTTGGGCTTGCAAGAATCAATCAGCTATGTCGTAGCCCAGCTTGGTGGCGCAATAATTGGCGCATCGGTGGTGTGGTTGGTTTATAAGGATCATTTCGCTCGGACCGAAGATCCAGACCTCAAGCAGGCTGTTTTCTGCACCGCTCCTGCTATACGCAACCTGCCGATAAACCTGGTCAGCGAAATCGTGGGCACATTTGTGCTTATTTTTGCAATATTTTATTTTACGGACGCCGGCCTAGCTGACGATTCAGCAACCCCGATTGGGCTGGGTTCTATCGGGGCTATCCCCGTTGC
>CAZXSL010000124.1:0-9236 GCA_964643235.1 uncultured Sphingobacteriaceae bacterium | reverse complement strand
GAAAATTATAAATGCGATATAGTATAGGTAGGCGGTATCCCTGACCGAGAGGTAAAGGAAAAAATTGTAGACCACCATGATGCCCATAATACCCAAGTAAATGCCGAATAAAAGGCTGTTGATGGCATATCGTCCAAGTATCCCCTGTTCGGTGCCTACGAAAATGGGCAGCTGGATCTGATCGGCCGATCTGACCATAATCAAGATGTCGGCGGTTTCGCCCGGTTTGATTGGGATGGGGAACAGGTAGTTGGGGTTATCGGCGTAAATTCGCTCTGAAAACCGGAACTGCTCGCCCATCGTGGCGATATGTACCACGTCGTCGCCTTTGGCTACGTGCAGGGAAACCAAATCCAAAGAGGGTTGCTCCACCATCAGCAGCAAGTGTTCCCGCGTGGTGCGGTTGGTGAGCTGGAATTTTACCCAGATGGGCGAGCTCCGAATCCCGAGGTTAGGGATATCATGGGCAATCTGGGAATAATCCTGCCGCGCGGCTTCGTCTGCAGACAGGTTGCCGGATTCGTCTACATAATAAACGACCCCATTGTTGATTAGTAACTGGGCTGTGTCGTCCGCATACACGTATCCGGTCGGTTTGGTGTCCGCATGCGCTTTGTTGACCGCTAGTGCAACCAACACGCGAAAAGGCTGTATTTCGACTTGTTCACTGGTGTTAAGGTGTTAAATTGGTATTAAGGTATTAAAAGATTATACTCGACAAGGAATGTGCCCTTGGGCCCCCGCTCTTCTAAAATCTGGTGGGGTTGCTCACGCAGTGAGATAATTTTCTCCTGCTCTGATTTGTCGGCATGGCTTAAATCTCGGATATCCCGCAGTCGCATGGCTGTTGCGATCAGGTCGTCATGTGGGTAGTAAAACAAGCCTTCGTCGCCTAATGAGGTTTCGACCACGGCTCCCACTCGTTTGCCCATGCGGACGGTAATAGGCGCACACAGGACGAAGATACTTTGCACCGGGAGCTGGGTGGAAATCGCGGCGCCTACGCGGGCCAGGATGTAGCTGCCGATACCCATGCCTGCCACCTCCCTGGAGTTCCAAAGTCCGCACAGCTCACAGGTGCCGCCGGTCAGTTTGTCACCCTCGACCATACTGAATATCTTCTCGTCGTATCCACCCAAGGCAATCTCGATGGGCAATTGGTATTGTCCGGTGGCGACTTGTAGCCGTGCTCCACCGTATACGATCTGCGAGTCTTTGTCTTCGACTAGGATAACCGTCGTATTCGGGTCGTCTACCCAGTCTTGTCGGTTGGACGTAATTTTCGAGATCCCGAATATCTCCAGCAATTTTTGATGTCCCACAATAAACTTTTCGCAAGCTTGTGGATCGTCGGGAGCCCTAAAAGTCCTGATTTGAATCATTGTTGTGCCGATGGATTATTGATTAACTGGTCAAAATCGACAAAATACCGCCCGGATGACATGGGTTTTCCCAGCAGTATTTTCCTACAGGTATCGGTAACCATGGCACCGCCCAGCATCACGGCCGACGCGAGCTGTGGCCACCCGACAATCGTCTTGTTCATCTCGACGAGGGATCTTTTCATGGCTTCCGATACGTTTTCCATCCCGATAATCCGCGAAAGGTAACTTATTTTTTCGGGGATACTTAGGTTTTTCAACCGCTGCACCAATTCGTCGATGGGGAGTGATTCCAATTCCTGCACCGCGCCGTGCAGCACCGGCCTGTCCGGCTCGATATCAAAACGCTCCACATCCAACATCCCGTTATCATTGGTGTCCATCACGACGGGAATGCCGAGCGACCGGGCTTGGATACGGCTCAGGATCTTCATGTCGATACCGTCACACTCTTCGACCAGGACATCCAGCTTGCCTCCTTCATTGAAAAAGTGCTCGATATTATCGGCCTGGATGCCATCGGTATAGCCAACCACCTTGATGAAGGGATCGAGCTCCGCAATCTGCCTGGCTGCCAATACCACTTTGTTGATACCCAAGTCTTGGATACCCGCCCGGATACGGTTCATGTTGCTAAGCTCCACCTCGTCAAAATCGGCAAGCCGTATTTCCCCACATATCCGCTCCATGGCCATGGTCAACGCAATGCCCTGTCCTACCGACAAGCCAATGATGCCGATTTTTTTATGCCGAAGCGTTTGGATCTCGTCGAAATCGATTTTGTACGCGTTGCGGTTTGTGCGCAGGGCGATGAACTCATCCTCATCCAAGACATGGGCCAAGCAGCCATTCCAGGGATAATAGACCCATACGCCGTAGTTAGATAGGGATTGCCCTTGCAGGTGTTCATCAATCAACGCGGGATACTGCTCCGAAGGGATTGTTTCTCCAGGATTCATGATCCGGATAAGCTCACGCAATTGGCTTTCTATGGTATCCGATATCCGCAAATGTGGATTGTTAGCTACTAATTCGTCAAAAGCTTTTCGATCAGCTTCCTTGTCTAACCGAAAAAAGATCGGTTCAAATTCCTCTTTCACTTGCGTAATCATTCCGTTAAAGCATAGATAGAAACCATACGATGGGCCGCGCCTTACGACCTCATACTAAACGCCTAAAGTACCAAAGATCGTAAACTTTCTAAAATTATCCTCTTATTTTCGTGGATTGAAGCCTATTTGTAGTGTTTCGTCGATAATATCAGTTTCCATGCCGCCAGTTCGGCCGTTTTGGAAGGCCAGACCAAAAGCAGACCCTCGATTTATCGGGTTAACTTGTGAAGGTAGATAAAGCAGGTTTGTAACTTGCTTTTAAGTGTTTTGCCCGACAAATACAACGCATCAAAGGCAGGAAACACACAAAACAGGTGGACCAAAAAAGCACCGATCATCAGACCGGTGCTTCCATCAAAATCCAAACAAAACTCAAAAATTTGGGTAACTGATGATTGTTTTTATTTATCCCTAATTATACCACTAATTCCCCAAGTTCAAATAACGGCTTACCTGCGTGTAATCGTTGAAGTCTACCTGCTGCGAAATAACCCGGAAATCGTCGGCCTCCATAATTACGATTCTAATCACAGTGTCAGTCTGCGGTGTGGCAGTGGGTGATACACGAGTTATAACTATCCTTGAATAATTAAAATAAGTTGGGATGGGGCCAGGATAAAAGCTATAAGCAATGCGGTACTCGTGCGTAGTGCCTGCTACAAATCCAGGGAGGGGATAAAAGGTTTCAGTCCAAATATCTGTATTTACATACACGTTGACCATGCTCTTATTCAATAATTCTGGAGGAAAATCAAAAGTCACGGTTGTTGTCCCGTTGATGTTTCCTGGCAAATCGACGTAACTCTTCTCAAACATAATCACCCTGGATAGCTTAGCTACCATTGTCCAACTTGCGCTTCGGTAATGCAATGTTTTAGTCAGCGAGTTGTAGTAGAAGTCTCCAGGCGATCCTATATTACTCGTGGGATCCGCTTCACCGCTCAATATTACATATTCAACATCGCCTTTGTCGCCCTTGTCTCCCTTATCACCCTTATCACCTTTGTCTCCTTTATCTCCCTTGTCGCCTTTAGCACCGGTTGCGCCAGTAGCGCCCGTGGCACCCCGTGCGCCGGTCGCTCCCGTAGCACCTCTTGCGCCGGTTTCTCCTTTGTCTCCCTTATCTCCTTTAGCACCGAGGATGCTTTTCCCATTTCCCCAGCCGGCTGTCGTTTTTGGCCCAAACAGGACGTAGCTGTTGGTGTTGATATAGAAATCACCTACTTGGCCTACTGAGGCGGTCGGGTTTGAGGTGCCGTTTAGGATTGTCCGACCGTCAGCACCTTTATCACCTTTGTCTCCTTTATCTCCTTTTGCACCTTTTAGGCTGACGCCCGATCCCCATCCGCTAGCGGTTTTAGGTCCATAGAGCATGCCGTTAGACGTACGGAAATAAAAATCGCCTACCTTGCCTTGTGCTGCCGTGGGGGCTGCAGTACCACTCAGGAACTGGCTGCCATCGGCGCCTTTCGCTCCGGTTGCACCCGTAGCTCCACGGGGGCCGGTTGCTCCCGTGGCTCCCGTTGCGCCGCGTGCACCTGTATCGCCTTTGATGTTGGTGGCCGTGCCCCAGCTACTGCCGGTTTTCGGTCCATACAGGTTATTGTTGGCTACGTCAATGTAAAAATCACCTTCACTACCCAAGGATGCAGCAGGCGCACCGTTGCCGTATCGCAGCATGGTGCCGTCGGCACCACGGGCGCCTTGGGCTCCCTGCTCGCCTTTCTCCCCGCGCTCGCCACGAGGTCCGATAGGACCCTCAGGCCCATCCTTGCTACATGAAATAAGCCCGATGGCTAGGAAAATTATCAATAAATACTTCGTGCATTTCATAAATCTAAAGATTAAAAGATTAAATGTAATTGAGTTTTAGTTATTGTGTAAGTTCGTTTTCCAAAGCGTAAATTGATTTTTAGGTGTTTTTATAATGGAAAATGATATACCTTAGTAAACATCTATAAATACCAGTATAGGGCTATCATAACCCCGGCGTTTTATAGGTTTATATGCGATTAGGCGAATTGGTAAACACCTTTTTTTGTTTTTTTTGAAAATGTTTACTTCCGCATGTTTTTATATATAAATGGAGAAAGACAACAGGTTACTCGAACGGATTCAGTCTGGCGATCAAAAAGCTATTGAAGAGATATATAACCGGTTCAAACCGGATTTTATGGCTTATGCTTCGCGTTTTTCGATCAGCGGTGAAAGTGCGATGGATGTTTACCAAGACAGCATCGTGGCGCTATACGGGAATATCCTGTCGGGAAAGTTGACCTCGTTGACTAGTTCGTTGAAGACTTACTTATTTGCTATTGGTAAGTATAAAATATACAATAGCTTAAAAATGAAGGTGGATATCGCTGATTATGATGATTATGATGCGATAATGGATGCGAGTGGTGAGGAAGAGGAGGCATTGCAAGAAGAGCATATCGAAAAACTGCAAAGGGCTTACCAACAATTGGGTAGCAAATGCCAAGAGGTGGTTAGGTTGTTTTATTATGAGAACCTGAGCATCGACGAGATCAGGGTGCGTTTGGGCTATACATCAAAGGATGTAGCGAAGAGCCAAAAATCACGCTGTATCAAACAGATGAAGGAAATTTTATTGAAGATGAAATGAACAAATTGGAGTTAATTGAGCGATATATCCAAAACAAGGTCAACGACGAAGAACGCGATCAGGTAAGACGGTTGATGGATACGGATGCTGATTTCAAGGCTGAGCTTACCTTCCAGTTGGAGCTGAGGGAGGCCGTGGTGAGGGAGGAGAGCAGTAGGTTGAAGCAACGCTTGCAAAGCTTGGAGCAGCAAGCGGGAAGGCAGGAGGGGGGCGTACGCATGTTCTCCGTGCTATGGAAAGTGGCTGCGGTGCTGGTGGTGGGGCTGGGGTTATTGTGGTTTTTCAATAAGCCCGCGGACTGGGGCGAACTATACGCCAATAATTTTGAGCCTTACCCCAATATTGTCGCCCCGGTGGTAAGGGATGTGCAGGCAACGGGTAGCGATATCGAGCAAGCCTTTCGGTATTATGACAGCCGGGCGTATGCGGACGCCGCAGCAGCCTTCGACGTGCTGCGCGCCACAGATACTGTAGGCTTTGCTGATTTTTATTATGCCATCAGCCTGATGGCACAGGGGCAGACTGCCACAGCGGTACAAGTACTGGAAAACCCCGATTGGGAAACCCCGGAAAACTACCAAAGCCAAACGGATTGGTACCTGGCACTCGGTTATTTGAAACTTCAAAACCGGGAAAAAGCCGTGGAATATCTGGACAAAACGATAGCGAATAACGGGGCCAAGGCAAGCCAAGCTCGCAAAATCCTGTCGGAAATAGAATAATAGGCAAGTCCGTGTTCTTCCATTGATTTTAAAGGACGGTATCTGGCTCAGAGCACAACCCATGTGTCTTTGAGCCGAATTGTTTTTCTTTTCTGTTAGGGATGAGTCCCAATCGAAGTAACAATGGCTTAGTTTATCCTTTCGGGTAATTATGCTTGCAGTATTGGACGTCTTGGGCTATCTTTGTTTCAAACCGTATCCTAACTAACAAACCTATGAATCAAGTCGCACTTTTTTTTACGTTCTTACTTATCGGCATCAGCCTGCCCGCACAAAACCCGTGGGAGGATATTACGCATAAAGCCATTGAGCTTGAAAAAGAAGGGAAATGGGAAGAGGCACTTTTGCTGAGGGAACGTGCCAGCGAGGCCGCTATGGCTGCGGATGAGGCTACCAAAACATACCTGAAGGCTAGCGAAAACGTGACACGCGCAGAAGTCATGCTCAATACGTCCAAGGATTTCCAACAAGCGTATGATTTGATGCTTAAAAGTGTGGGTGAACTTGAAGCCGCGGGGGCCAAGCCACTTGAAATTTCCAATGTGTATCGACGGCTAGGCATGATATCGTATAATCACCTGTACCAACCGAAGGCGTCCTATTCGCACACCTTGAATTCCGTTAAATACCACGAGCAGAGTGTTGAAAAAGACTCAGCCGTTTTAGCGAGGACCTACCATTCCTTGTCTGTCCTTTCCCGGCAATTGGGTCAATTTGATGAATCCATTGCTCATTTTGATAAATTATTCAGCTTGTTTAGGGAGCAGGACACGGTATCCAAAGGCATTACCTATCGGGATTATGGCGCATTATACGGGGGCAAATTTTTGGATATGGCATCCAAGGAACGCATGTATTTAGAGCAATCAAAAAACTTGCTCGAATCCGTAAGCGAAACCAACCTCCAATATCTGATGAGCGTATACATGGAGCTGGGCATACTGTCTACCGAAATGGGCGATTACAAGGCGGCCGAAGGTTATCTGAATAAAGGTATACAGGTTTATCGAGACGATAAGGAGGGTGTACAACGTTATAGAAAGGATGATTTGGGCGATTATCCGGAAATATCCTATAACACCAACCTTATTGATTTATATGCCAGTATGGGGGACGAAGAAAAGATGCTGAATGCTTTGGGTAAAGTCGAGGCTATCGAAAAACAGGGTGGGCTGCGAGGCTTCGAAAATGATATGTACGTAACCTGCTTAAAAATTATTGGCGATTATTACCGAAACGATGAGCCGAACAAAGCACTTGCCCTGTATCATAAAGCACTCAATATTACCCAAACAAAAGCCAGGACTAGGGACTATACTTCGGATATCAACATCGGCCTAGCCAATACGTACTATCAGCTTGCTAACTACCCGACCACCCTCCGATTGCTGCAAGCTGTAGAAAACGACCCTGAAATCGGTACCCGAAATCGCAAAGGTGTATACCATTTAAGAGCTAAAGTATCTTTCAAAATAAACCAAATTGAAGAAGCCATAGCATCCGTGCAGCAGCTTATTGCTGAAATATCGCCCGAAAGTTTCCATATCGAAACCGATGCCCCGGAGGCTTACGTGCCGGGCTTAGGGAATGACGCAAGCTACTACCTGAGTGTCGCCCACTCCATCGACACTTCGATGATCGACTTAAAGCCTATAAAAGAAAAATTGCTTTGGATGGCTCTTGTTGAATTTGAAAACAATGTTGGAAACATACCGCTAAATAGGCTCCTTAAAAAGGACTTCGACTACATCACATCCGGTTTGATGACGGCAGCGCTGCAACGTGAATTCTCGCCAGCAGAAAGTAATCGACTTTTGTCGTTTATGGAAAACCTGACGTCGCGCGACATGATCAATAATTTCCTTTTGAATCGGGAAGCGGCGGCAAACACGGAACTCTTCAAACTGGTGGAAGAGGAACAATATGTTCGTTCGTATATAACATATCTCAAAAAAGAATTGCAGCGGATACAAGATCCTGATCTCAAACAGCAACTTTTTGAAAAAGAACAGGAATTGGATGCCATTAGGAGCCAGCTCGCGTCCGAATACCGTCAGGGTCAACTATTCGGTCCACAATATGTTGATTTGGATAACTTGGGGCGAAATGTGGTTAAATTTAAAGCGACGGATGATACCCTTTTCAAGATCAATATCGTGAATGGGAAAGTACGTTATCAAGCAATAGCCAATTACCCCACACTCAAGGCGGAAATAGAAACGTACCTCACTCTCCTAAATGACTTGTCGACCCCGGTCAGTACCATCAAAACACAAGGTGAGGCTCTTTATACCAAATTGATTGGCGACGATTTTGATCATGATCTGCCAACGGTTATCATACCTGATGATGTTTTGCATTATTTACCCTTTGAACTTTTAGTAAGAGACGGCAGATACGTTGTCGAGAACCACACCCTATCGTATGCATCAAGTTTCTATTTTTTAAATACGAACGCCGTAGGTAAACAACGGGCAAGGCGGGGTAAAGTGGTGCTTTTTGCTCCCGAATATAGCGGGGCGGCTCCTGAAAGCTTGCTCGCCGTGCGTGGTGCTCCTTACTCGTTGGCCGGTGCTGAGGCAGAAGTCAAAGGAATCTCACAACTTGTCGCTGGTAAAGCATTTCTTGGAAGCAACGCCTCCAAATCCCAATTCAGGTCGATAAAAGGTGACGTTTCCGTATTGCACTTAGCCATGCACTCAAACTTGAACGATCGGGATCCCGAGCTTAGCAATCTCCTTTTTTCGAGTTCTGAGCCCGATTACGAGATGTATATTTCGGAGCTATACGGACTGAGTTTTAATGCTGATTTAGTTGTTTTGAGTGCGTGTAATACCGGCGTCGGAGGGTTCCATGACGGTGGTAACCTTGTTTCGATGCACCATGCGTTTACCATCGCGGGCATCCCCGCCACGGTTGCCAGCTTATGGAATGCGCCGGATGAGTCGACCAAGGAGATCATGATTGCTTTTTACAAGAACCTGCAAAAAGGGGATGACAAAGCCACAGTCCTGCAGCAAGCTAAATTAGACTACTTGCGTAGTACGGGCGACGAGAACCTCCAACACCCGTTTTATTGGGCGGGGTTCGTCCTGTCGGGCGACGAGTCGCCCATCCAGTTGGCTTCAGTTCCGATCTGGAAAAAACCAATGGTTATATTTCCGTTATTGGGTGTATGTATACTCGCTGCCTTAGGGGTTGCTCGGGCCAAAAGGAGGAACAAAAGTGTACCACAGGAGGCAGTCGTGGCATAGAAACCTGAATTCGAGTTCAGGCTAGAACAGTAGTTGCTGTAATAAAAACAGGAAAAGCGATTGTCATAATCGCTTTTCCTGTTTAGTAGCCCCGACAGGAATCGAACCTGTATCTAAAGTTTAGGAAACTTCTATTCTAT
>CAZXSL010000123.1:0-9254 GCA_964643235.1 uncultured Sphingobacteriaceae bacterium | reverse complement strand
TCTCCATTACGGATAGCGTGTCGAGCTCAGCACCTGTGACGGGTGTGGTGTGATCCTTAGCCATGTCCTTGATATGCCACAATGGGAAACGGCCGGGGTATTGATTGAAATATTCGGTGCTGTCGACGCCCGATTTCTCTGTCCAAAACAGATCCAGTTCAAATACAACCAAATCTGCCTGGGTTCCATCGATGAGAATATCCATGCCTTTGGTGCCATCGGCGAAAGTCCGGAACTCCCAAAAATGGTTGTGGTAACCAATTCGGATACCTGATTTTGCTGCAAGCTCCCCTCCTTTATTGAGTTGCTCTGCCATGAAACGGTAGTCATCGCCGCTTAACCTGTCGATAGCCATCATGGGGGGCACGGGTGCAATGAGGAATTTTTGGCCAAGGTGGGCGGCTGTTTCGATGTATGTTTTCAGCTGCTCGTCGCTACCGTTGTCTGCCGACAAGAAGGCGGAAAGATCGTAATGCCCGCTATGTGTTTTTAGTCCGTTGTCATCCAGCACACGTTGCAAATCCGATAACGATAGCCCCCAAAACGAAACCTGTCCACTCTCACTAATCTCCGGGCCAAATGTTTCGACGTGGTCGTAGCCGATACCAGCTAGACGCGCGATGGTCTGTTGGGCATTTTGTGTTAATTGCTCGCGTAAGGTATAAAGCTGAATGCCTATTTCCCGAAGTGCGGCAGTAGATGCCTGAGGCTTGGAGGCGCATGAAAGGAGGGAAGGAGAGGCGTATGCTGCTGCCAACCCAATTCCGGTATGCTTGAGAAATGTCCGTCTGTTGATGTTCATCATGTATGTTTCATATAAGCGAATACGAATGTAGGTGTTTTGTATTAACAAAACAGCTATTGTAGTCCGGTAAGATGAAAAAAGTGTAAAAACTAGAAGTTTGTATTGCTTAGGCCCGGATTGGGGATGAAATTCAGGAAGGCCGTGAACTTATCCTTGTAGGTTGCTCGGTTAAGCTTATAGTAAAAAGCGCCCTTTTTTGAGTTTTCTTTGTCTTTGTCCATTTGTTTGACAAGAAGCCCGGTCGATCTCAGTTTGCGGGTAAAGTTTCGCTTGTCAAGTACAACCTCATAAACTTGTTCGTATAATGTCATGATTTGCGGTATAGTAAACTTTTCAGGCAAAAGCTCGAACAATATCGGGTGTAAAGCCGCTTTGTAGCGGAGACGTTGCCTAGCGTGATCCAGCATTTCTTCATGGTCGAATATCAATTTTGGGATTCTATCTAAGACGAACCAGTCTGCATGGTATTTGTCGCTGATTTGCTTTTCGTACTTCTTGATGTCGATGAGGGCAAAGTACGTGATACTCAGCGTCCGTTCCATCGGATCGCGGTCAGGTTTGCCAAATACGAGCAATTGCTCCATATACACATCCTTAAGCCCGGTAAGCTGGTGTAGTACCCGAGCTGCAGCATCCTCGGGAGTCTCATCAGCTTCCACGAAACCACCCATCAGGCTCCACTTGCCTTTTTCTGGTTCAAAACCACGTTTAATCAGTAATAACTTGAGGTTGTGTCCGTCAAAGCCGAAAATAATACAGTCTACCGCGGCGAGTAGCCGGTTTTGCTTAGCGTATCTAGTCATCATTGTAAGTACAATGATAATGGATAATCCTTTAATTTACAATTGAATCAAGAAAAAAGCAGGTTGCTTTCTTAGTTTATCGTATCGTGGGGATGGCTGGCGTATCAATGAAACCTTAAGGGGTCGAATGGCGTTATATCCATCTCGACTGGAGTTTCGTTTGCTAATTGGCTCACGATTTTACCTGCGGCTGCGGCTAGGCTGAGCCCCATCATTCCCATGCCTCCGGCAATGATAAGGTTGTCTGTTGTTTTAGCGGCTCCGAGGTAAGGTAATCCATCTGGCGAGCAGGGTCGAAATCCATGCCATGTATCAGCAGGAGCAGGAGCGGATACATGATGGTCGGGATAATATTCTGGCACGGCTTGGACAATCCCTTCAACACGGTTTTTGTTGATTCGGTGATTGATGGCAGCCAGCTCCATGGTGCCGCCTATGCGTACAGTATCTCCCATGGGGGTTATAGCTACGCGAGCTTCCAGTAGTAAGGCGGGATGTTGTAATTGGCCGTTGAATGAAGAAGTTTGGAACGAATACCCCTTGCCGGGCATCAAAGGAATACGGAGGCCAGCAAGTTTCGCGATAGCGGGCAGCCAGGCGCCACCTGATAGAATAAAAATATCGGCCTGATATTCTTTTTTTGCTGTTTGAACAGTGATTACCCGTTTTTTGTTTTTTATGAACCCAATAACTTCCGCTTGTGGGACTAGATTTACACCAAGCGTGTGGAGTTGTTTTTTTAAATGTTGAATGAGCATGTTTGGGTTGAGGTGGGAATCGTCACGGTAGTGCGTTGCACCCAGTACGTCCAACCGGGTGTTGGGTTCCAATAGTTGTACTTCTGTTGCGTTCAGTGTTTCGACGTTGAGCCCTAGTGCGGTTGCTTGATTAGCTAGATGCAATTCTTCCTCTGCTGTCTTTTCGGTTTTGTAGAGCATTAGTATGCCCCGGTGGGTCAATCCAAATGGGTTTTCCATCTCACTTGCAAGTTCAGTGTAGAGTTCTTTGCTCCATCGGTTGAGGGCCAAGATATGTGGGGCTGTTGCGGCAACATGCCGCTCGTTAGCGTGTTTAAGGAATTTTAATCCCCAGGATACAAGTGATCGGCTTAATGTGGGCTTCACATAAAATGGACTTCTGTTGTCAAACATCCACTTAATACCCTGAGCCACGACTACGGACGTCACGAGCGACACTCCGATAATGACCGATGTTTTGAGTGCGGACACAACGATCCAAGCACTTATCGACAACGGCGGCTACTTCCTTACGGATACCAGTCGGTATTACGACACATTTGTAGGTCGGTCTCCGGAAGGGATTTTCGAAATCAATATCAGCGAAAACTCGCGAGAGGGATCCGAAGGACATATCGCAAATTTATTTTTGCGCACATCACATATCCGGTATTACGGCACGAACTCCCGATGCTATGTTAACCAGGCTTATTTAAACAACCATTTCTATAAAGTTTCTGCCGAATGGGGATGGGTTTGGAATGAACCCGCTTGGCAATGGGAGTGGAAGGAAATAGTTGGTAGGACGTTGGATGAGTCCGATTTGCGTTACCGAAAGAATTTTACCGATCTAGGAACGGATAGACCCACCTGCATCAAATACCATAATGTGTCGTACCGAAATCCGGGCGAGCAATTGGAAGCATATGTCAGCAATAATATAATTGTATTTCGCTTGAGTGATATGCTGTTATTGCAGGCAGAAATAGAGTTGCACAAGGAGAATCCGGAAGCAGCGATTGAAATTATCAACTTTTTCAGGGAACGCAATGGTGCTTCATCAGAAGGGATGGTTGCATCTGGGGCCACCAAAAGCCAAGTGATGTATGAGTATATGCTTGAACGAGGTAAAGAGTTGTATTTGGAGGGGCACCTGTATTACGATTTGATTCGTACGCGGCAATATCCGCAGTTTATCGATTGGTTGTCTGAGTCTAGGTTTAGGCAGGAAGGGTTTTATTGGCCCATCGACCCGGCATTGTTCAGAAACAACAACCAATTGACGCAGACGATGTACTGGAGAGGTCGCATATAGGAACTTAAAGGAAAAGAACATGAAAAATACGGCAATATATATAGTGGTACTCGGGCTTGTATGGCTACTATCCTCATGCGAAAAGGAAAGCTATAAAAATGATGGAGGCCCAAGTGATGCGTTTGTCAATATGACGACTTACGACTTCCTGAAATCCCATCCTAAATTCGACTCATTGGTCAGGATCATAGACCATGCAGGTATGAAAGATGTCATTAATGGAAACGTCACTTTCTTTGTGACCACTAATTACGGCATTGCAGATTATGTAAGTGCAAAAAAGCAGCAAAAAATCATCGAGTTAGGAAACGAGAATATTTCGTTTTCCATCAACGATATTCCTGCCGAAGAGTTACGCGATTCATTAAAGATATATCTGTATGATGGACATATCAATCGATCGAACATGACGACTGATCATGATTATTACACGTCCTTAGCGGGGCCCATTGATAATGTCCGATTCCGAATTAGGCTGCGTAGGACCAGGGATTTTAGTGCGTATTTGGATTATGTGGACTATGTGAATTTTACGAAGGTAGTTGGTTCGCTAGATGAAGAAGAACCGGATATTAACGCCATACCAGACGAGTTGATTGACCGGTCTGTCGACTGTCAAACCTCTGGTATCATGACGACCAATGGTGTTATACACGTATTGCAGGGTAGCCATCGTCTATTCTTCAATGCTCAGCCAATGGCACAATAGAATAAGATAGAGGCTTTATAGCGAAACATTGTAAATTAAAAATAACACAATGAAAAAAATCAAGAATTTTGGTGCTGTCATCCTGATAGGTAGCGTTGTGATCTTGGGTTGTAGTAAGATTCAAGAAGGCTTCCTGAGCGATGGGATTCGCTATCGGGATAATAATATATATTGCAAGCGCGGTATGGCATTGACCATGTCAGACCGGATTAACGCCGATGGTTCAACACCTCCTTTTACGTTTCAGATGTTAAACCTGAGGGATGCAGAAACCGGCCAAGACGCCCCGGCTGAGTTCTTTACCCCGTATGAGGTATTGGTCTTCAAACAGGGTATGGTCTTTGACGCAGCTGTCGATACTACGGTAGAATTACTCAACGCAAAGCGAGAAACCGTAATGAGAACTCCCATGGAATTTAATGAGGTAAGTGGACAAGTCGTTTTTAACCGCGCATCAGCAAACTTGCCATTGGGACGATACGCTTTTGATGTAGAAATGTCCAATGTACATGGCACAAAGTTATTTAACAATATTGCGCAGATTAACGTAATAGACCCCACCATTGACGATATGTTTGAGGTTACCTATCAAGCGGCTACAGGCTCCGACGCATCTGAAGTTTTTACAACTACAAATGCCCCCCGCATGACCTGTACTAAAATCTCGAATGATGGCGCACGGGTTATATTAAAAATAGTCGATAAGAACGGAAATCCGTGGAATCCACGAGGAGGGGAGGTTGTTCGGCGGGGAGATCGCCCTACCTTTGAATCACACGTGAAATTTAACCCGGTGTTGGAAACAGATACTGCACTAATCTGTGATTTTGAAGTTGCACCATTTCCGCTTGCAGGCCTCCACGACGGGGTTACCGATTGGGGATACTTGATTTACTATCGTATTCCCATGCAATACGCTCAGATTGACGGCTTACCAAATAACAACGTCAATCCAGTTTTTGGGTTCCGTATATTAATGGAAGGTACTTATATCGTGGAAGTTCAGTTGACGGACGTTACGCGAGTCAGTAGTGGAATTAATCCGAATGCAGGAGTAGCCTATGGAAGCTCTACCTGATACGGATGTGCCCAACCGAGAAATAATAATTTGCTACATCCGCGATACGAGTTCTGTATCGCGGGTTTTTTGTGATGGTCACGTAGTTGAAATCAGCCGTGTAACAAAAAAGATAGCGTATTCTGCCTTGTTTGTGTGTGGGGAGTTTGTTTTTGGTTAAAATACAGTCAATAATTGCAAATTAAAAGGTGTTATAAAGACAGTTATTACTATAACTTAGCAAATTGAATCGCGACAAATCAAATAATGAGCGTCAAACGACACTTCGGGCAGTGACACATTGTCTGTTTGCAATGGGTGGTTTTGTCGAGTGATTGAAATACTTGACTATACTAACCTTTTGATGCCGAGTTTAATAAGGTAAATGGTAGACGAATAAAATAGATATGGCTTTACAAGTAGAATTGGGTGTGAGCACGTGGCTGTGGACATCGCCGTTCGGTACGGCAGATGCACAAGTATTATTTAAGAAGATAGCAGGATTGGGTTATCAGGTAGTTGAGATTGCCGTGGAAGACCCCAAGCTAATCGATGCTGTTGAAATCGGAAAGGCCTTGGCCGATAACGGGCTTAGGGGTATTGTTTGCGGTGCATTCGGACCCACGCGAGATTTAACCAGTGATGACGAATCCTTGCAACAAACCGGTATGGCGTATATCGAGACCTGCCTTGATATTAGCCAAGCTATAGGAGCCCGCTTTTTCGCGGGGCCAATGTATTCCGCAGTAGGTAAAGCCCGGATGGTATCTCCCGAGCAGCGGCAGATCGAATGGCAACGGGCAGTAACAAACCTTCGTAAGGTGTGCCAACTTGCCGAGGAGCGGGGATTGGAAATTGCTTTGGAACCGTTGAATCGTTTTGAGTCAGATTTGATTAATAACGTTGACGACTTGTTGCGATTGATTGATGATATCGACCATCCGGCAGCCAAGATATGCCTGGATATGTTCCACATGAATATCGAGGAGCCCGATCCAGAGGCCGCTATCCGCCGCGCCGGGGACAAACTTGTCCACGTACAGGTTTCCGAGAACTATCGGGGTACGCCGGGGTCGGGTAATGCGAGCTGGGGCGCCTACTACCGAGGGCTGGATGCCATTGGCTACCATGGAGCGATATCCATCGAAAGTTTCACGCCAGAAAATAAAGAGCTGGCAGCTGCGGTCTGTATATGGCGCAACCTTGCTGAAAGCCAAGACCAGTTTGCCAGCCAAGGATATGCATTTTTGAAAAAATGGACAAAAAATCAATAACGAGACAGTCTGAAACCATCATGAATAAGAAAAAAATAAATGTTGCAATTGTGGGTCTAGGCTTTGGGGCCGAGTTTATTCCCATTTACCAACGGCATCCCCATGCCAATATGTATGCGATATGCCAGCGGAATGAGGAAAGCCTCAACCGGATTGGCGATCAATATGGAATAGAAAAGCGCTATCGTGATTACGATGAATTGTTAAAAGATGATGCAGTTGATGCGGTGCATATCAATACTCCAATACCAAACCATGCGGAACAATCGTTAAAGGCGCTTCGTGCGGGGAAGCATGTTGCTTGTACCGTACCGATGGCGACCACTGTCGAGGAGTGTCGGCAAATCGTCGAAGCGGTTGAAGAAACCGGATTGACATACATGATGATGGAAACCGTTGTGTATGCGCGTGAGTTTCTGTATATGAAGGATTTATATGAAAAGGGCGAGTTGGGTAAAATCCAATTTCTGAAGGCAAGCCACCAGCAAGATATGGACGGCTGGCCTGATTATTGGCCGGGATTGCCTCCCATGCACTATGCAACGCACTGCGTGGGACCCGTGTTGGGTTTGACACAAGCCGAGGCAGAGTATGTGTCGTGCTTCGGTTCAGGAACGATCCGAGAGGAGCTGCATAAGCATTATAATTCCTCTTTTGCCGTAGAAACTGCCCACATCAAGTTCAGGGGTTCTGATCTAAGTGCCCATGTTTACCGCTCGTTGTTTGATACCGCCCGGCAATATCGTGAGAGCTTTGAAGTATATGGGTCGAAGAAAGCCGTTGAGTGGCCATTGATTGAAGGTAAGCCACTCGTTGTACACACAGCGAAAAAACCAGAGCCAGAAATTCCCGAAGAAGTGGAGTGCCCAGACTATGCGCACCTGCTGCCAGAAGAAATACAGCCATTTACCACGGGAGGTGTGTATGATGAAGATGATAATCAACACCTTTCGTTTACACAAGGGGCAGGCCACGGCGGCTCGCATCCCCATTTGGTACATGAGTTCGTCAGCGCACTAGTAGATAATAAGCAGCCATTCCCCAATGCCCGGCAATCAGCCAATATAACTTGTGTGGGCATCTTGGCGCATGAGTCGGCCATGCGTGGCGGTGAGATTATCAACTTGCCTGATTTTACCTTGTCAAAATAGGGCGATACATGACAATCACAAGCTGACAATGACAAACGCCATTGATTATTAAATACCACGATACACCAATTAAATAACAACCAATGAAAAGATTCTATTATATGATGTTGATGGTTATTGCAAGTGCAGTAGTCGCTTGTAATGGAACCAAGAAGGCGGATGAGGGACCACGAAGACTTGAGCTGTTTTTCTTAGGTCATGAGAGTAAACATCATGATTCCGAGCTTTTGGCTGAGATTCTTTCCCAAGAATACTTTACCGAAGGTATGAATATTACCTATTCCACGGACCCCGATGATCTGATGCGCAACGATTTGCATCGGTACGATGGATTGATTCTGTATGCAAACCATGACTCTATCACGCCCACGCAAGAGAAAGCATTGTTGGATTATGTGGCATCAGGAAGAGGATTCATACCACTCCATTCGGCATCGTATTGTTTCCGTAATTCGGAAGATGTAGTTGCTTTGATTGGTGGACAGTTCAGAAGCCATGGGGGCGGCCCGTTTACTGCAGAGATTGTGAAACCCGAACACCCGGCAATGCAGGGCGTTTTCGAGTTTGAAACCGAATGGGACGAAACCTATGTCCATACCTTGTTGGCAGACGATATCGAAGTGCTGATGGAACGGGAGGAAGACGGCCACCGAGAGCCCTATACTTGGGTAAAAGAGCATGGTCAGGGGCGTGTGTTTTACACCGCATTCGGCCATGATGAGCGTACCTTCCGCAATCCAGGGTTCTTGCAACTGGTTAAAAGCGGTATTCTCTGGGCCGTAGGCGAAGAAGCCGTGGCTCGGATGCAGGAGTTTGCCATTGCGCAACCGGAATACCGCGAGGCACGTATGCCAAATTACGAACGTCGCGATCCGGCTCCAAGGTACCAGTTGCCCCTATCTCCGGAAGAGTCGCAAACCTTGATTCAAGTGCCCGTAGGGTTCAAGTTGGAACTGTTTGCTAGTGAGCCGGACATCAAAAAGCCTATTGCGATGGAGTGGGATGAGCAAGGACGGCTTTGGATTGTTGAAACAGTAGACTACCCGAACACCGTTCGTGATGATAAAGGACAAGGGGATGACCGAATTATTATCTGTGAAGATACGGACGGTGATGGTAGGGCTGATAAATTCACGGTATTTGCCGATGGCCTCAATATCCCGACAGCCCTTACTTTTGCTAATGGTGGCGTCATTGTCGCACAGGCTCCTCATTTCCTGTTTTTGAAAGATACAGACGGGGATGACAAAGCCGATGTCAGGGAGGTTTTAATCGATGGATGGGGGACGTATGATACGCATGCAGGTCCATCCAATTTACGATATGGGCTGGACAATCAAATTTGGGGTACGGTAGGATACTCGAGTTTTGAGGGAACTGTAGGGGGGCAGCAGATGAAGTTC
>CAZXSL010000122.1:0-9326 GCA_964643235.1 uncultured Sphingobacteriaceae bacterium | reverse complement strand
AGGTGCCGAAGCATGGCTTTGATTGAAGACGATGTCATATGACAATTATTTTCGATTAAGTGTACCTTTATCCGGATCCGACAACCAAATTCGGTATGCCAAGTACCAGTTTTCCGACTTTACTAGAGCCGTGCCAAGAAATGGCTGCACTTATGAAGCCAAAAAATCAAGAAGCTGAAAATCAACAAAATAAAATATTTGGATAAAAAGAAAGTGTCCGCTATCGAACACTTACTGTTCATTAACGGACACTAACACAGGCCGAAAATGCCGTCATTCAGCATCAAACTCCGTTTTTGGGAGGCACCTCCTTTGTACTGCCGTCACGCATGGCCCTGTAGTGTGGAGACAAGAGCTCGATATCAGCCGCATGGAATTCATCCAATAGGTTTTTATGCAATTCGGAATAGATTGCCGCTTGTCGATTCGGATTTTTGGTATAGGCATTGACCTGATAAGTAACATAGAAGTCGTCCAGACTACCCTGCACGACAAACGGCGGTGGGTCTTGCTCGATAAATTCGACCTTGCGAGCAGCCTTGATGGCCAGTTCGTGTACCCGCTGCCACGGAATTTCATAGCCCATCGTTATGTTGGTATGGACAATCAGTCCTTTTTCGGGCGCATCCATGCTGTAGTTGATGGTATGCGCGTTCATGACCTGCGAATTCGGGATAGATATCACTTCGTTTTTGGTCGTCCGAATACGAGTTACTAGTAAGGATTTCTCGATGATATCGCCACTAACGTCCCCAATTTTCACACTATCGCCAACGGTAAACGACCGCATATACGTCAACACCAATCCGGCCACAATATTACCCAATGCCCCAGCTGAGCTAAACGTGAACAAGACACCGATAAATACGGACACACCTTTGAAAATTGGCGAATCCGACCCGGGAAGGTAGGGAAAGATCACAATCATCATAAAGGCGAGCAGCAAAACCCGGACAATCTGATAAGTAGGTGTCGCCCAATCGGGGTAAAAGGACGGGATGGTAAGCGCCCCGCTTTGCAATTCGCCGGCAAAAAACTTAAGCAACCTCAACACATAGTGGAAAATAATGCAGATAACAACGATGGTAACGAGGTTAGGGAAATAGTCTAGAATAGCGACACCGATATCCTTGAGTGGCGCTAGAAAGTATCCTAGCAAGACGGGGGCAAATCCCCGAGTGGCTGGAAAAAGGTTTAGTAGCAAGGGCAGGGCAAGATAAACGGTGGTCAAAATTAGCAACCACTTGAGGATACCCACGAGCGTCCATATCACTTTGATTTGCTGTGCGGCCGACACCAATTCATAGCCACGTATTCGGACACCTTTGAAAACCGCACCCCTACCGGCAACCATGCGGCGTTTACCAAATGCCACCAGCCTTCCTATCCCCTTAATCAAGAAGAATACCACCATGAATATCAACACCCCCTGCGCAACCCGGATAAGCAGGGATCTTAAACTGGTTTCATCCTGATAAGCCGTTACTGAGGCTTTGATCGCTTCCAAGTAATTCTTTGCGAGGGTTTGCTGGTCCGTATCCATCCACAGGGCATCCTGCTCGTTTACGCTCAACAACATCTGGTCGCGCCAGCCAATCAGGAAGCTGTTTTCATTTTGGTGGATGACAAGTGAATCGACATGGAACTCATAATTGTTAGCCAACGCTTTGACACGCGTTTCCAGTGCAGATGCGCGCTCTGCCGGCGTATAGCTTCCCAGACTGGCATAGAGTGTAAAAATCGTGTCGCGGAATGGCGCAACCGGAACACCTACGTTCAACTGCCGGAGCGAATCAACCTTTTGCCGCCGCCGGACCATTAAAATCGAGTCACGATTTTTCAGGAGTTCAAGTTCCTCCATCAGCTGCTGTTGTTGACGGCGATCGCCAAGTTCAATGGAAAGCAGGCGATTTTCCAATGCGGCACGTTTGATAGAATCTTCCCGCTGCTGGTTAAGCAAGTTCATCAGATCGGTGGATTGTATCGTAATCTGGGCAACCGTATCCGCTTCTTGTCGACTAGCGGTCGAGTCGGGCATCGTACTACCGAGAAACGTTATCAAAAAGACCAGTTGGAGTAATAATATCGTCATACGGCCATCGTTAAGGTTTATTTTCCACAAGAAACAAGCACATTACCTATCCACCTCAAAGCATGTCGGGAAAACGAATCTATTATATATCGCTCATAAAGCTATTGCTTTTTATCCGATATTTAAATTTTTATTGCTGTAACCCCTTATATCCACAGTACCCGTCCTTGGCCATGAATTAAAAAACAAAAAACCCACATGGGTACACATGTGGGCTTTCTGCTTTAACTAATTCGTCTGGCTTATATCACACGGCCTTCAGTTTCTTCTGGATGTCCTGCACGTATGATTTGAATTTCTTATCCGTTTCGATGAGGTCTTCAACAGTTTGGCAGGCGTAGATAACCGTTGAATGGTCGCGCCCACCGAAGAACGCCCCGATGGATTTCAGGGATGTCTTGGTATAATTCTTTGCGAGGTACATGGATATCTGCCGAGCCTGTACGATTTCGCGCTTTCTTAATTTTGACTTGACCATCTCCACGGGCACCTCGAAATAATCGCACACCAATTTCTGGATATAATCCATTGAAATTTCCTTATGTGTATTCTTGATGAAGTTTTTCAGCATGTTCTTCGCCAAGTTCAGGTCGATTTCCTTTTTGTTGAGCGTGGCTTGCGCCAGCAAGGAAACCATGGCGCCCTCGAGCTCGCGCACGCTGTTGTCTATCTGCGTAGCTACATATTCCACCACATTTTCGGGCAGTTCGATACCGTCCGTATACATCTTCTTTTTCAGGATGGCCATACGCGTCTCCAAGTCGGGCACTTGCACGTCGGCAGAAAGCCCCCACTTAAATCGGCTTAACAACCGCTCTTCAAGACCTGCCAAATCCTTTGGTGGTTTGTCAGACGTTAGGATGATCTGCTTGCCCGACTGGTGCAGGTGGTTGAAGATATGGAAGAAAATGTCCTGCGTCCGTTCTTTCCCCGCGAAGTTGTGCACGTCGTCCATAATAATGACGTCCATCGCTTGGTAGAAGTTGACAAAATCGTTTATGGTATTATTTTTCAACGAATCGACAAACTGCTGGCAGAATTTCTCGCAAGAAACGTAGATAACCAGCTTGTCTGGCAGGTTCTTTTTAATTTCATTTCCGATGGCCTGCGCCAAGTGCGTCTTTCCCAGGCCCACCCCACCATAAATCATGAGGGGGTTGAACGACGTACCCCCGGGCTTGGAAGCCACTGCATGCCCCGCCGACCGCGCCAGCCTATTGCACTCGCCCTCGATAAAGTTGTCAAACGAATAATGAGAATTAAGCTGCGGATCTACCTGCAGTTTCTTTAATCCCGGAATGACAAAGGGGTTTTTGATATCCTTATTGAGCGCCACGGGAACGGGGATGGATTGCTTTTTGCCTTCGGCACCATTGCCACTTGACGGGATATTCGTAGTATACGGATTACTTGTCGAGGACTTCTCCACCACGATATTGTATTCGAGACGTCCGTTTTCGCCTAAATGCTTTTTAATTGTTTTCCGCAGTAGCCCTACATAGTGCTCCTCGAGCCACTCATAGAAAAACAAACTCGGTACTTGAATGGTTAAAACGCTGCCCTCTAACCGTACTGCCTTCACAGGTGCAAACCAGGTCTTAAAACTCTGTGCCGGAATGTTGTCTTTTATGACTTGAAGACAAGCATTCCATACGCTTTCACTCGTTTTTTCCATTCTCTATTTCTTAACCAGTTGATTTACAATATCAGATAACAAAAATGTTGATAACTTCTTGCTGAAACGAAGATGACAAAAAAAAACCACCTAAAAAACTAAAAATTGAAATAACAGACAAATAGCTGATCTACAATTGGTTACATGCTTTTAAGACTGGATAATCCCCTACGTTTCGTGACAATCAAAACTTATCCACACCACAGCCTTTGTTTTGACGCACCATCACGAACGGCACCACAATCATGGGTTAAATGTAGCAAAAATATCACAGAGTAACAAAAAAATGATACCCACTACTAAAACGGTTTGATCGGCGGCGTGCGGAATCGAAAACCCCGACAGATTGGGCCGTCGGGGTTTATAGCACAAAAGACGAGGTACAAGCAAAAAAAACCGCTGTCGGGCAATCTACCCGACAGCGGCTTGCACCCATACTAGAAGATGACTATTTCTTTTCTACATGTAAGACGGCATCATCCACTCCATTGGTCAGGTCGACGATGAGTATGTAAGTAGCTCCAGCCTCTAGAGCTTGCCCTGCTACGATTCCCAAGTTGCCCGGGTCGCGTCCATTGGCACCATCACCTACAAGAATAATGTCACTAGTCGTGGAAAGACCCGCATTAGTAAACTCTCCACCCCAATCTTTCTGATGGAAAAACTTGAAGTTAATGTCTTCGGCGTTGACCGTTTGCCCGGCCACCACCGTTACTTGGTATTTTTTATCGGCAATTGGAGCCATGCAAAGTGCCTTGCTGGGGTCCCAACCTACCGCATTGGTATTAACGGACGGCTTGCCGATTCCATCACCAATAATCCAAATCGCCCCGGATCCATCGGCCTGTAAAGTTGCTAAATCTCCTCCAGACAGCGCTTCCACAATAAAATACTTCAAATCCAGGTCGGCCGTAATCCGGTAACTGCCGGCTTGTGCTGCAAAGGTCAGCATCCCGGTCGCGTCCTTATTGAAGTAATCGGGGTCTATCCACCAGCTATCGATATCGTCAAATCCATCGATAACCACCGCTTCGCCCTGACCAAGTGCGATATCAGCCCGGAACGTCTCGTCATCCACCCGCTGCATCACGGTTTGGTTGATGGCATACGCAATGATAAAAGGTTCTGCTTCGTAAGTAAGCGAGTTGAAAGAAATGGTATACTCGCCTGAAAACGCATTGGAGAAGGGAATGTTATTGATACTCCCTTCTTTCACGGCATCATCCTCCCATCCAAACACGAGGTCATTCCCAGCTTCGCCAAACGCCGGAGCTAAGATATAACCATTAACCTTTGCCGGAAAAGTCGTCGACGCTGCATATTCATACAGGCCTACCCGGTCCATACGATATTCTGTCTCGCCAGACACGAGGGTCAGATAAGGATAATCAGGACGCTCAAGAGGCAAATCATACGTTTCTTCGGTAATGGTCAGGTGGATATTTTGCAATACCAACTTCAAGGTGGCTGTTCCGTTAGGCACATCCGCAAAATAAGGGATGTATATTTTCCCGGTATAGTCTCCATTATTTTTGGTGCGGATAACGGTTTCCGACACGAGCTCATCACTATAGTACAACCGAGCCTTGACGGTCGAGAGCGGAACCTGTGCATCCGACACGCCTACAGTAAACTCGAGGCTATCGCCAAAATACGCAGATGTGAACGTCGTCTTGGCATCGATAATGGGATCGCCTGGGGCTTTTTGCTCTTCCTTTTTGCAGGCATTGAACGCCAAGACACCCGCTAGGGCCAATATGGTAATTATAAGTCTTTTCATTTTCTTTGTTTTTTACTACCAACGATAGGACACGACGGATTTAGCCGGCACTTCGTAGGTAAAATGTTTAGTTCCATCATCGATGGCAATCCGTTTGGCTTCGTTGGTATTGTTTAATAAGACGGTTGCGAAAGTTCCATCCGTATTTTCGAACGCCGCGTAGGTCACGCCAGA
This sequence comes from uncultured Sphingobacteriaceae bacterium, assembly GCA_964643235.1. GTDB lineage: Bacteria > Bacteroidota > Bacteroidia > Sphingobacteriales > Sphingobacteriaceae > CAYRGQ01. Next base: position 3,605 of record CAZXSL010000122.1, on the reverse strand, counting down.
TGCCGTGTAGCCACTAGTACCAATACGAGTCGCACCTGGCTTGACAACGGACGACAAATGGCTGACGATGTAATAGTGCGAATTTCGCTTGATGGTCTTGTAATCTGCCGATTCGATATCTACGGCGCCATAACAAGTCTGGCATCCCCCATCCCGATTCGGGCCACGGTTATCATCCAGCATCAGGTTCCACACAATCACACCCCGGCTCCAATTATTTACAGTGCCCAGGGCTACTTCCTCCATATCCTCCATCAACCTGACCGCTAAATTGCGTCCGTCATTCCATGTGCCGATGGATGTTTCGGTAAAAACCAACTCCTTATCCGGGCGCTGTTGCTGGATATCCAGTAGCTCTTGCCGATTGCCTCCATAATTATGATAAGCTGCGCCGGCAACGAAATCCGCTACCTCAGGATCTTGGTACACCTTGATGGGATAATCCGTTTGTTCGGCCATGTTGTCGTAATTGTAATTATGGTCAAACACATAGACCTTGGTCTCCAGTCCGGCGGCACGCATTTGTGGCGCTAGGCCAGTTTTGATAAATGCCTGCTGTTCATCCCAGCCCATAAAGAGCGATGCCGAGTTTCCACGGTTAAGTGGCTCATTTTGTGGCGTGATGGAATAAATAGGTATGCCATGTGCTTCCATAGCTTGGATCCATTTGACGAAATATAGCCCGTAATCCTCATAGTGTAGCGGATTAAGATGGCCGCTGGTCCAGGAATGGAAGGGCTGCATATCCGTCAGGTTATTGACTTTCATCCACTGCGGTGGTGTCCACGGCGACCCCATCACCTTGATGGAAGGGTTAATGGCCAATATTTCCTTCAATACCGGAATCACATAGTCGAGCTCTTCACTTTGGAGTGCGAAGTTCTCCATGCCGGGGAGATCACACAAGGAGTATTCACTCAGCGAGAAATCGGAGCAGCCGATTGCCACACGAACGTAGCTATGGCCATACCCTTCGGTTTCGGAAAACGTTTCCGTCAAGAATTTCTTGCGATCAGCCGCGTCCATCTGCATGAGGTTATAACTTGCTGATCCGGTCACCGCTGTTCCGAAACCATCCATAGTTTGGTAGCGTTGGGCGGGATCAAGCCTGATGGTGTTTGGCGACATATTCGACGAGGTGCCGAAGTCCACGGCCTGTCGGGCTAAATCATGCGACAGGTTTGCCGTTGTCACGTAGATGGACACATCCCCGGCAGGCGTCGGCTCGGGCAAGGTTTCCGGTTCCCCTTCATGGGCGGAGCCGCAGGCCCCAAACAGTAAAGAGGCCAATAACAGGGTTGTCGGGAGTGTGCGATATAATAATATAGAATTCATGTCTCTAAAGGTAAAATGGATATTAGTATCCGGGATTCTGTATCAAGTTCGGATTTTGGTCGATTGCGGACTGTGGAATCGGCAGCCGATAAGAATTGGCATCAAACGGATAAACCAATGGCCTCCGGCCTGAATCTCGGGCATAAACCGCATTCATTACTTCTTCCACCTTATCCAAGCGCACCAAATCAAACCAACGCTGCCCCTCGAATGCCAGTTCCAGCCGGCGCTCGTTGAGCAGGGCTTCGACCATTGCATCGCGATCGCCACGTACATTGTTAGCCAATCGGGGCAATCCAGCGCGTATACGTATACGGTCGATGATCTCCGCAGCGGCCTCCAAATCTGATCCGCCCATGATGAGGGCTTCCGCTTTAAGCAACAAAATATCGGCATAACGCAGCCGGATGATGCTGTTAAACGCCGATCGCAATTTATACATGAACGGATAATTGCTAGTCGGGTAGTAATTGCTCCAGGTTGTTTCATAATACACAATGGATTCGTTGAAACGAACCTCGTCGCCGGCCGCTTGGTATGCGCGTATCAAATCACGGGATGGTGTTACCCATTTTGCCCAGGTAAAGTTGCTGTTCCAGTTCGACAAATCGCGCCCAAACATCCAAGTGACCCAATTGCCACTACCCGGAAAAAACTGGCCTTCGAGGATAGACTCGACGGTATTCCTGGCTTTAGCATCGTTGTTTGCAGCGTTAGTTCCAAACAGATCACTAAAATCAGCTACCAGATCAAAGCCATCTGCCGCAAGTTCGTCGGCATATTGGATGACCTTAGCATAATCACGAATCGGTTTCTCGGCATATACCTTAGCCAACAAGGCCCGTGCTACTGACTTGCTGAACAGGGTTTTATTTGCCGGATTATTGTTTACCGCATCGGGTATCGCTTCAAGCAGGTCTTGCTCGATTTGCCGATACACTTCTTCCTCGGTGGCTTGCTCAGGGAAATAATCGCCGTAGATCTCGTCGATATTTTCAGCTGTGATATCCTCAGCTTCTGTCGTAATCAAAGGCACGCTTCCCCAAAGTCTAACCATCTCAAAATAGATCATCCCCCGGAAGATCTTGGCTTCGGCTTTGAAGCGTTTGCGCTCGTTTTCCGTAAGGGAGGCATCGCTAACCTCATCGATGTTTTCCAGCAGGCGGTTGGCCCGGGCCACATCCACGAGATATTGCGTCCAGTCGCGCGTGATGACCGAATTGGCTCCATCCACCGTATTGTTTTCAAACGGAACGACTTCAGCACCGGTGGTACCTCCATAAGCATTATCCGAATGGGCATCAGCAATCAGCAGCAGGTCAAGATACCAGTGCTCCTGTCTGTCGCGGATTTGACGGTAGATCGTTTCCATATGACTTTCCACTGCCGCTTTATTTGCAAACACGACCTCGTTTTCACCTTCCACAAACCCTTCGGTTACGTCCGAGAACGTGTCGATGGGGTTATATACCAATGAGCAGGCGTTCACAAAAAGAAAGCCGCTGATTAGCATGAGATATATTTTTATTCTTTTCATGGCTCAATCCAATTAAAATTCAACATTTATCCCAAACACAAAGGCCCTACTCTGCGGATAAGTACCCCAATCTATGCCCTGCACCTGTCCACTATTTCCCCACTGATTGACCTCCGGGTCCATCCCAGTGTAGTTGGTCCAAGTCAGTAGGTTTGTAGCCGAAACGTAGGGCTGTAGGCGGTTTATACCAAGTCGGGTCAAAGCCTCGCCACGGATATTATAGCTCAACGATACGTTTTTGACCCGCAGATAGCTACCGTCCTCAATAAAGTAAGTCGAGTTTCTGAGGTCAAAGTTTGCTTTCGGCACATCGGTAATTTGTCCGGGGACTTGCCAACGATTGAGGACACGATCTGACTGGTTCTTGCCGTCGTACATCCCTTCGGTTTCAATACGCGACGCATTGAAAATATCGTTACCGTACGATCCTTGCAAGAAGATGCTGAGATTGATATTTTTCCACGAGAGCGTATTGGTCAAACCGAATATAAAATCAGGGTTCGGATTGCCGATGTAGGTCCGGTCGGCAGCAGTTACTTTCCCGTCCTCATTGATATCCCGGTATATCATTTCACCGGTTTCGGGGTCGACCCCATCGCTGATGTAACCAAAGAATCCACCTAATGGCCTCCCAGGCTCATTTCTGACCACGTGTTCATTGATGACATCGCTGGTTGTCGCAGTGGTATATATTTTCTGGAGCGACAAGTCTTCCAGGCGGTTGCGGTTAAAC
>CAZXSL010000121.1:0-9398 GCA_964643235.1 uncultured Sphingobacteriaceae bacterium | reverse complement strand
TAGCTGATATGGAGTTCGCGACTCCGGCCCCGATATTAGATGCGGTACGGCAACGTTTGGATAAGCGGATTCTAGGTTATTCGCTGATTTACGATCGGGATTATTACGATACACTGACTGCTTGGTTTGCAGATCGATATAACTGGGTGATTGACCGCGCCGACCTTGTGACGACACCGGGTATCGTTTCTGCGTTAACCCGTTTGGTGCCCATGTTGTCAGCATCTGATGAAAGTGTACTGTTCTGTACACCCTCGTATTCGCCGTTCCAACGAGCCGGAGAGATTAACGGACGACGCGTGCTAACAAGCAGCTTGCTATACGGTGAAGGTCGGTTTTCGATGGATATGGAGGATTTGGAGGCCAAAGTATCCGATCCGGAGAATAAAATTAAGGTGTTTATTCTTTGTAATCCGCATAATCCAACTGGTCGGGTTTGGACAGCAGAGGAGCTACGGGAGGTGGCTGACTTGTGCTTTAAACACGACGTATGGATCATTGCAGATGAAGTGCATTGCGATTTGTTGCGGGTGGGAGGGGAACACACGCCCCTGATGCGTTTGTACCCAAACGAGCACCGGATCGTGGCATGTATATCGCCAAGCAAGACCTTTAATATGGCGGGCAACTTGTTGGCCCATGTAGTCATTCGGGACCAGGGTGTAAAACGGGAGTGGATGCAGCATTATGGCGAGGTGCTTTCGCCGTTAAGTATCGCTGCAGTACAGGGGGCGTATGGAAAAGGTGGAGCATGGTTGGATGAGTTGAAGGTCTATCTTGATACCAATTTCAGGTTGTTGCAGAGCAAGCTAGCGCAGCAATTGCCATTGGCAAAGTTTGTTGTTCCAGAAGCGACATATCTGGCCTGGGTGGATCTGTCAGCCTATACAAACCGCTTGCCTAAAGGGCACGATTTCGGGACGTTTTTGGCTACAAAAGCTGGCGTCGTGGTTGAGGATGGGAAAGGTTTTGTAGATGATGGGGAGGGTTATGTACGGTTGAACGTGGCTTGCCCACGGTCTGTGCTCGAGATGGCAGTTGACCGGATTGCTGGCGCACTGGAGAGAGCCGAGATGGCATGAAGCATCTTGATGTTAAGATATCAGCGATAAGCCTCTTTGTTGGAAGCTAGCTTGTCCATGACCCTGTCTGCTTCTTCGCCGTAAAACTTCGTGCCTGATTGAAAATCCACAATTAGCAGTGCTGTGGATTGGTCTTGCTGCACAACTTGAAGAATGAGAAAATGATCGATTATCTTGCTTGGTTTGGCTAACCGAATATTTTGGAAGAGCATGTTGATACGTTCGATTTTTTCGTACTGATCTCGTATCGTAGGAACGGCAGATTGTAGATCAATTTTGGCTAGAATACCATACCAAGAGCCATCCCGGTTTTGGCCGACGAATAGATAGGGCTGATTTTTGTTTTCGTCACCGTGGTGATAACGAGTTAGTTCCGTAGGTTTATCCATGTCTGAGAAATCAAAACAGAACAAGCCGTAGCCCTGCGCATGTCCTAAGACGTACCGGTTGCCACCGAAAAATGTCAGGCCAGCCAAACTTCCGCTAATGGCGTCTTCCCGATAATCGACATCCTGACCGGGAATAACGGCCGGTGAGTGTCGCTTAGTCAGGGTGCCAAATGCGGAAATTGTGTAGCGTCCCTGTATGAGCAAGGAATGGCCGTCTGGAGCCAATTGCATGGTGTATTGGTCGAGATCTTCGTAAGCATTGAGGGCGAATTCTTCTACAAAGCCCTGTTCAACAACCCGTAATACGATGGGTGCTTTCGGATATTCAGAAAGGTGGCACTGGGGTTGCTCCTCGTTTTTTGGGGCGTAATAGCAGATACCCATTACACAATCCACATCCCATCCGGGAGCTGTCGATCGGCCAAGTTGGTAGGTTTTTCCCGAAACTGTAATGGAGGCCTGTATGGTGAAATCATGGAGGATGTCATGTGGTAGGGAGTCGACGGGATAAGGTGCAATCGGGGATTCTTGGTACTGCCCATCGCGGTATTGCAAGCGCGCATGAGCCATCAGCGCAGGTGGGTTTCCGCCATAGTCGTTTCGATCGAACAGGACGATGCTTTTCCAGAATTGGCCATTTGACTCGACCGGGTTTTCGTCCATTATTGTGTATTCGTACAGATATTCGGCCCAGAGTTGGCGGTACGTGTTTTCTCCTTTAGGTGTTAATATGGCGTATATGCAATGGCCCCAGTTGCCACAGCCATCGAGAAAAATGATGAGCTCGTCCTCGTTATCGCCATTCAGATCAATTCGTTTGCTAATCCGGCCACTCAGGGTGTCCCCAGTGGTGGGGGATGCAAGTGTTACGGTGTCATCTGTTTGGAACCAGACGGTATACAATATTTCATCGTCTGATGCGTGCAGGTCGGGGCTATTGTGGCCTGCTACATGCGTTATTGCCAATACCCATAAAAGGGTAAGCGTCCGTACGGGCGAAAAAAATCTCACACGGCAAATATATTGATTGCCAAGATATCGGCAAGTAGTGGTTTTTAGTGGTTTTTGCAAGGTTGTGGTGTCGGTGTCTGCATCGTTATACAAAATCGAACAAAATATTACTTCATTTAAGCTTACATTCTGGAATCCACAGTAAACGGTTGGCTTGCCATGTTATTGTTAAAATTAGCATTCACTTGAAAGAGATGAAATTGACTGATTAATAAGTGTTTTGTCAGGTGAAAACAAGCCAAATTTTGATTAATTAGAAAAAAATCGTATAATTGAAAGACAAAAGTCGTAAATATGAAGCCCGTTCAATATACAATGCCCACAGGCAAGGCCCAGTTGCTCGCAGAGCCAGCGACGATGTACATCACAAACCCGCGTGTTGGTGAGTTTTCCAATGTTCGATTTCAGGCCCTCAGCAAAAAGCTCTCACTCACGCAGCAGGAGTGGGCTGATATCCTCCATATCAGTGACCGCACCTTGCAGCGTTATATCAAAGACTCCCGTTCGTTTGAGGGCTTGCATGCCGAGCACCTCCATCAGGTTGATGCACTGGTTGATATGGGTATTGAGGTGTTCGGATCAGCCGATGCTTTTGAGGCTTGGTTACGTCGTCCTAAATCCATTCTGGGTCGAGATATTGATTTTTCTGCATTGCGTTCCTTTGGTGGTGCACGGTTGCTAGCTGATGAGCTGGGCCGTATCCTTCACGGTGTCTACATTTAATATATGGTTCTTTATCGCCTGGCGAAGAAGCCATACGTCAAGGATTTGTCGGGAACGGGTGCCCAGCTCTATGGTGGGCGTTGGAACCCCCAGGGAATGGCCTGCTTGTATACAAGTATGCATGTTTCGTTAGCTCTGCTAGAACGTTTCGTCCATGCGCAGGGCACCGACGATATGGGCGGACTGATGTTGTTGGAGTTGTGGCTGGATGATGGCGAAGGAATTGTATACCACATGGATGAATCCAGATTTGAAGCGGGTTGGGCTTTCGATTTCGAATATTCGAAATGGCTAGGCCAGCAAGTGCTGAGCGATCCGGATATTTTGGCATTCTCCGTGCCGTCAGTGATCGTGCCCAATGAGCGGAACGTAGTCGTGAATCCGCTGGCTGCCGAGCGCGGGGCCTTGGAAATCAAAAAATGCTTACCTTTCGTAATCGACGAGCGTTTGTTGGGCCACTTGGCAAAAAACAAATAAAACTCAGGCCATAGGCATGATAACGTAAAAAAATTAGTAGTTTTGCTCAGTTTTTCCCAGCAATGTCAATGCCTTTTCAGATGAAACAATCTGTATTATTAGATGGACCGAAATTCCAAATTACTATCCAACGTCTTTGTCATCAATTGATCGAGAATCACAATGGTTTTAGCGATGCGGTAATCATCGGTATACAGCCTCGGGGTATCTATCTGGGTCGGAAAATCAAGGCTGAATTGCAACGAATCCTTCAATCAGACGACATCCCGTACGGCGAGCTTGATATCACCTTCTTTCGTGATGATTTCAGGCGCAAAGGCAGTGGCCCTTTGGTGCCCAGCAGTACCAATATCGATTTTATAGTGGAGGGCAAAAAGGTCATTTTGATGGATGATGTGCTGTGGACAGGGCGTACGATCAGGGCGGCGATGGATGCCATCCAAGCGTTCGGACGCCCGGCCAAGATCGAGCTCATGGTCTTGGTAGACCGGCGTTTTTTTCGGCAATTGCCGATAGAGCCGGATTACATTGGGATACAGGTGGACTCCATCGACTCGCAGAAGGTCATCGTGAGTTGGGAAGAAACCGACCAGCAAGATAGTATCACGCTGATAACGGAGAAAGATAGTTAAACGAACAAAAGGAGAAATTATAGCAGTTCGGATTCGATATAGTAACAAAAAATGGCTGCATCAATAGAACAAATCAGTACCCGGCATCTGCTCGGCATCAAGGATCTGACGGAAAACGATATCCAGCTTATTTTTGAAACGGCAGATAACTTCAAGGATGTACTGAATCGCCCGATAAAAAAGGTACCCTCATTAAGAGATATTACAATCGCCAACGTATTCTTCGAAAATTCTACCCGCACACGGTTGTCTTTTGAACTGGCAGAAAAACGCTTGTCCGCTGATACCATTAATTTTGCGGCGTCTTCGTCTTCTGTAAGTAAGGGAGAAACGCTTATCGATACGGTCAATAACATTTTGGCAATGAAGGTAGATATGGTGGTTATGCGCCACCCGTATGCCGGTGCAGGAGTATTCCTAAGTAAGCATGTCAATGCGCAGATCGTCAACGCAGGCGATGGGGCCCATGAGCACCCAACGCAAGCCTTGCTGGATGCGTTTTCCATCCGTGAACGATATGGCGACGTAGCTGGCAAGAAAGTAGCCATAATCGGCGATATTCTTCATTCCCGCGTTGCGTTATCCAACATCCTGTGTTTGCAAAAGCTGGGTGCGGAAGTGATGGTGTGCGGTCCCACAACCCTGATTCCCAAGTATATCACATCGTTAGGTGTGCGTGTTGAACATAATCTGAAAAAAGCCTTGGCTTGGTGCGATGGGGCCAACATGCTTCGGATCCAGTTGGAGCGGCAAGATATTGCCTATTTCCCTTCCCTCCGCGAGTATACCATGCTTTATGGTGTCAATCGGCAGATGTTGGATAGTCTGGATAAGGAGATTACCGTCATGCACCCAGGGCCCATCAATCGGGGCGTGGAGATTACCAGCGATGTGGCGGATAGCAAGCAAGCTATTATCCTTGAGCAAGTGGAAAACGGGGTAGCCATACGTATGGCTGTGCTGTATCTGCTCGCCGGACAACGCGGCTAAACCGTCGGTAAAAGCCTATTACCACGTAGGTAAGTCGGATGGAGAATTAAGCCACCTAACTATAAAGTTGGGTTATTAACAATTGTTAGGAACTTTTGAGGAAAACTGTTTGCTTAACCGCTAATTTAGCGTGTTAATTTGGATGAGTTGTGTGTTGTGGTCTCAATTTTGCTTAGAGATCGGTAATAGATTAGCAAGTTGCCCGTTTGCCGACAGACTTGGAAAAACACGATTTTTTGTAGTTATCGTTAAGTTAGTCAGCTTGTTGTGGGGTGGTTCGGTCGGAATGGTTCGGTTTGAGTCGATACAGGTTACCAATGGTTTTGGGATAGGGAAATCAAAACATCGAAAATTTGATAATGGATTTAAAGTGGAATATGTTAAAAAAGGTTAATTGGATCGGGGCACTTCTTGGATGTTTGTGTATGCTTTCTGTTGAAGCGCAACAAAGCGCATGGCAGGAAATCAATGCGGCTTACCGTACGGGAATGGAGTTATACGAGCGCGGGAAATTTGCTTCCGCGGCCCAACAGTTCAATAAGGTAGAGGAGTTGAGAACCCAGTCGACCATCCAAGGCGACGAACACGGCGAGTTAGCATTGATTAAGGAAAATGCCCGGTTTTACCAAGCGATTTGCGCATTGGAATTAGGAGAAGTAGATGCGGAGGAGCAATTCCTGAAATACATCCGTGATTTTCCGGCCAGCGCCAATTCCAAAGCGGCGTATTTCCAAGTCGGACGTTCCTATTTTGCCAAAAGAGACTACGATAAAACCCTTGAATGGTTTGGCAAACTCGATAGCCGCAATCTAGCCGGTCGTGAAAATACCGAATTCCGTTTCAAGCAAGGTTACTCCTTATTCATGACTGAGCAATATGCCGAAGCTAAGCCGTTATTCAGGGAGCTGAAAGACGAGAACAACAGCTTTACCGAAGCTTCAATTTATTATTATGCTTACTTGTCCTATTTAGATGGCGAGTATAAAACCGCGTTGGCGGAGTTTGAGCGACTCAAAGGATCAAAATCCTACGAAAATAGTTATCCCTATTACCTGACTGCTTTGTATTTTCTCGACGGTCGTTACGAAGAGGTGTTAGAATATGCACTTCCCATTTTAGACCGTACCACGCAAGAAAACGAGACGGAGATGTTGCGAATCCTTGGAGCAACATATTTTGCCTTGGATGACTTACCTCGTGCTAAGCAATATTACGAAAGGTTCCAGGCACAAGATCAAGGCGCCACGCAAAATAATCAAGATAGTTATCAAATCGGTTATATCGCCTACCAAAGCCAAGACTACGAAAAAGCCATCGAAGAGTTGGGGAAACTGGACGAGTACGATGCTTATTACCAAAGTGCGATGATTGCATTGGGCGATGCATATTTGAAAGTCGGTAACAAGCAAGGGGCGCGCAACGCCTTCTTCGGCGCATCGAGGTTTGACTTTGACCCGGATCTGAAAGAAGAAGGGCTGTATAACTATGCCAAGCTTTCTTACGAACTGGAGTTCCACCAAGTAGGACTCGACGCTATCAAGGAATACATGGCGACGTATCCAAATTCTGCTCGGCACGAAGAAGCACAAATCATCCACGCCGAAGCGTTATTAAGCACGAGCAACTACCGGGCGGCAGTGGATATACTCGAAGACATGCCACGGCGTAGCCCCGAGGCTAATGCAGCCTATCAGAAAGTAACGTACTACCGGGGGCTCGAGTTTTATAACGAGCGTGCTTTTGAAAATGCCATATCCATGTTTATGCGCTCGGAAAGCTACCCGATAGATCAGGAAATACTGGCACTAGCTACCTATTGGAAAGCTGAAGCCATGTACGAGGTGCGCAAGTACGGGGAGGCAGTTGATAACTTTAGCAAATTCCTGCGTTTGCCTAGCGCACGGGATACCGAGGTATACAGCTATGCAAATTATGCGTTGGCCTATGCGGCATTCCGTAACGATAACTTCAACACATCGGCTAATTATTTTGAACGTTTCCTGTCTACAGGCGGAAGCAGTATCGACAACAACACGCGCAACGATGCCATCGCCCGTTTGGGAGACTCTTATTTTTCGTTGCGGAACTATAGCCGCGCGATGCAGTATTACGATCGGTTGATCAGTAGTGGTGCATCAAGCCAAGATTATGCGTTGTTCCAGCGCGGTATCATCCAGGGCCTGACAGGCGATAACCAAACCAAGCTGGCCACCCTTCGCTCGGTGGTGGAACGGTTCCCCAATTCCAACTATGCTGATGATGTTGCCTTTGAGGTGCCTTATACCTACTTCGTGATGGGCGACTACCAAACCGCTATCGATGGGCTCTACAAGATGGTCGAAGATTACCCGCAAAGTAGCTATGTTCCCCGTGCATTGGTAACGATCGGTTTGGTTCATTACAATAACGACGACAATGATGCGGCCATGGCTGCATTCCAGCGTGTAGTGGAACAGCACTCCAACACGGACGAAGCCAAACAAGCACTTCGTTCCATTGAGAATATTTATCTTGACCGTGGCGACGCTACAGGCTACATCAACTACGCTACGACGACCAATATCGGCGACTTGACCCGTGCCGAGCAGGACAACCTGGCGTTCCAAGCCGCAAATACCCTGTTTTTGAGGGGCGAGTTTGAGAACGCAATATTGGCCATTAATGCGTACTTCGACAAATTCCCGAATCCGATCCAAGAAAAACACGCACGTTTTATTCGAGCAGAAAGCATGTACCGTACAGGGCGTCCACGGGAAGCGCTGCACGATTTCAACATCATCCTGAACGACTGGACAAGTGCGTATACCGAACGTACGCTGCTTAGCGTATCCGAACTGTACCTCGGTTTGGAGGAATACAACGAAGCGATTGCCCATTTTAAACAATTGGAATTGACATCTGAATACAAGGCTAATTATGGCTATGCAGTCAATAACCTGATGGTTGCTTATTACCAGATTGACGACATGGATCAAACATTGCTTTATGCAAACCTAGTCAAAAACTACGATCGGGCGTCTGAAGAGGAAATCGCAAACGCTCATCTACATTCGGCAAAAGTGCACCTGCGTCGTGGAAATACCGCGGAAGCAACCAAGGAACTGAATCTGGCAGCATTGAAAAGCCAAACAGTCGTGGGTGCGGAAGCGCGCTACCGGGTGGGCCAGTTGCAATACGAAGCAAAAGAGTATGACAAAGCCCTGGCTTCAGCCTTTGACGTGATCAATAATATGGGATCGCACGACTATTGGGTAGCTCGGAGCTTTATCCTGTTAGGTGATGTGTATGCAGCCCAAGGCGATACGTTCCAAGCACGAAGCACGTTGGAAAGTGTAATTGAGAACTATGAAAGCGATGACCCGGAAGATGATATCATCATTTCGGCCAAGGAGCGTTTAGAGAAATTGAGTAGATAGTAAGAGAAAAACAGATGAAGATATTGGATATGACGATGCATAGGGGATTTTGGGCCACGTTATGGCTGGTGGGATTGGGCCTATTCGCATTTGCCCAAGAAGAGGAGGACGATAGACAGGTGCGGCGTACCACGACCATTGATTCCATTGATGTGGTTAGGGATTATCGGCCTATCTTGGCAGATGCCGTGAAAATACGGCGTAGCCCGGATATGACCAACAAGCGTGAGTACCAACCCAAGTTAGCCTATAATATCCTGGACAAAAAACTGGATATCACGACCGGTACCAAGCAGCTTACCATCCAGGAAATGCCTTACACCCGACCGGAGGATGTCAAACCCAACTATGTGAAAATAGGGGCGGGCAACTTCAATACCCTATTGGGTGAGGTGTACGTCAGTACCGACCAGTTTCAGGACGCCCGCCTTGGCGGTTATGTCAAACATTTGGGGCAGCGTGGGGCCCTGGAAGCACAACGTTTTTCACAGCAGCAAATTAGTGTTTTCGGCCGACAAACCTTGCCACAAGTAACGGTAGGAGGAGAAATCGGATTTAACCGCGACGCAACTGGCTTCTATGGTGTCGTGGAGGATGCATCGGGAAATAACCTCAACGCCAATCCGGCAAACCAGGCCTTTAATGACATTTTCCTTAATGCCGAAGTCGTCAGCAATT
>CAZXSL010000120.1:0-9401 GCA_964643235.1 uncultured Sphingobacteriaceae bacterium | reverse complement strand
CGGATGGCGAATACAGCCAAATGATCAGGATAAAGTATGGGAGTAGTTTTTTCATTCAAGGATGTTGCACCATCTTGCCATGGATGACGAATCCAACCTTTCGTTAGACTCTGGTTTAACACAAAGGTTTAACGGGTGCTAGCTCGTTTTGTTGCCTTCCTTCTGGTATGGGTAGAATACGAAGTTAGCTCCCTCGGGCACGATGACAAATAAACACATGAAATCTTCGGGCTTTTTATACTGCTTGATGAAGTGTGGTTTACGGTCTTCTTTGATGACTCCTCTTTCGACAAATTCCTCGAGCGTAGATGCATGGATAGACCATTCGGTCGCCAATTCACGGTGGTCCAAAATCAACTCACCTAAGGCCACCTCGTGCTGATGGGCGATAAAAACGGGATATGCCGACAGCCCTTCGGCAATAATCTCCACGGCAACCTCCCGTATCGAATCGCTGTAGAAGTCCAGGTCTTTTTGAAGACTTTTCAACGGGCTGTCCGGCTTGGGTTGTCCGTCGCTGCCTGCCTGTGCGGAAAGTAAATCCTGTATATCCATGATTCTTAGTTTTTCAATGTTAATAAAACGACGTTCTCGACATGCTGCGTTTGTGGGAACATATCGACCGGACGTATCCGTACCACGTCATATTTCGCTGCCAGTATTGCGACATCACGTGCTTGGGTAGCGGCATTGCAACTTACATATACGATTTTAGGAGCTTCCATTTCCAATAAACGGTTAACCACATCGCCATGCATCCCTGCCCGTGGGGGGTCGGTAATAACCACATCGGGTTTGCCATGGGCGGCAATAAAATCCGCAGTCAGGATGTCTTTCATATCCCCGGCATAAAACTTGGTATTATGGATGTCGTTGATGTCAGAGTTGATTTTTGCATCCTCAATTGCATCCGGCACATATTCAATACCAACAACCTCAGCCACGTGTTTAGCCACAAAATTGGCTATCGTTCCAGCTCCCGTGTACAGGTCATACACGCGTTCTGTCCCCGAAAAACCTGCGAAATCGCGTGCAATCCGGTATAATTCGTAGGCTTGCGCCGAATTGGTCTGATAGAAGGTTTTCGGCCCAATCCTGAAACGCAATCCTTCCATCTCCTCGTAGATGTAATCGCGGCCAGCATAAAGGTAAACGTCTTGGTCAAAAATCGTATCGTTTTTCTTTTGGTTAACCACATAAAGCAGGGAGGTAATCTGTGGAAACTCCCGTTTCAGATATTCCATGATCTCGTGTCGTTGCTCATCGCTGGCATACGCAAAAATAACGATAACCATCAATTCGCCGGTACTGGCCGTACGGATAATCAAATTGCGCAAGGCTCCGCTGTGCTCCCGTAAATCGTAGAATGACACGCCTTTTTGTAAGGCAAAGCCGCGCAGGGCATTCCGTATGGCATTGGACGGATCGCCTTGGAGATAGCAATGCTGGATATCCAATATTTTGTCGAACCGCAGCGGCACATGGAAACCCAGGGCATTCATATCCTTGTCTTCCTCCCGGGCATCTGGGTTTGTCAGCCAACGCTTATTGGAAAAGGTGTACTCCAGTTTGTTGCGGTAATAACGTGTTTGACTGGAAGGCAAAATCGGTTCCATGGACGAAGTATCCACCTTTCCAATGCGAGCCAGTGCATTATCCACACTTTGCTGTTTAAACTGCAATTGGGCTTCGTAGGTCATGTGCTGCCATTTACAACCACCACACACCCCAAAATGATCGCAGAACGGATCGGTACGGTGCTCGGACGGCTTTTTTAGCCGTGTAATGCGAGCCTCTGCCAGGTTTTTCTTCTTGCGAGTCAATTCCACGTCGACCACATCACCCGGTATAGCTTTATCAATAAACACGACCAAGTCATCGATTTTACCTACTCCCTTGCCTTGATCGGCAATATCCACAACGGTAATATCCGCACGCTGGCGCTCTTCGGCTGAAAGTCTTCGTCTACCCATAGCTTGCAAAAGTACAGCTTTTTCGTCATTAATCCGGACTGGCACCTAGTAACGAATGCAGGACCAAACTTGCGTTTCCCCACACAAAGGCACAGCATGTCTTTCTTTACCGAAACTTACGCCAACCGAATGGCAACACCTCGCTTGGGGACAAGCCCAAATTAAAAAAAACGGAAAACCACCATCCGCTTTCATCAAAAACCCAAAAACCATATCTTTGTACCATGACCAAGGAACAACTACAAGACTTGAGGGACAGACTCGCGGCCCTGAGGAGGCATCTTTGACGTTGATGCCCGAAAATCCGAGATAGCGGCCGAGCAGGCAATGACACTGGAGCCCAACTTCTGGGACGATTCTAAAGCCGCTGAGAAAATCCTACAATCCATCAAGAACAAAAAAGTCTGGACCGAACACTACGACGAGGTTTCGTCTGCGGTGGACGATGTCGTGGTCATGTTCGAGTTCTTCCAGTCGGGAGATGCTTCAGAAGCCGAGCTTCAGGAGCAATACGATGTTACGCTGGAAAAAATCGAAGGGTTGGAGTTCAAAAATATGCTCAGTGCAGAAGAAGATCAGCTTGATGCTATTTTGCAAGTAACAGCCGGTGCCGGCGGTACGGAAAGTTGTGACTGGGCCAGCATGCTGATGCGGATGTACATCATGTGGGGCGAACGCCACGGTTACAAAGTGACCGA
This sequence comes from uncultured Sphingobacteriaceae bacterium, assembly GCA_964643235.1. GTDB lineage: Bacteria > Bacteroidota > Bacteroidia > Sphingobacteriales > Sphingobacteriaceae > CAYRGQ01. The sequence continues at coordinate 6,730 of CAZXSL010000120.1, read as the reverse complement.
GCAGGACTATTTGGAAGGCGATGTGGCGGGTGTCAAATCCGTAACGCTCCAACTCTCCGGACAGTTTGCCTACGGATACCTCAAAGGTGAAAATGGGGTACACCGGCTCGTGCGGATATCACCCTTTGATTCCAATGCCAAAAGGCACACCTCCTTTGCTTCGGTCTACGTCTATCCGTTGATCAATGACAACATTGAAATCGAGGTCAAAGATTCTGAAATTGAATGGGATACCTTCCGATCGGGAGGGGCCGGCGGACAAAACGTCAACAAAGTGGAAACCGCCGTACGGCTTCATCACAAACCAACCGGCATCATTATCAAAAACCAAGAGTCGCGCTCCCAACTCCAAAACAAGGAAAACGCACTCCGGCTTTTGAAATCACAACTGTACGAAATCGAGATGCGCAAGCGCCAAGAGGCGGCAAGTGCTATCGAGGGAAGCAAAAAGCGAATCGAATGGGGGTCGCAGATACGCAATTACGTGCTGCACCCGTACAAAATGGTCAAGGATCTTCGCACACAGATAGAGACTTCTGACACACAAGGCGTGCTGGATGGCGAAATTGATGAATTTATCAAAGCATACCTGATGGAATTCGATTAATCACCCATACGTATGGGTGTTTGTGTGTAAAATCCTTACTTTTAGCCCGAAACTGATTAGTAAACTTACAAACATCCATGGTAGATACGATTGGTAAAGATGCGTTAATTACCAATGACGCAGTCGTTTTCGGGTTATTGATGGGCATTCTGGCTTTGGTTTTTCACACTGCAAGCAGCAGCAGGACATATTTCAAGCGCTTTTATACCGTTATCCCACCACTGCTACTTTGTTATTTCGTACCGGGCCTATTCAATTCATTTGACATCATTTCAGGTGAAACATCCGGGCTATACAACATGAGCTCCAGTTACCTGTTACCTGCATGCTTGCTGCTTTTTACCCTCAACATTAATTTTAAGGAAATCTGGGCATTGCGAAAAAAGGTCGGGGTGCTTTTCTTTGCTGGGATGTTCGGCATCGTACTCGGTGGGCCCTTCGCTGTTTGGTTGTTTTCCCTGTTTGCGCCGGAGGTCGTTGCAGGCGATGTATGGAAAGGCTTAGCCACCTTGGCCGGGTCATGGATTGGAGGTGGGGCCAACCAGGCCGCACTTTACCGGATATTTGAACCTCCGGCCGATATATTTGCTGCAACCGTAGCTGTCGACGTTTTTGTAGCCTACGGCTGGATGGCCGTATTGTTGTACGGCGCAAGCAAACAAGGTGTGCTTGACCGCTTTTTTAAAGCCAAGGAAGGCGAAGTATCAACGTTGACCAAGCGAATGGAATCCGTCGAAGCCGACAAAAAACAAAACCCCGAGGCAAAAGACTATTTCATTATGTTAGGCATTGCGTTTGGAGGCACCGGGATAGCCCATTTTCTTGCCGGACATATAGCCGGTGCGATACAGATGCATGCCCCCCACCTCGACAAGTTCAGCTTGACCTCTAACTTCTTTTGGGTCATCCTCTTGACCACACTCATCGGAATCGCACTATCATTTACCAAAGCCCGAAAACTGGAACAATTTGGCGCATCGAAAATCGCCGTCGTGTTTCTTTATGTATTGATTGCAACGATCGGCATGCAGATGGATGTATTCGCCATATTGGACAACCCCGGGCTATTCCTCGTAGGCATTGTTTGGATATTATTCCATATCACGATTTTGTTTATCGTTGCTAAATTAACAAAATCAGCGTTTTTCTTCTTTGCCATTGGAAGTATGGGGAACATCGGCGGGGTGGCCTCGGCCTCCGTCACAGCAGGAGCGTTCCATCCGTCATTGGTACCGGTCGGGGTGTTCATTTCAGTATTCAGCTACGCCATAGGCACTTATGCTGGATATCTATGTGGAATTCTCATGCAGATGGTCGCCCCCTAAAACCTGTTCTTCGACCTGTTTACAGCAGACAGCGTACGCTAACCCGCCCGCGGCCAGAAAAACAATTGACGACGAGATTAGGTTGGTTAAACTAGCAGGGGATTTTGGAATATATTGGAAAAAACATATTTTAGACGGGTTATCTGATGAATAGTATGCGAACAATAGGGGTTATATTAGCTGCATGGTGTATGATATCGACCAATATGGTCCAAGGTCAAGATCTCAGTAAATACGAAGCTCGGGAGCTGGTACATCGAGGAAACACCCTTCCCTACCGGATTTTATATCCCGATGATTACGACCCATCAAAAGAATACCCCGTTGTGTTTTTTCTGCACGGTGCAGGTGAGCGCGGCAATGACAATACCAGCCAACTAACGCATGGGGCATCACTTTTTCTGAACGACTCGTTGAGGGCACAATTTCCGGCTATCGTCGTTTTCCCCCAATGCCCGGCAGAATCCTTCTGGTCCAATGTCAGTATCGAACCCACAGGGGCTGGCGAGCGGCATTTCTATTTCCAGGAAAAAGGGAAGCCAACCCAAGCCATGGCGTTGCTGCTTAGATTGACTAAAAAGATCATCAAGGAAGAAGCGGTGGACAAGCAACGGGTATATGTAGGTGGATTGTCTATGGGTGCCATGGGTACGTTTGAGCTGCTGCGACGCCAGCCCAAAGTCTTTGCGGCAGCGTTCGCAATATGTGGAGGTGACAACACCCGTAATGCACAGAAATACGCGCATATCCCACTCTGGATTTTCCATGGCGAACAGGATAACGTCGTACCGCCCGATCATTCCCGCGTGCTGGTCTATCACCTGCAGCAACTCGGGGCGGAGCCTCGTTATACGTTCTATCCCGACGCCAACCATAACAGCTGGGACCCAGCGTTTGCCGAACCGGATTTCCTGCCTTGGCTGTTCTCCCATAACAAGTAGTCTAAAATCCATGCCCTATAGAGCTTAGTGCTACCTGATGGAAAACAAGCAGATGCTGTAACTTTTGGAAGGGTACGGGCGTCTAACCCAAAATAATACGATCCAACATGTCAGTAAATATGCCTATTCGGGAAAACGTGAAACTGTCGCTGCAATCCATCGCCAGCAACAAACTCCGCACGTTTCTCACGGCCTTGATCATCGCTATTGGGATTACCGCTTTGGTTGGAATCCTAACCTCGATCGATGCCATCAAAAGCTCGCTGACGGATTCTTTTTCGTCGATGGGAGCCAATTCTTTTACTATCCGCAACCGGGGGGTCAACGTACAGATTGCGGGCAGCGGGCAGCAAGCCCGACGTTATCCACCCATTACCTACCACCAAGCCAAGGCATTCAAGGATCGATTTGAGTTTGATGGTGTGGTATCCCTGAATACCTACGCCTCCTTTGGTGGCACCGCCACATACAAAAGCGAAACGACCAACCCGAATATCAACGTGATGGGCGCCGATGAGAACTACCTGCAAACAGCGGGGTATACGCTCTCTGCCGGACGAAATTTTTCAACCCGAGAGATCGAATATGGAAGCGCGGTGACGATTGTCGGATCGGAAATCATCCGTCGGCTTTTCAAAAATGGCGAGGATCCCATTAACGAATACATTACCATTGGCAGCACCCGTTACCAAATCATCGGTGTGCTGGAAGATAAGGGGTCAAGTGCCGGCTTCGGCGGCGACCGCACTTGCATCATCCCGCTGCAAAAAGCCCGGGGGGTCATGGCACTGGGGCGTCCTTCCTATACCATTACGGTCATGGGGTCGAGCCCACAGCAGTTGGAAGCTGGCATTGGTGAGGCTACCGCCCTGTTCCGCAATATCAGAGGAGTACGAGTCGGGCAGGAGACTAATTTTGAGATTACGAAAAGCGACGCTGTAGCGCAGATGCTGATCGAGAGCATGGCATACGTCACAATCGGTGCCGTCGTCATTGCCCTCATCACACTTATCGGAGCTTCCATCGGACTGATGAATATCATGTTGGTATCTGTTACCGAACGGACACGGGAAATCGGTGTTCGGAAATCTATCGGTGCCACACCGGCGGTCATACGCCGGCAGTTCCTGATGGAGGCTGTCATGATTTGCATCATCGGTGGTGTGGCGGGTATCCTGCTGGGTATTGCCATCGGCAACCTGGCTGCTATTGCCATGGGCGCCAGTTTCATCATCCCCTGGAAATGGATGATATTGGGTATCGCCGTATGCATAGGCGTGGGAATGATATCCGGATATTACCCTGCTTCCAAGGCCAGCAAACTCGACCCTGTCGAAGCTTTACGATACGAATAGACAGGAAAAACAAGTCGCACGTAATTGGATTGCCGATTAGCAAGTTTGCAGGAAAACGACGGCCTGTCGCACGCCTTATCAAACCTCATGCTAGCAAAGCTACTTTTTATGCCTATATTTCCGTTTATTAGCTTATTTTTGGGTGCTTTCTTTTGAGCAACAAAGAGACAACAATTAACAAGCGGTGATTTTAGTAACAGGTGGTACAGGCTTTCTGGGATCGACTCTTATCAGGCAGTTGATAGATGCAGGGCATCGGGTGCGTGCCATTAAGCGGACATCATCTACAATTCCGAAAGACTTAGCCGATGCCAATCCTTTGTTGGAATGGGTGGACGCAGACATCATGGATTACTTCGCATTGGAAGACGCATGCCATGATGTATCCCGGATATACCATTGCGCCGCCATGGTTTCTTATCAAGCTGCGGACAAACCCCGGATGATGAAGACCAATGTGGAAGGCACGGCGCATGTCGTGAATATCGCCATGCACTTGGGCATACGCTTGGTGCACGTGAGTTCCATTACAGCGCTGGGCGAGCCTAAACCGGGACGAGAAACAACGGAAGACGATTGGTGGGAGTACGACCGCATGAAATCGGGCTATTCCATCGCTAAGTACGATGCGGAAATGGAAGTTTGGCGGGGTATTGCCGAAGGGCTAGACGCCGTTATCGTCAACCCCTCGTTGATTATCGGTGCGGCGGCCGGCGACAAAGGCAGTGGCTCAGTATTTTCATTGGTGCATCGGGGATTGAAATTTTATTCGCCCGGCTCGGTCGGTTTGGTAGACGTCGAGGACGTTGCCCGGGCTATGATCATGCTCATGGAGGATCGTACCATATCCGGCGAGCGTTTTATCCTCAGCAATGAAAATCGGAGCCATAAAGACTTGCTGGCCACCTATAGCCGATTGGTCGACCGCCCACCCCCAAAAATCAAGGCGACTCCACTGTTATTAGGCTTGGCATGGCGTGGTGCGTGGCTAGCCTCCTTGTTTTCGGGCAAACCTCCCCTACTGACTAAAGCGTCCGTACGGGCATCGACAAGAAAGCTCCGGTTTTCAAACCAAAAAATCAAAGATGCAACCGGAATCGAGTTTACACCTATTGACGAAACACTGCGCGGGATTAGCCGCGCATTGAAAATGAAAGAAAAAACAAGTGGATAATTATTATATCATTGACTTTGACAGTACGTTTACTCAAGTCGAAGCCTTGGACGAGCTGGCACGGATATCCCTGGAAAACCACCCCGCAAAAAATTTGGTATACGAAGAAATCGAACGGTTGACAAACCTGGCGATGGATGGTAAGATCTCCTTTCGCGAGAGTCTTTCTGCCCGTGTCAAACTGTTGTCCGCTAATCGGGATCACTTGGCCAAGTTGGTTTGGGTGCTTAAAAAGAAAGTATCGACATCCTTTTCGAGAAACCGGGAGTTTTTTATCAAGAATGCAGACAGCGTGCTCATCGTATCTGGTGGGTTCAAAGAGTTTATCACGCCTGTTGTCATCCCTTACCACATCAAACGCGAGAACATTTATGCTAATACATTCCTGTTTGACGAACATGGCAACATCACGGGCTACGACGATACCAATCCTTTGTCTGAGGAAGGTGGTAAAGTCAAGTTATTGCGCCAGTTGCAATTGCCTGGCAGGATATATGGTATCGGCGATGGATATTCGGATTTCCAGCTCAAAGAGTCAGGGCTGATCGAGCGGTTTTTTGCATTTACGGAAAATATCGAACGTAAAAGTGTACTTGAAAAGGCAGACCATGTAACACCGAGTTTCGATGAATTTCTCTACGTCAACAACTTACCTCGTGCTATTTCCTATCCAAAAAACCGAATCCTGTGCCTTGTCGTCGGTGATGTGCCTGACGTAGCAGTTGCCCTGCTAGCGCGCGAAGGCTTCTCGGTACGAGTCAAGGACACGTTTGAAGATAAGTATACCCGGGATGTAGGCATGATGCTACTGGGCAATGGTGTTATTTTAGACGACAAGAAGGGCAAAAAAAGGAATGCGGAGTTTATTCCACGTCGCATGGCTGCATTTATTAACAAAGGCGACACCGACATGAGTCGAAACTTCCCGAACTTGATGCTTCCTAAGCTGCATAACGCCCACCGCCTCATCCATATCCACCGCAATGTGCCGGGTATCATGGCGAAGATCAACAACGTGTTCGCCGAAAATGAAATCAATATTGTATCCCAATTCCTGATGACACGACATGATATCGGCTATGCGGTAACCGACGTGGAAACGACGTACGGGCACCAGCTCATCAAGCAATTGCGACAAATTGAGAACACGATTAAATTCAGATTGCTATATTAAAAAGTCCGTAATGGTGTAATCCACGTACCTCACAAGTCTACAAACTTATTAAATTCGACTTCGCAAGATATTTTAATATACCGAAACTTACGAACACTAGGACGATGCGAAAACTACCCGATTGAAAACAGGGGTAAGCGTCGTCGTAATACTG
>CAZXSL010000119.1:0-9557 GCA_964643235.1 uncultured Sphingobacteriaceae bacterium | reverse complement strand
ACCATCCGCTCACACCTGACACCAGATGTTATCGAAGGGATACAACTGGGAGATGAGGTATACTTCCACGTGACTAACCTGGAGCAGGATTGGGATATGCCTCACGGTTTTGCCATCAAAGGTAACCGGAACGCGGAGTTGCTCGTCATGCCAGGCGAAACCCAGACATTGAAGTGGGTGCCTGATCGGGTCGGTATCTTCCCGTTCTATTGTACCGACTTCTGTTCGGCACTGCACCAGGAGATGTCCGGATATGCCCGGGTGTCGCCAAGGGGAAGCAATGTACCAATCACGTACTATACGGGCGAATAAGTAGCACAGTACAAAACAACAACCGACGTGAAAAATCAACAGCGTATAAAATCGTTGCACAGAGCCATACTCATACTTTGCGGTATGGCTCTGTTTGCAGTCATCATATTGCCGATATGGCGGATCGAATTAATAGCTCCGCAGTACCCGGAAGGCTTGGAAATGTTTATTTACAGCAACAAGTTGGGAGGGCAAGTAGAGATAATCAACGGATTAAACCATTATATCGGGATGAAAGAACTCCATGCGGATGATTTCATTGAATTCACGGTATTGCCGTATATCATTGGGGTATATGCAGTTTTCTTTATCTTGACGGGGTTGATTGCACGGCGCAAGCTGTTGTACGTGTTGTTTGGCGCCTTTATTTTGTTTGGCGTGGTGGCTATGGTAGATTTTTACCTGTGGCTGTACGATTACGGACATAACCTAGATCCTAGCGCGCCTATCATCGTGCCGGGTATGGCTTACCAGCCGCCGTTGATCGGTTATAAACAGTTGCTTAATTTCCTCGCGTTCTCCATACCGGATGCGGGAGGGTGGATATTTATTGGCTGCGGCGCCATGTTAGCTTATTGCGTCGTTGCCGAATGGCGTTTCGCCAAGAGATTAAAAGCATCATGATGAACTTCAGATTTTTAAGTGTATTGATATTGGGGTTAATCGTAGCCCTTGGAACCCAAGCCTGTGGAGGCGGGGATGGGCCTAAGCCTATCAATTATGGCACAGACCAATGCGCCCATTGTCGGATGACAGTCAGCGACGCCCGTTTTGGCAGCCAGCTGGTCACGAAAAAAGGCCGTGCGTACCATTTTGATGATGTGCAATGTGTTGTTGCTTATGTCAAAGAAGGGAATGTGGCCCGTGAAGATGTCGCTAATTATTACTTGCCTGATTATTCAAACAACAACGAGCTGTTGCCGGCAGAAGGTTTGTTCCTACTTAGAAGCGAGTCGCTGAAAAGCCCGATGCGGGGAGATATCGCCGCATTTGCCAAGGAGGATGACCTCGAAAAAGTCAAGGAAGTCCATGGAGGGGAAAACCTGACCTGGGCAGATTTATGGAAATAATATTCGTGGAGTAAGCTAAGAGGGGACGAAATGACCGTATGTGTTAACTATGTGTTTAGTATGTGCGTTTGCCTTATGGTAGCTGGCATGGCTCATGCCACTACCATAAAGGTAGGCGAGCGGCACGACGTTAAAACCATCCACGCCGCCTTGGAGATGGCTCACGATGGAGACACCATTTGGGTGGATGGAGGAATTTATCGCGAAGGGAACATCGCAATCCGAAAAAGCGTAGCGCTTATCGGCCACAATAACCCGGTAATCGATGGACAAAAGCAACACGAGACGATTTCCATTTTTGTACCCCATGTGACAATCCAGGGGTTTACCGTCAAGGATTCCGGGCGCTCGAGCGTGACGGATGTGGCAGCAATCAAGATTTACAATACGCACGATGTGCGCATCGCCGATAATACCGTGGACAATAGCTTTTTCGGTATCTATGCACAACAAGCCAAGAATTCCACGATTGAAAATAACGTGCTGACGGCCCAGGGCAAAACGGAGTTGGTCGTCGGTAACGGTATACACGCGTGGAAAAGTGACAGCCTGCGTATCGAAGGTAATACCGTTATCGGGCACCGGGATGGGATCTACCTTGAATTCGTTACCCATACTGAAAGCATACGTAATACGATCGAAGATAACCTCCGTTACGGATTGCATTTTATGTTTTCGCACGACAATGGGTATTTCCATAACACCTTTACCCGCAATGGGGCGGGTGTAGCGGTCATGTACACACGCAATGTGCGCATGGAGCATAACGTGTTTAACGAAAGCTGGGGAGATGCTTCCTATGGGTTGCTATTAAAAGACATTACTGACAGTCACATTGAAAACAATACGTTTGCCCGAAACACGACTGGCATTCTGATGGAAGGGAGCAACCGGGTAAACATGAAACGCAACCAGTTTGAAGGCAATGGTTGGGCATTACGAATACAGGCAAGTTGCCAGGATAACGTATTGACGGAGAATAATTTCATACAAAACACTTTTGATATAGCTACCAATGGGTCATTGTCAAGAAATAAATTCGACCGGAATTATTGGGACAAGTATGAAGGCTATGATTTGGATAAGGATAAGGTAGGCGATGTGCCACACCGTCCCATCAGCTTATATTCGATGATCGTGGAAAAACACCCAATGTCGATGCTGCTGTTCCGTAGTTTCATGGTCACGCTGCTTGATCGTACGGAACGTGTCCTGCCCAGCCTGACACCTGAAAATTTAAAAGATGATTTACCATTGATGAAACCCGTAGATTTATGATCAATATCCAACATATCGCCAAACGCTTCGGAAAGCTTCAGGTTCTGGACGATGTCTCCTTAGACTTGAAGGGAGGAGAATGCATTGCACTGATCGGCCCCAACGGAAGTGGTAAGACCACGTTGATCAAGTCCATTTTGGGTATGGTCGTCCCACAATCAGGGTCTATCTTGTTCAAAGGTGAACCGATCGGTAAGCAATGGGAATACCGCAAACATATAGGTTACATGCCTCAGATTGGCCGATATCCGGAAAATATGACGATTGGCCAGGTGTTGGACATGATGCAGGATATCCGCAAAGTACCTAAGGAAAACCTGGATAAGGATCTATACGAGGTATTTGAACTGGGAACCATGCTCGATAAACGTATGGGTACGCTTTCCGGCGGTACCCGGCAAAAAGTAAGTGCCTGCTTGGCGTTTATGTTCAAACCCGATGTGCTGATTCTGGACGAACCCACTGCTGGGTTGGACCCGGTGGCCACAGAGCTGCTCAAAGACAAAATTCTAGCCGAAAAATCGAGGAATAAATTAATTATCATCACATCGCACGTGTTGAGCGATTTGGATGATCTCGTTACCGAAATAATTTACATGCAAGACGGCAGCCCGCTGTTCCATAAATCCCTGGAGGCACTGAAAAACGAAACCGGAGCCGATAGGTTAGGCAAAGCGATAGCTCAAGTTATGTCAAAACAAGAAAACAAAGGAGTGATGGCATGAGTAAGATTATCAAATATGTAATTGCTGACTTGCTGCGAAACCGCACGATAATGGTATATACCTTGGTGTTGTTTGCGTTAGCCATGACGGTGTTTGGCATGGAGAGCAATGCAGACAAAGGCGTAGCCAGCCTGCTGAATATCATTCTGTTCGTTGTGCCGTTGGTTAGTATTATTTTTTCGACGGTGTATCTATACAATAGTGCGGAGTTTATTGAATTACTGGTCAGCCAGCCGCTTAAGCGGCAAACGATATGGATGAGCATTTTCGTTGGTTTGGGTGGTGCCGTGTCGCTTGCTTTTTTAGTAGGAGTGGGGCTTCCGGTCGTCTTTTACGCGTTTATGCCGTCGGGCATCGTACTTGTTTTGTGTGGCGTCGTGCTTTCGCTTGTTTTCGTGTCCATTGCCATGTGGGCCTCGGTTCGGATACGTGATAAAGCAAAAGGAATTGGTTTGTCCATCCTTCTGTGGTTGTACTTTGCCTTGCTCTTCGATGCCCTGATATTGTTTATCGTATTCCAGTTTTCAGACTATCCCATTGAAAGTGGTATGGTTGCCGTATCGATGTTGAATCCAGTAGATATCAGTCGGATACTGATTCTGCTACAGATCGATGTTTCTGCTATGATGGGATATACAGGAGCTATTTTCCGGAATTTCTTTGGTACTTCAGGCGGAATGACCATAACGGTAGCCGTGTTACTGATGTGGATAACCATCCCACTTATTCTGTCGGCCAGGTACTTCAAGCGAAAGGATTTGTAATAAAAATGTAATAAGTAGTTGATTAAGAATATATTCAAGTAATAAAGGATAAATTTGTCTTAAATTAAATTATACAGTCATGATTAAAACAGCAATACTGGATGTAACCCGGATTGAGCCCCGGCTAAAGCATCCGACAATTTTCGACCATTTTGACGCTTTGGAACAAGGGGAGGCGTTTACCATCCTAAATGATCATGACCCCAAACCTTTATATTACCAATTGCTGGGCGAGCGGGGGAATACATTTACGTGGGAATATTTGGAGTCAGGTCCTCAATGGTGGCGTGTACAGATTGCGAAGCCGGCGGCAGCTGGTAAGCAGGAAACCGTAGGCGAGATAGCCGCCAAGGATGTCCGCAAGGCCGAAGTATTCAAGAAACTGGGTATTGATTTCTGTTGCGGGGGCAAAAAATCCATCAAGGAAGCAGCTGCCGAGGCGGGTTTAGACGAACGCCAAGTGTTGGCTAAGCTCGACGAAGCCGAACAAATAGCGCCTACTGCTGGTGCAAACCATGATTTCGATAAATGGGATCTTGGATTTCTGGCAGATTACATCTACAATGTGCACCATCGCTACGTGCGTGAGAACGGTCCGATTATCGAGCAACTAGCTGATAAGGTGGCGCTCCGTCATGGTGTGGAGCATCACGAGCTTATGAAATTGGCCCATGGCATGCACGAATTTATGGCTGATTTGTACAGCCACTTAGAAAAGGAGGAAAAGCAAGTTTTCCCTGTGGCCAAGGATTTGGAACGGCAAATTGGTATTACCGAACAGAAAATGGCCGATGTCGTTAAATTTATGGAAGAAGAACACGAATCGGCGGGCGAGGAACTGCGCAATTTCCGGTCGCTCACCAAGGATTATAAATTGCCGGCCAATGCCTGCAACTCATATACCTATTTATATGAGAAAATTAAAGAATTTGAGAGCGATCTGTTTCAGCATATCCACCTGGAAAACAATATTTTGTTCCCAAAGATTGTTAAAATGGAACAGGACCGCCTAGTACAAGGATAATGATTATCGGCCCCCACACACGGATTTCGGAGCTCATCAAAATCAATGAGGAGAGTATAGAGGCTATAGCTTCATTGGCTAAGCCTTTACGGAAGCTTCGAAATCCGTTGTTGCGCCGTGTGATGGCGCCACGTGTTACACTTTCGGAAGCGGCTTCCATTGGTGGATGCACCCTTGAGGATTTCCAGCAGGTCTTAGAACCCCTGGGCTTTACTTTTATAGCCAAGCCGGTTCATGCCGAAGGGGATTCCGGAGCAAGCCCGGATTGGCCGGATTGGCTGCAAGCTGCCAAACCACACCAGATTGACACGTTTGACGTCCGCGCGATTATAGAATCCGGAGACGACCCGCTAAAGGAGATTATGAAGCGATATCAAGCCTTGCCTGAAGGGTATGTCCTATGTATTACCAATTCGTTTATCCCGTACCCCTTGATCAATCTTTTAGGTAAGAAGGGTACGGATAGCTTTGTCCAGTCAGAAGGGGAGAAGTTGCATCATACTTGGTTTTTTAAAAACCCTACATCACTATCCTATGAATCCGAGGATGGCAACGTAACCATGCATGATGCTGAAGCTTTTTCGGTTCTGTTGGCTCGGTTTAACACCACGAGGGTACGGCACATTGATGTCCGTGATTTACCCATGCCACAGCCGATGGAAACGATTTTGGAAGTATTGCCGACGCTCGATAAAGGCGAGGTTTTGCTTGTCGACCACAAACGGGTGCCGCTGCACCTTTTGGAAGAATTACAAGGATCCGAATACGCCATTCATATCCATGAAATAGGCGAGGGTAACGTGAACGTATTGATTCAACCATTAGCGGGCAATTAAAATGGGTATCGGGTAATGACAGCGGGAGTACAAATAGGGAAAAGCCCGAGTCCGGCAGCGGTATTGCCGTTTTACGGTACAGCCACGTTGTTTTTTCTGTTGATGTGCGTGCTGTTGTTTGTAGCGGCGGGTGATCTCACAGGCCATTATTTTGCGCCACGGGTATTAGCCGTTGTACATGTTGCTGCATTGGGTTGGGGTACGATGATGATTTTCGGGGCAGCCTATCAATTGCTGCCCGTCATCTGTGAAAAGAGTTTATTCAGTACCCCCTTGGCGGTCGCATCATTTGTGCTGTTAACCGTGGGTACGGTACTGTTGGTTTGGTCTTTTTGGGGTTTCCATACCGGCACTGTGATGATTGTGGCCGGTTTACTTGTTGTCGCCGCCGCCCTGATATACGTCATTAATGTCATGGGTACGGCCTTTCCTAACCCCGATGCCAGCACCTCCAAGATCTTCATTGTTGTTTCTGCCCTATGGCTGTTGGTAACGACGGTCATAGGGCTTTTGTTAGCCATCAATCTGTCTTACACGTTTATTCCGCGCAATCATCTTGATATATTAAAATTGCATGCCCATGCGGGTTTAGTTGGATGGTTCCTGCAATTGATCGTAGGGGTAAGCAGCAAGCTGGTGCCGATGTTTCTATTAGGCAAATCCAAGCGGAATTGGTTGTTGCAAGCTGCAATTATCTTGCAAAACCTCGGGCTTATCCTCTTTCTGGTGGATGGCTACTTCAATCCCATTGTGGGATACATGCTTGTTTACGGAGCTATCGTTGGATTGGGGGTTATCGCGTGGCTAGCTTATCTTGCCGATGCCTATACTAGCCGCGTGCGGCGTAAAGTGGATATCTTGATGAGGCATACTTCCGTATCGTTGATTTGCCTCCTGTCAGGATTGGTTGTTTTGCCACTGACATACGGGCTCGGCGATACGAAATGGGTAACCTTGTACGGTACGTTTCTCTTTTTGGGGTGGATAACGGCGATTATCCTGGGCATGACATTTAAAACGTTACCGTTTATTGTTTGGAACAACCATTACCGGAGCTTAACAGGCAAGGTTAAGGTACCCTTGCCTAAGCAGTTGTATCACGAAAAACTGACAGCTATGCAGTATTATTTATATCTTATTGCATTGGTTTCGTTGGTGTTGGGTGTCGTTGTTGACCAGGTTTTGGTTATTCGCATGTCGCTCGTACTATGGATTCTACTGGCGGTTATATACGGTACAAACGTATTGAAAGTTTTGCTTCATAAACCACTTATACATCATGGAAATAACGTTGACAGATAAGTATGCTGCCGAAAAATTAAAAGCCCAAACGGCATTGATGCAAGTAATCGACCCTGAGCTTTTTGTGAATGTGGTCGATTTGGGATTGATATACGACGTGGATTTTTCGGAAGCCGGTAAGATTAAGGTGACCATGACCCTATCTACCCCGCATTGCCCACTGGGGGATGCCATTACCACCGGTGTCCGCAACGCTTTGGAAGGCGATTTTCCGGACATGGAAGTAACCATCGACTTGGTTTGGGAACCGGCTTGGAGCTACGATAACATCACGGACGAAGGTAAAGCACAATTAGGCATAGCGTGATAAGATTCATTTATTTCGTTAAGTGCCGCATAATTACCAGATAGAAATATAAAACGAATGAAAAATACACAACATACCTTCCATATCCCGGTTATGGGTTTGGGATTTACCATTGATACGCCCTTGAAGGTAGCCCGGTTCGGTATATCATCTTCGCTATCGTTGGCCGATGACGAGCTACTGGAGCAAATGCGCGAGCATTATACCACATCATACGGGATGGATCACGAACCCATCACGGCTGATATGGACGATTGCCGGGCACGCCGCATTACGGCTTATTTGAATTTGCTGGCTGACCTCGTATACAAGCAGGTCACGGAGTTGCGTCAGCAAGCATTTGCGCCGGGAGCGGATATCACAAAATATTTCCAATTGCTACCGGATACCTCACCTTTAAAGCGGGACTTCGAGGCCATGCTTTCGGCAGAGGGCAAGCAACAGCAAGAATTAAGCACGATTTTGCGCAATGCGATCAGCCCGGGTAGTATTGATGTCAACATCATGACCAAGGTAGACAAGACCAACTACGATAGTTCGGGGCAACCCTTACCACCTGAATATTCGGATGCACTAGCCGCGCTGCGGGGTTTTGCCAAGAGCAAGTTGCGTTCCGCTGTTATTCTTTCTGCGGGATTGAACCCCCGTTTGTACAGCTATTTTGAGTCGTTCGATGATTTCTTTCCCAATGCTGTTGGCGTCCTGAATAAGAAAATTATTCTAAAAGTCAGCGATTACCGCTCGGCAATGATACAGGGCAAGATGTTGGCGAAAAAAGGTTTGTGGATTTCAGAGTTCCGGATCGAATCGGGGCTGAACTGCGGTGGGCACGCTTTTGTCAACGACGGCTTGCTATTAGGACCCATCATGGAAACTTTTAAAACCAATCGCCAATCCTTGTATGCCGAATTAAAGGAAATATGTGACGCAGCACTCGCCAAAAGGGGAAGTTTTATGTTCCAATACCCACCATCGCAACGGATTACCGTACAAGGCGGTATCGGCCATCGCGATGAAGACCAGTTTCTCATGGACCATTACGCATTGGACGGAACCGGATGGGGTAGCCCTTTCCTGTTGGTACCGGAAGCAACAAACCTTGATGATGATACCTTAGCGAAACTCGCAGCGGCCGAGCCCGCCGACTTTTTCCTCAGTAACGCCTCGCCTTTGGGGGTGCCATTCCATAATTTTAGAAAAAGCAGTTCGGAAAGGCAACGAAAGCTCCGTATTGATCGCAATCGACCCGGTAGTCCTTGCCATAAGAAATACTTGACCTTTAATAGCGAGTTTACCGACAAGCCGATCTGTACGGCCTCGCGCCAGTACCAGCATCTGAAATTAAAAGAAGCACGTGCTAAGTATCCGAACGAGGAGGACTACCTGAGGGCTGAAGCTCTAATCGTGGAAAAGGACTGCCTTTGCGACGGTCTGGCGGCACCGGCAGTAATGAAAAATGATATACGTACAAAGTACAAATTGAATGCAGTAACCGTATGTCCAGGACCTAATTTAGCTTATTTCTCCAATATTTCGTCCCTGAAGGAAATGGTTAGCCACATCTATGGTAAAGCAAATGTCTTAAACGGTTTGTTTAGGCCCAATTTGTTTGTCAACGAACTACAGCTTTATTTGGATTACCTGGCCAAGGAAATCGATCTTCACAAGAAAGGTCTTTCGGAGAGAAAGGAGTCGTACTTCCGTATCTTCCAGGAAAACCTGCGAAACGGCTTGCAATACTACCAAAGCCTCATGCCCAAGATGAAAGACTATGCCCACCTGCAATTGGAAAATATGCATACGTGCATCGTGGAGGCGGAGCAAAAATTGTTAGAACTAGCCGCGCTTAGCGACTACAAGCCGGCATTGGAAGTAGCTCCTTAAATCCGTTGTTGAACGGCAAATGAAAAACGCCCATCATCCTGGCGCAGGAAGATGG
>CAZXSL010000118.1:0-9718 GCA_964643235.1 uncultured Sphingobacteriaceae bacterium | reverse complement strand
CTGACGATTCAGCAACCCCGATTGGGCTGGGTTCTATCGGGGCTATCCCCGTTGCTTTCGTCGTATGGGTCATTGGCTTGGCTTTAGGAGGCACAACGGGTTATGCCATCAATCCGGCTCGCGACCTCGGCCCGCGTATCGCTCATGCCTTCCTACCCATCAAGGGCAAGGCTCCTTTTAATGGCTCGTATGCCTGGGTACCTGTCGTAGGCCCGTTTATCGGAGCAGCACTCGCTACCGGATTAGCATTCTTATTGGAAACGATATAATTTCAATCGCGACGACCGAAATACCCAAAACCTTTGTGAAGCTACTGTTCTACAACTAGCACATCCCGAACGAAGATAGCGTCATCGTAATGTGCTTTCAGGGGCCTTCCATCTCCGTGCACCGTCCATATCTCACGTGGGTTTACTTCAGACACGAACCGCAGAATATCATTCCAATCCACATGATCGGAGATATAAAGTTCCAGATCGTTCTGTTGATGCAGGCGTTTCCAGCCCGAAGCAAAGACGCGCAGCACGTTGGTAGCTCGATAATAGCTATTAAACGTCATCGGTGGCACCATGTATATCTTATTCTGGCTGGGCATTTTCATTGCCTTTCGGTCGTAGGGAAGATAACGAAGCTCCGCCACCCCTTGCCGCTCATAAATACGGTGCAGGGGCAGGATGGTGTGGTGAACGAGGACTTCCTTATCCGGGCAATATTGATTGATTAACCAGGTAAGCCTTTGCGCTTTTCCCAGCCCATAGGTACCCAGCAAAATATTATGGGGTGTTTGATTGAGCTTTTCGATTTCGACAATGGGATCCGGATGCCGGACAGCTGGATTAGCAAACGTGCTTTCGGTAATCAGCACATCTGCTTTCACAATTTCCAATGCCTCGCAAGTCGCGTCGTCCTGCATCTTGTAATCGCCGGTATACAAATACCGAATTCCGTCGTATTCCATCAATATCTGAGCCGATCCAAGAATGTGGCCAGCAGGGATAAACGACACCTTCACGCCGTTAATGGAGAAAGGTGTATGGTAGTCCAGCGTCTGGATACTGTCGGGTTGTTGCCGTTTAAACCGGTGTGACATGAATGCGGCCGTAGCACGTGTACTGTAAATAAGCCTATGCCCCGGCGTGGCGTGGTCGCCATGTGCATGGGATACGATTGCCGTATCCACCGGATATTTGGGATCGATAAAAAAACCACCATATCGACAATAATATCCACCTTCCGGCCGGCTTACCAAAAAATCAGATAGCACTTCTCCTTTACTCATTGGCTTTGAATATCCGGTCCAATTCCAACACTTGGGGGATCAACATCCGCTTCCCATCATTCCAAATCACGTAATCGGCCTTTTCTATTTGTTCGTCTTGCGCCCATTGCTTGTCCATCCGTGCCCGAACTTGCTGCTCGGTAACCGCGTCACGCTGCATCACGCGGTCGATGCGTAGCTCATCGGGCGCGGCGACCACAACGTTGACATCGTTATGCACATACGAACCGCTTTGAAACATGAGGGCAGCCTCCTTGACGGTATACGGAGCATCCTGGGCAGCAGCCCAATCGTTGGCAGCTTGAATAACGACGGGATGGACAATTGCATTCAATTGAGCCAATGCCTGCTCATCGTTGAATACCCGTGAAGCCAAATATTGGCGATCGAGCATCCCATCAGCGCCATAAGCCTCATTACCAAAAGCGGCCTTAATCGCATTGACCAAGTCGAGATGGGTATTCATCAGGTTTTTCGCCTCACGATCTGCATCATAAACCGGGATACCCAACGCTTTAAAAATCCGACATACAGTAGTTTTACCACTCCCAATCCCTCCGGTAATTCCGACTTTCAACATCATTTACTTCCGTACAAAGAAATCAATATTTTGAGGCTCAATTTTAATCAGCTGACAGTAATCAGGCTTCTGGGTGATCAGTACCGGCAGCTCCTTGATGTCTCGTTCAGTCCAGTCATCCATATTAACAACGGCTTCAAAACTACTTACCCCCACTTTGGCATAATCCCTCAACGAAACCATGATTGTAAGCTTGACCTTGCCCGGGAATAGCTTAACCGAACTAAAATCCGCTGCATTTTCTGCCTTGATGGGCACTTCAATAATTTTTTCGGTCATTTCCCCGACGGGAATCATCACGTCTACCGTCGTAGGGTACACGTTGATGTTTCCTCGCTGATGGTTGCTCAGCCCCACGGTAGTCAACAGGTTCGCGTCCACCCCACTGGCCCGGATCGTATCGGTTTCCCACTGCTCAATCTGCACGACATCTTCAAGTGGACCGGTTATGGTCACATATTTAGGCGATGCCGTTATTTCGTCGATTATACCATGTTGACGTTTAAACTGTAAATCATATATCGGGGCCACGGCTACTTTACGTTCGGTTTGGTTGGAGAAGTCAAAATACAAGGTATCCGGTGAAATAGACACCACGCGGTGGTTAACCGGGAACTGGCCGGATATAAAATCAAGTTGATCCGAAAAAGCCACCCAATTCCGGTTTCTTAGCGCCGTTAGGTCCACCTCCAATTGTGGAGATTGCTTGCGGAACGAATTCATCAGAAACTGCCAACCACTCATTTCAACATATACCATTGCCGAATCCGATTGCTGTGGATGGAAAGCCTTATCATCTGGCATCCTGACATAATGCAACTCGACAACCCGGCTATCGGTATATTGATTTGCAGTAGCGAACAGCACCCAGGCAATACCCGAAAAAACGAGGCATCGGAGAAAAATACTGAGCTTGCGCTTCTGTGTCTTATTGAGGGGCATACGATAACAAACTTAGGTATTTCATCCTGCTTTCACAACACGCAGGCCATGGCAGCAAACCACAAAAAAACCGGCATGGACATACCAGCTGTGTTGCAGTGGCTTACCATACCGGTCTTATTGTGTTACAAAAAACTATTTCGTGTCGGTACCCGTAGCATTTAGCGCTTTGGATGCCTCAAGCGAAACGGCGGTTTTATCAAACCTTATTTTCGTTCCACTACCCACGTCGACCAAGAACGTCGTATCACCTACTTCAACGATTCGGCCATGTATCCCTGCCGTCGTGACGACCCGATCGTTCGGTTTCAATTCGTCCACGTATTTTTTGTGTTCTTTGATTTTACGCTGTTGCGGACGGATCATGAAAAAGTAAAAAATCACGATAATCAGACCCATGAAAATGAAAGTCTGCATCCCGCCGCCTTGTGCTTGTAATAAGATGGTTGCTGTCATTACTATTGATTGATGATAAAATTTACAAAACCCTTTAACTATCGTATCACCTCGCCACGAAGGTGCAACAGTGTATTGGTAGCCAACGCATTGGACGTTACCGTAATAATCTTATGCTGGTTACCCATCTGCCCATTGCTATCAAACCGCACCTTCACCATACCGGTTTGGCCCGGTGCAATCGGTGTTTTGGAATAATCGGGCGTGGTACAGCCACATGAGGCGTGCACGTTGGAGATGATTAATGGCGCATCGCCGGTATTGACCAATGTAAACTCATGCTCGACGACTTCGCCGACTTTAATCGTACCGAAATTATACGAGTCGTCATCGAATGTCAAGATAGCCTCGCCAGCCGCACTTTCCGGAATGACATGCTGTGCAACAGGCTGATCACCTTGCTCATCCAAGGGAATTTCCTGTGTCGTAGTGGTACCCGATTGCTCTCCAGAACCGCATGCAAACATAAATCCTGCGCTTAAAAATGAAAGTGCGATGATTTTAATATTTTTCATTTGATTTTAAATTTATGTGTTTGTTGTTTTGACCTCGTCTCGTATTGAGTCTGTTTATTCCTCTACCAAACCCCGCCCCCGCTTGTGGATACGGCCGGCAGATCGCAACTCGCCTAATATCTTGTCCAATACACCGTTAATAAACGTATTACTCTTGCCAGTACTGTACACTTTGGAGATGTCGATATACTCATTGATCGTCACTTTGACCGGTATCGATGGAAAGTGGAGCATTTCACTAAGTGCCATCTGCATCAGCAGCGTATCGAGTAAGGCAATCCGCTCGGAGTCCCAATTTTTTGTCTTTTCAGCAATCAACTTTTGGTACTCTTCCTGGTGACGAACCGTTTGCGTGAATAATTCAAGGATGAATATCCGGTCCTCCGGCCAGTCTGGCGTTAAATCCGCCAACTTGTTTTGCGCGGGATTTTCACTGCTAAAATTCTTGAACGTCTTGGCTATCATCGCCTGTAACACTTCCTTGTCTACTGGCCAATTAATGAATTTCTCTTCGAAAGCCTGTTCAATGGCGGGCGTTTTCAGAATCAACTTCTTGAAAATATACTTGATGATATCTTTCTCGGCCCCGATAGACCGATCAGCCTGCACCAAGTAGGCATTATATTCATCCGATTTCCGGAGTTGGGCAAAGATGCTCCGGACGATCTCAGGGTCAAAAGACCACGACACCCTATATCGCTTTACCGCATCACAGTAGTCAGCATTGGCACGCAACGACTCGATAAACGTATTGGTACTCAACTTCGTATCAGCTGCCAAATCGTTTTCAGTAGGTAGGAATTTGTTTTTGCGATCTTCCGCATCCACCAGTACGTAATCCGCCACGTCGTCCAGCAAACCCAATGTCCAAATGTACATTTCATTGACCTGGTCAACGCTTTTGAGAAGCTTTTTCTCAAAATCCTTGACGTCCTTGTTTTCGGACATCTGGTACGCATACAAGGTTTGCAACACTTTGACCCGTAGGTGTCTTCTATTTAGCATATGGTGTTCAAAGAACTATTTTTGATGAATGTGTCTGCCGTACTCCTAAGGGCAAATACTACAAGTAAACCCATTAAGCGCACAAAAATAGTAATTTTTGCTTAGCAATAGATGGAATCGGTCACTTGTTGCGTCATATTTTTGACACAGGAGCATATTATGTCCTGCCAAACACCGAATATTTTGGATTACCGCGGTATGTATTCCTAGTTGTCATAACCCGCATTGCTGATTTCTCAGCCAAAAGCAGAGGATAAATTATTTGCTTCCCCAGCATATTCA
Source organism: uncultured Sphingobacteriaceae bacterium (assembly GCA_964643235.1). Lineage (GTDB taxonomy): Bacteria > Bacteroidota > Bacteroidia > Sphingobacteriales > Sphingobacteriaceae > CAYRGQ01. The sequence goes on along the minus strand of CAZXSL010000118.1, from coordinate 4,659 downwards.
TTGTAAAGACGAAAACCTGCCAAGTTAACGGATACCGAGCAAAGCCTTTTGTCGTAGACCCTAAGCGCAGGCCCCATATCTCCATAAAAATAATTTTTACTATGTTTGGGAACGATCGGCCGTATCGCCATAACATTATTAAAGACGTGAAAAAAAGAATCGCCATTTTTGCTTCAGGATCAGGTTCCAATGCTCAAAAAATCATGGAACACTTCAAGTATCACGATGATGCCGAGGTTGCCTTGGTCTTGTCTAACAATTCCGATGCGTTCGTCTTGCAACGCGCCGACAATTTTGAGGTACCCACCCATGTCTTCGATCGCAGGGAGTTTTTTGAGTCCGACAACATTGTCAAGCTACTGCAGCAATTAAACATCGATTTGGTTGTACTAGCGGGTTTCTTGTGGCTGATACCTGCAAACCTCCTTAAGGCGTACCCAAACAAAATCATCAACATCCACCCTTCCCTCTTACCAAAATACGGAGGGAAAGGCATGTATGGCGATCGTGTGCACCGTGCCGTCATGGAAAACAAAGAAGAGGAGTCGGGTATTTCCATCCACTTTGTGAACGAGAAATTTGACGAAGGCGAAATCATCTACCAGGGCCGGTTCAAAATCGACCCAGAAGACACACTCGAGGTAATCAAATTCAACGGCCAGCAACTCGAACACCTCCATTACCCTAAAGTAATCGAAAACCTGCTTAAAAAGATGTGACATACCTTGATCTAGGCATTTAAATATGGTATCTTTGCGGCTTTAAAAAAACAAAAGCAATGAGCCATCCTGTAAAAATCAAAAATGCCTTAGTATCGGTTTACTATAAAGACAATCTCGAGCCCCTGATCCGTCTATTGGATCGCTTTGGCGTCACGCTTTATTCTACAGGTGGCACCGAATCCTTCATCAAGGACTTGGGCATCGGTGTGGAGCGCGTCGAAGACCTGACCGGATACCCTTCGATATTGGGCGGCCGTGTCAAGACCTTACACCCGAACGTATTCGGCGGTATCTTGTCGCGCCGGCCATTAGCTGACGATAAAGCACAACTCGACCAATATAACATCCCGGAAATAGACTTGGTCATCGTCGATCTATATCCTTTTGAAGAAACCGTCGCTTCTGGAGCGGCAGAGCAAGACATCATCGAAAAAATCGATATCGGCGGCATCTCACTCATCCGTGCGGCTGCCAAGAACTTCAACGATGTGGTCATCATCTCGTCCAAGGACGACTACAAATTATTGGAAGACATCCTGACCGAAAGTGAAGGGCACACCACATTGGCACAACGCAAACTGTTTGCTGCCAAGGCATTCAACACCTCATCGCATTACGACACGGCTATATTCAACTACTTCAACCAAGACCAAGGGCTGCACGTACTCAAGCAAAGCGAACAGCAAGCCCAGGTACTTCGTTATGGCGAAAACCCACACCAGCAAGGTGTGTTCTACGGTCACCTTGACACGATGTTCGACAAGCTGAACGGCAAGGAATTATCATATAACAACCTTGTTGACGTAGACGCCGCAGTAGCTTTGATTGACGAATTTGACCAACCTACTTTTGCCATCCTGAAACACACCAACGCTTGTGGCGTGGCCACGCGCGAGCGGTTGTCACAAGCCTGGGCGGATGCCCTGGCAGGCGACCCGGTTTCAGCATTCGGAGGCGTATTGATTTGCAACCGTGAAGTCGATGCCGAGACGGCCGAAGAGATTAACAAGTTGTTTTTTGAAGTACTGATAGCTCCTTCTTTCGCTCCTGCCGCACTGGATATCCTGAAAACAAAGAAAAACCGGATTTTGTTGCAGCGCAAAGATGTTGACTTACCAAGCAAGCAAATCAAAACCTTACTCAATGGTTTCATCGAGCAGGACAAAGACAGCGTGATCGAAGGACCGGATCAAATGACTCCCGTTACCGAACGCAAACCCACGGCCAACGAGCTGGATGACCTGTATTTTGCAAATAAAATTGTCAAGCATACCAAATCGAACACCATCGTTCTGGCTAAGGACGGCCAATTGCTGGCCAGTGGTGTAGGCCAAACTTCCCGCGTAGACGCACTTCGCCAGGCCATCGACAAAGCCAAGCATTTCAACTTCGATTTAAACGGTGCAGCCATGGCTTCGGATGCGTTTTTCCCATTCCCAGACTGTGTTGAGATTGCTGCCAATGCCGGTATCGGCGTCGTATTGCAACCCGGCGGATCGATTAAGGATAAAGAATCCATCGATATGGCCAATGAAAAAGGGGTAGCCATGGTTACCACCGGCGTTCGCCACTTCAAACACTAACTCACGGCCATAGGGCCCACAAAGGAGAAATCGGATGAAATTTGGACAAGTAGACAATCCTGGGGATATTGATTTCAGCCTACCCCCTACACCACCGGAGACGATCGCCTTACTGGAAAAACATCAGGGCGGACAAGGCATGGAGGTCTACGTAGGCTGTGCCAAATGGAACAAACAGGATTTAAAAGGTTTCTATCCGCGTGGCACAAAAGACGAATTATCGTACTACGCCACACAGTTCAACAGTATCGAACTCAACGCCACGTTTTACAACTCGCCCAGCGCCGAGCAAGTCGGCGTTTGGCGGGACAAAACACCAGACGATTTCAAATTCTTCCCCAAAATACCCCAATCAATTAGCCATTACAGCCGGCTGCTCAATACGGCTGACAAGGTAACGGCTTTTTGCGATGCTATCAGTCACTTTGAGGGCAAATTAGGCATGGCTTTCCTGCAGATGCATGACAATTACAAACCAAAAGACTTGGACCGACTTAGCGGGTTCCTCCACGATTTTCCAAAAGTAATCCCCCTAGCGGTTGAAGTTCGCAATGCCGAATGGTTTGCCGACCGAACCGTCAGCACGGCCCTGTATAAACTGCTGGAATCGAAAAACATCTCTAATGTATTGGTTGATACCGCCGGTCGTCGAGATATGCTGCACATGCGCATGACCACACCCTCAGCATTTGTACGTTATGTGGGTGCCAACCATGCCAGTGATTACAACCGACTAGACGAATGGGTGGAACGTATTGCCGAATGGCGGGACGCAGGCCTGCAAAAACTTTACTTTTTCATCCACCAAAACCTAGAAGTCGAATCGCCCTTACTGGCTACACATTTTATTTCCAAGTTAAACACCGATTTGGGGCTCGACGTTCGCGGCCCAAAACAGCTGCTTCTGTAAAAACACCGGCCATCGCACCATTACGATAAATTAATCATCATACTTTTCCAACTGCCTTAGCAGCGTAGCAAAATCCTTTGGATAGGGTGCCTCAAAGCGATATTCTTGCCCGTCTATCGAAAAGCTGATTTCCTTAGCGTGCAGGGCAAATCGCTTCATAATGGGCTGCTCCTCTTCGCCCTTTGCGAGCGTAAATCCACGCTTTTTGATTTGCGACAAATAGACCGGCTTACCGCGATACATCGCGTCGCCCACAATAGCAGCATGCTGCGTGGCCAAGTGTACCCGGATTTGGTGCATCCTACCGGTTATGGGCCTACATTCAACCAACGTATAATGCTTGAAATAACGCAAGGATTTAAAATAAGTCTCCGCAACCTTACCCCGAGCACGGTCAATCGTGACGTTTTTATTCCCCAAGTTCAGGATAGGCAAATCCACCAATAAATCCTCGAACATATGGGTACCGGCAATGATCGCATGGTAGACTTTATTGACCCTTCGCCGTTCAAACTCGATGGAAACCAAGCGGTACGTTTCCGGGTTTTTGGCGATCAGCAACAAACCGGATGTATCCCGGTCTAAGCGATGGCAGATTTGCACATCAGCATGGTATTTCTTCGCGATGCGCAACACATTGATTTCTCCGCCTTCCCTATCGTCCAACGTGGATATGAATGGTGGTTTATTGACGACAATGAGGTTGTCATCCTCATGGAGGATCATGTCGGCAAATTTCGGAAGTTTGGTCGTGCGGGGCGTTGTGGTACTCATAAGCGCAAAGGTACAAAATCGTTGTGGGTAATGGTATGGGATAGCCAGTACGTTATTAAATTAACTACGTGGCTTGCGCTTTCGTTTTACAATTTTGGCCGACATTTTTGACCAGCTTTTATATCGATAGCTTTGCATAGGCAGTACCAAACACCGTATATTTACCTGCACCAATGGCTTGCGCCTTATCACAGTCAACATACGCTACAAATTTTCAACACGAGTCAAACAGCACCACCTACACCCTTACTATACAACACCTTACAAGCACCCGACTTGTACACCACTAACCATCGTGCTAAATAGATTTAAACATAAATTTTGCTCAAGTAAAAAAATCGTTTAATTTCACTCAATTATAATTCTAAATATCTTTAAAAAACGTTATACAATGGAAGGAAAAAAGTCACAACAACGGACATCACGCAGACAGTTTATCAAGGCAGGTGCTATGACTGCTGCCGGTTTTATGATTGTGCCCAGACATGTACTGGGTGGTACGGGATTCATTGCCCCCAGTGATAAATTAAATATTGCGGGTGTAGGCGTCGGCGGCAAAGGCCGCTCAGACGTACGGAATGCCTGGAACAAAGGCAAGGAAAACATCGTGGCATTGGTCGATGTCGACCTGAATCATGCGAAGGGTTGCTTCGAGGAGTTTCCTAACGCC
>CAZXSL010000117.1:0-9834 GCA_964643235.1 uncultured Sphingobacteriaceae bacterium | reverse complement strand
CACCTTACCCGCAAATGGGACCCGAAAATGGCGAAGTACATTTTCATGGAGCGCAACGGTATCCACATTATCGACTTGAACAAAACCCTTGTTAAGCTTGAAGAAGCGGCTTCTGCAATTAAGCAGATCGTTAAATCCGGACGCAAGGTATTGTTCGTCGCAACAAAAAAGCAAGCAAAGGAAATCATTGCTGAGGCAGCACAACATACCAACATGCCCTACGTTACCGAGCGCTGGCTAGGTGGCATGCTGACAAACTTCGCAACCGTACGTAAGTCCATCAAGAAGATGTCTAACATCGACAAGATGACGAAAGACGGTACGTATGCTGTATTGTCTAAAAAGGAAAAGCTGATGCTTCAACGTGAGCGCGTAAAACTGGAAACCTTGTTGGGCGGTATTGCCGATCTCAACCGTCTTCCTGCCGCACTCTTTATCGTGGACGTAAAGAAAGAGCACATCGCTGTTAGCGAAGCTTTGAAACTGAACATCCCGACGTTTGCTATGGTGGACACCAACTCGGACCCCACTGAAATCGACTTCCCTATCCCGGCGAATGACGACGCAACCAAATCAATCAGCTTGATCGCTTCCGTTATTGGAAAAGCGATCCAAGAAGGTCTGGATGAGCGCAAACGCGACAAGGAAGAGGAGGCTGAAAAAGAAGCAGCAGCAGCAAAAGCCCGTATTGACAAAGGTGGTGACGCCGCAGCTGAGCAAGAGGAAGCAGATGCAAAAGCCGCTGACAGCGCCGACGCCGCAGGCAAGCGCCCCAGAAAAGCAAAAGCAGAAGCGTCTTCTGAAACGGAAGCCGCAGAAGGAGAATAATTTTTTCTAAGCCGAATAATTGACGGGGTGTAGGGAGAAATCATTTTCCACCGACACGTTCTGCAATTATTCGGCTTTTTCTGTTAACGTACACCACGTACCGCTTCAGGAAAAACAAAAAACACGTATTTAAAAAGATAAAACAATATGTCAACAGTACAAATTTCTGCATCAGATGTAAATAAACTACGCCAGCAGACCGGCGCGGGCATGATGGATTGCAAAAAGGCATTGGTAGAAGCCAATGGCGATTTTGAGGCTGCAGTAGACTACCTTCGCAAGAAAGGCGCAAAAGTGGCTGCCAGCCGCCAAGACCGTGAGTCAAACGAAGGTGTTATCATCGCACAAACAACGGCTGATGGTAAAAAAGGTGTGGTCATCGAGCTGAACTGCGAAACGGACTTCGTAGCGAAAAACTCTGATTTTATCGCTTTCGCCGAAAGCATTGCTTCCGCTGCTATCGAGCATGCACCCGCATCGCTTGCTGAATTGAAAGAGCTATCTATAGATGGTGTTAAAATCGCTGATCTCCTGCTTGACCAAACTGGTAAAATTGGCGAGAAGATCGACGTTTCAACTTACGAAACCGCCGAAGCAAACAAAGTTGTTGCTTATATCCACGGAAACTACCGTTTGGGCGTATTGGTAGGCTTAAGCGAAGATGTTGCCGGTGCTGATGAGGCAGGCAAAGACGTAGCGATGCAAATCGCAGCGATGAACCCCGTAGCCATCGACAAGGACGGCGTAGATGCCCAAACTATCGAGCGTGAACTGGAAATCGCTAAGGAGCAAATCCGGGCAGAAGGTAAGCCAGAAGAAATGGTTGAGAAAATATCCCAAGGAAAACTGAACAAATTCTACAAAGAATCGACCCTGTTGAATCAAGAGTTTGTCAAGGATTCATCCGTAAACGTTGGACAGTTCCTAAACGGCGTATCCAAAGGATTGACTGTTTCCGTATTCAAACGCGTACAATTAGGCGCGTAAACACCCCGGTGTTTAATAAGTCACAAAAGCCTCGGACTAAGAAAAGAAGTCTGGGGCTTTTTTATTGAGCGCGCCGATAGGGCGTTATAGGCCGTAAAAAAAGCCCCATTCCTTTCGTGTGTTACAAACCGATTTTGAAATCGTGGAAAGCAGCCAAATTGACCTCCAAAGAAATACGGTGCTTACCGAAGTCAGGGAAGTCTTGGTCTTTCTGGAATATATGACGGCCATAATAGAGACGGACCATCGAAGCCAAGCTAAGCCCGGCTTTGGGAGTCAACACCCAACTGGACCTTGAAAAGTCTGTTGGCATGGAAACATCCAAACCTCCGCCCACGGTAATGAGGTCGCCGAAACCAAAATCAAAGCTGAGCTTGGGAGCCACGACGAACGGTTTGGAAATAAACGCTTCCACTCCTAAAGTAACATCATAAAACGCAAAACCATTTTGGTCGTTCCATTGGTTAAAGGAAATCAGACCGACATCTACTCCCAACGCTTTCTGGTAGGACAGCCCAAACCGGCTTGGAAACATAATTCCGAACTCTTCTTGGGCGGCCCCTTTCGTGGACACCCCTACAACGGCAAGAATTAATAAAACTATTCTTTTTACATGCATCTTCGCTCTACTAAAACCTCCTCAATTTACTATCATCAAAGGTAAAGAGTATCTCTTTTAAAGAACTCACGGTTTTTAGGGGTATTTTTCAGCATGCAAATTACGATCTTTGTATTCGTATAAGCGTGATAATCTCCATGGAAGAAGAGTTTTTCGGCTGGCTTTCCTTATTCTTGCCACTCGTTATCGTGTTCTGGCTGTTAAGCAAGCGGCGGTCTACGACATCAATTTGGCTGCGTATCGCAGCTATTGGCATCTGCTTAACGGGGACTGCCGTGTTAAGCATAGCAGTACACTGGCTCATAATGAGTACCGGGGAGATCGACACCAGCGGATTCCTCAACATCAACGAATCCCTTCTTTTTTCGGCTTGTTGGATCGTGGTGGCGGTGGTATCCCTCGCTTTGATCCGCATAATGAAACATCGGCTCCAAGGGATTTACAAAACCGTACTGGTTACCCAGGCCATCCTGACGGTATTGCCACTCGTTTTCTTTTTTATTTTGTTCGTTTTAGCGACTGCCAACTAGTTTATTGAACGGATTGACAATTGTTAATCGCGCTCAAATTCTACAAGATTACCGTCTGTATCAAACTTAATCGAGTAACGAGACCTATCGGTTTGCAGGGTTTGGGGATACCAGCGGGGCTTCCCTCGATTAGGAACGACATATACGGGTGGCATGGTTTCCTCACTACCAATTTCCTCCATCTTTTCCTTCACCGTATGATATACCCGGTACGCTGCCAAAAACGACATATCATCCAATGGCAGCAACCGTTCTTCGACCCTCATACTACGTGTTACAACGACCGGGTCGCCCTTCGACCATTGCCCATCTCGGTATCCATATTGGTCTATAAACTCGGTATTGTCCGGGTTTTGTATTTCGGTTCGTATACGACCATCATTGTAGAAGTGTACCGAACCATAAAACACGATAGGTTTACCACTAAACTCAGGAAGATTCCGGAGGGCGTCTTCGGCATCTTGCAAATACTCGATTCGCGAAGCTACGGACACTTTTTCCTTAATTTGGGGTGCTAACTCCGCCGCCTCCAATTTGTCATCCACGGTTATACCATTTTCTACTTGCTGATGATTGGGATCAACAGTATCCCGTATGGATTGGGAAAACTGTTGGCACGACATACAAAAAAGAAAGGATACACTCAGTATTGGCAATATTTTTTTCAACATAGTTTTTTTAGTTTTAAGGAATAAGATCTTCTTCAAATGCGACCACATGTGGAGCATCGGGCAAATAAAAAATCTTCTTTGTCGATTCTTGAACGCTATGCAAGCTCAACAAATTGACGACCTTCTTCAAGCTGAGTTCATGCCTCACACCTTTCATGTCAGTATAATGCATCTCGTATTTTACCTCCGGCTGCTCATTGATGTAGGTGCCAGTTTGGGACGTGTTGCTAACGAACGCCGTCGCTCGGTCGCCAAAAAACAACAACTCCAGCGATCGCTTTCCATCGACACCGCTGATGCGGGACAAAATCGACTTGTATACGACAGAATACCCGATGCATACCACCACCAGCAATATGATTAAGGACAAGATTAACGGATGGCTAAAATCCAGGAATCGCCAGCCATAACCCTGACTCTCGGTATTGTAGGCGTACATAAAATAGGTTATAAGGAGTGCTAACAAGATAGCCCAAACACCAAATCCTAGTACGACCATACCCGGGCGAAGTTTAGCCTCAGCCCCTTCGATGGTTACATAGGGCGCCTGTTTAAGGGATTTATCCACACGCAACGAAACTTGTTTACCCACTTCATAACGCTTGAGGTGGGGTTTCGTATCGACAAGGGTAATTGTATACGGGATCGGTTGTCCGGAAAAGTTGTTGAACTTAACCACTATTTCCATCGGGTGTTGGCCCTTCGAGTTTATCTTCGACTTAACAATTTTAACGATTTCGGCCGTAACCCTCGTGCCGTTTGTTAAAATATGATGAAGCCCTTTTCGCAGGCCAAGGGTATATTTATAAACCAGCCTAAATCCCACAGCAAAAACAGCCCCCCACCCCAGCACCGCAATCACCAGATAGATTAACGCCATGACAGGGCTTTTTCCTTCCAGATAATAAGGAGGATGCGTATTGTAGTAAATAATAGCAGGGTGCGCAATGATGAAATACAACGCGAAAACAACCCAGAAATAAATAAAATATCTCATTCTTGTCATCAGTAGAATCAATTCAAAGGTAATTATTTTTGTATATCAAATCGTTTAAGTCAATGTTAAGTTTACTTTAAGAGATATATGCCAAGCTCATGAGTACGGCTATTATAAAGCCTTTTGCTAGACCCAACAAGCACCTGTTTCATTAGGGAAATGGAATACGGAAATCGTTTACGTATGGGCAAGATAGCGCGGCATGCTTGTTTTCCTTACCCTATTTTTCTATTTTAGACAACGAATATTATTTATACGCATCGGGCTTGTACAGCATATACAGAAAAGAGGTTTCCGCTTATTTCCATTCCCTTACCGGCTATTTGGTTATCGGGATTTTCCTGTTGGTAACGGGTTTACTGCTCTGGGTTTTCCCAGAAACCAATGTCTTTGATTACGGCTACGCCACACTCGAGAGCTTCTTCGGTATTGCCCCGTATTTGCTTATGTTCTTAATCCCGGCCATCACGATGCATAGCATCGCCGGCGAGCGCGGTGAGGGAACTTACGATTTGCTTCTGAGCAGACCGCTAACGACCTTCCAATTCGTTATGGGCAAATACTTGGGCAGCCTGACGGTCATCGGCATCGCCATTCTACCGACTGTGGTTTATTGGATATCGATTTACCAATTGGGCAACCCTGTGGGCAATGTGGACAACGGTGCGGTACTTGGGTCGTATATCGGGCTGTTGCTTCTGGCTGCGACATTTACTGCCCTGGGCATTTGGACATCCAGCCTGACCACCAAACCGGTTATATCGTTTCTGCTAGCCGTCTCGCTTTGTTTCGTAACGTATTATGTTTTTGATGCATTGGCGGCTATGCCAATGCTCTACGCATACGAGCATGTGATTAGCAACATCGGTATACATGCCCATTACGAGGCCATTAGCCGCGGCGTGTTGGATAGTCGCGACTTGGTTTACTTCATCAGCGCAATGGTCCTTTTTCTTGGCGCTACCGTTGCTTCATTGACGCATCTACACGATCCGAACTTCAAAAAGACGACACGCACGACCACTGCCCTACTCTTGTCGGTTATCGTAGCCAATGTTTTAGCCGGACTGTTTTTCGGGCGTATCGATTTTACCGAGGACAAGCGCTTCACTCTGGCTCCGCTGTCGAAACAGACCGCAAGTGAATTGCCCAACGATGTCCACATCACCGTTTTCCTGACAGGCGACTTGCCCTCCGGGTTCAATCGCCTGCGCCGGGCAACTACGGATCTTCTTTCCGACCTGAATTCCTACTCGGGTGGCCGATTGCGGTACAGCTTTGTCGACCCGCTTTCGGGCAACGAACAACAGCGGATGGAAAACATGGAAATACTGGCCGAGTACGGTATACGACCCACCAATCTCAACGTTCGTACGGCGACGGGTATGACCCAGCAACTCATTTTTCCAGGTGCACTGGTATCGACGGACGATGGGGATATCCCCGTCAACTTGCTGCAGAACCGACTGGGTGCATCGCACGAACAGGTATTGAACAACTCCATCGAAAACCTGGAATATACGTTTATATCGGCATTGCGACGGCTAACTGCCGGTGGCAGGCCCCTCATTGGGTTTACCGACGGGAATGGTGAAACGGACGACATGCACTTGTACGATGCCCTGCACAGCCTGCTCTCGGGATACCAGGTGGGCCGGGTCAATCTTAGCGAGATGGACTTTGAGGGATTGGACGATATGGACGTACTGGTCGTCAACAAACCTACGCAGCCTTTTTCAGAAGCTGAAAAGTTCAAAATCGACTATTTTGCCATGAAAGGAGGCCGGATAATCTGGGCCATTGACCAAATGACGGCCGATATCGACAGCCTGCGCGAGAACGGCTACCAAATGGCTTGGGCCCGCGACCTTAACCTGGACGATATGCTGTTTACCTACGGCATCCGCTTTAATTACAACCTGATTGGCGACTTGAATTGTGCACAAATACCACTGACTCTAGGACAGGTGGGTGGCCAAGCGCAAATCGAACTAGCCCCGTGGCTGTTCTACCCGATTTTGATGCCCATGGCGGGCCATCCGCTAGTCCGCAACCTCGATGGCATCCGCACCGAGTTTACCGGCACCATTGATACCATCGCCACCGAAGGTGTCCACAAGGAGATCATCCTCCACTCTTCACCGTACTCGCGGACACTGGAAGCGCCAGCCGACATTTCCCTGCAGATGGTAGAGGAGATACCCGATCCTGAAACATTCAAAAGCCAGCCGCTGCCGGTGGCTGCACTGCTCGAAGGTACATTCACATCCGTATTTGCCCATCGCCCGGTGCCTGAAGGGATCGGTGAAGACGTCCGGATTCCGGAAAAAAGTGAACCCACGAAAATGCTAGCCATTGCGGATGGGGATATCTTTGCCAATGCAGTCAATACAACCGACGGCTCCCCCTACCCCTTGGGCTGGGACCGCTTTACCCAACAGCAATTTGCCAACAAATCCTTCCTCCTCAATGCCATCGATTACCTGACGGACGACGAGGGCATACTAACCTTGCGGGGCAAGGAGGTCAAACTACGGTTGCTGGATCCGATCAAAACGAGGGAAGACAAGTTTTTCTGGCAACTGTTGAATGTCGCCCTGCCTCCATTGCTATTGTTTATCGCCGGACTGTTGCAGCAATACCGCCGTCGGCAGCGATATGGCCGACTCCAGCGATAAAACCATTTCTCAAAACGAAACCGATTATGGATGAAAACAAGAGGTCCCAACTCGAACAACGCAGAGCACAACTGCAAACAAAAATGGAGGCAGAAGCCTTCGTGGAGCAGCACATTAAGCCGATGCTCGACGTGCTTGACTACCTGAAGCTACATGGGGTACCATACCGCATTACCGGGCTTGTACATATCGCCACGATGCACTATCCCTACGTGGCGGATGCTCTTTCCCAAGCACCATACGTGGATTACGGTTTCGGACCGCTGGACCCACCGGTTGAACACCTTGAAAAGGCATTGGAAGAGGTGTTCGAACGTTTTCCGTCTACCAACGGCCTACGTTATGTTCCAAATCTGCCCAAATATGCTGATTATGGTATTCAACAAACGGATGGCTCAGTCCGCCATGGGCTTCAAATAGCCATACAAGCACTAAACCTTCCGGATCAACCTGTTTACCTGTATTACCTCCGCTACGCTATCGTACTCGAAGTGTCCTTATTCGCATTGCAAAACCACGACCACGACGACCTGTTCAACACCTGGCATGGAGACGCGATCATTTTCGTACCCGAGGGATACTGGTTGATTGCATACACCTTGGAAGATGAGTGGCTTGGCGGTAAGCGGACTTAATTTTGCTTTTTTGTGTCTTTAGGCATCATGCTTCCCGTTTCGCGGAAGCGTGTATGCCAGCTAAAGGCTTCTTCCAGAATATGGGGTGTGTGTCCGCCGCGTGTTTCGCACGCCCGATCGAAATAAGACTGCATCATCGGCTTGTAGTCTGGGTGCACGCAATTATCGATGATACACTGGGCCCGTTCGCGTGGTGCTAGCCCACGCAAATCCGCCAATCCGACATCCGTTACCAAAATATCCACGTCGTGCTCCGTATGGTCCACATGCGACACCATGGGCAGCACGTGCGAAATAGAACCGCCTTTAGACACCGCTTGGGTGACGAAAACACTGAGGAACGCATTGCGCGCGAAATCGCCTGACCCGCCGATACCATTCATGATGTTATTACCACCGATGTGGGTGGAGTTTACGTTGCCATAGATATCAAATTCGATCGCCGTATTGATAGCAATGACACCCAGACGACGGATGAGACCGGGCGTATTACTGATGTTCTGTGGCCGCAGGACAAACTTATTACGATACTTGTCCAAGTTGTTGACCACCCGGTCATAACATTCTTCTGATAGTGCGAATGATGATGCCGAGGCGAAGCTTAATTTTCCCGAATCGAGGAGGTCGAATGTGCTATCTTGCAACACCTCAGAAAACATCGTCAAATCGTAGAAATTGCTATTCTTAAAACCTGATAATACCGCATTTGCCACCTTACCAATACCAGCCTGGATGGGCAACAACCTATCGGTAAGTTGACCAACTTGCACCTCGTTTTCGAAAAAACGGAGCAAGTGGTTGGCGATGGCCGTTGTCTTTTCATCGGGCGGGGTAATATCAGCCGAACTATCCTTGATATTCGTAAAGACAATGGCTTCGATTTTACTGGGATCTACCGGAATGGTTTTTCGCCCGATCCGGTTATCAGATGCCACTATGGGGATGACATTTCGGTGCGGGTAGTTTTCGGGTTGGAAAATATCGTGTATACCGAAAATATCCATCGGCACGGTCGTGTTGATCTCGATGATGAGTTTTTTGGCCTGTGAGGCAAACATGACTGAGTTGCCAACGGAAGTCGTTGGTACTAAACTACCGTCGCGGTCAATGTAAGCGACTTCGAGGATAGCCACGTCTAATTCGGGCAAGCTCTTGGTATGCAGCAATTCGGCGCTTTCGCTCAAGTGCTGGTCGATAAACAGGATATCGCCCTTATTGATATGTCCACGCAAGGTCTTGTCGACTTGGAAAGGCATCCGTTTCTTTAGCACACCTGAACTAGCCAGTTTCCCGTCCGTGCCGTGGCCTAGTGACGCTCCCGTAATCAATGTGACTTTGATGTTCTCCTGCTCGCCGTAGCGTGCCAATTCCGGCAAGACCGCCTTGCTGTCGCCCGCTTTGGTAAAACCACTACTCGCAACAAACATCCCGTTTTTAATCAATTTAACAGCCTCTTCGGCGGTAGTCACTTTATCCCGTAGGTAATCTACTTTGATCCTTTCCTGATGCATATTTTCCTGTAATTATAACGTAACGAATGCTCCTCCCCGTGCTGCACAATGTTAACTATTTTTTTTCTCCACAGCCAATTTAAATACCGTGATAAGCGTCACATTTTGTACATTGATTGATGATTTGCTTATTCGCTTATTCGCTTATGCGCTGATTTGCTTATCCCGATATCACCCCGATATCGTTTCACTCATCGGGACGTCATTTCATTCCGCTTCGTTCATCGGGACGTCGCTGCGCTCCGTTTGCGGATTTGCAGATTTGCATATTTGCGGATTTGCGGATTCGTTGAGTTGTTGATTTGTTATTGGGCGCAAGATTTTGCGCCCTACAGTCTCACACCTCATGTCTCAATACGCAATACGCAATACTCAAAT
>CAZXSL010000116.1:0-9876 GCA_964643235.1 uncultured Sphingobacteriaceae bacterium | reverse complement strand
GAAGATATCACGTTTTCCCAGATTGCCCAGAATAGGCAAGTAACAATATCGTCTTTTTACATGGACGACACCGAAATTTCCAATAGCGAGTATCGGCAATTCGTACATTGGGTTCGAGACTCCATTCTCATTTATAACTTCCTTGGCGATGACAGCTACTTTGTGCAAGTCGAAGGGTCGAACGAACGTTACATCGACTGGGATAGGGTAAACCGCAGGGGGCGTTCGTCGCTGTGGAATGCGAGTGATGCGACGGCACGCGACCGCATACGCCAGATGTACTACCAGGGCGACGACCGTGTGTTTGGCAAGGACGAGCTCGATGTGCGCCTGCTACGGTATCACTACGAAACCTATGATCTGCGGGCAGCTGCGGCAGCACAGAACGACCCGAACCGGGTCAGGTCGGATTTTATCCGCCGCGACACCATCTTGGTGTATCCGGATACCACCGTGTGGCTCAATGATTTCAGCTATGCGCAGAACGAGCCCATGGCAACGGGTTATTTCTCACATCCTTCTTTTGACGAATATCCAGTAGTGGGAGTTACTTGGCGCCAAGCTGAAGCGTTCAACGCATGGCGTACGCGCCTGTATGAAAACTTTGTCAATAGCCAACGTGCTTCGCGCCGGCAGCAGCGACTTCCTTATGCCCTGCCGTCTGAGGCACAATGGGAATACGCGGCGCGCGGTGGCAAAGTAGGAACCCAATACCCTTGGGGGGGACCGTCGGCTAGGAATGCAAAAGGGTGTCTGATGGCTAACTTCAAGCCCGGACGAGGAAATTATATCGATGACGGAGCGGCGTATACTGCACCGGTATACTCCTATTTTCCTAATGATTACGGACTGTATAACATGGCCGGCAACGTAGCCGAATGGACTTCATCGACATTTCACGAATCAGCATCTGCATTCGTGCACGACTTGAACCCGACATACCGCCACGATACAAGACCCGGTGATCCCGAATCATTGAACCGGAAGGTCGTACGTGGAGGCTCATGGAAAGACGTCGGATACTTTCTGCAAAACTCAGCTCGGTCCTATGAATACCAAGATAATGCCAAGTCATATATCGGATTCCGGAGTGTGGTGGCGTATCCTGGTGTAGACCCTGCTGGGCAGTAACCACATGGCGAAAACCCAATAAACAATAGACTAAAACGAATACAATACGTATAACAGCTAAAAATATTATGGCACAAAAAAAGCGCAAATTCAAGATTGGAATTAACTCGGTTATCTCATGGGGAGCATCGGTAGTCATCATCGGCCTGATGTTTAAGATACTGCACTGGCCGGGAGGGGAGTGGATGATTGCCGTGGGATTGATTACTGAAGCAATCTTATTTTTCATTCTTGGTTTCCAAGCGGACAACCCTGAACCAGATTGGTCGCGTGTATACCCTGAACTTGATGAGGACTATAGTGGCGAACTGCCCAAATCATCGGTACGGGAGGCAGCAACGCCTGTGGCAGTGGGTAATACCGCCGCTTTAGACAAAATGCTGCAAGATGCCAAGATTAGTCCCGATTTGATAGGTAACTTAGGAGACGGACTGCGGAGTTTTGGCGAAAAAGTTTCGGCAATCAACAACGTGTCGGATGCTTCGCTTGCAACCAATCAATTTACCCAGAAACTACAATCGGCAACGGCTGGTTTCGACAAGCTGAACTCGGCATTTGAAAAGGCATCGGCAGACTTAGCCAATATCGGTGGAGCAAGCACGGATGCCAAGACGTACCAGGAGCAGGTAAGCAAATTGGCGACTAACCTGGAGCAGCTTAATGCCGTGTATGAGCTGGAGCTGCAGGAGTCACAAAGCAAATTGAAAACAATCACGCAGCACTACAACAGTATCGCAAATACACTTCAGAACTTTGAGGAATCCGCTGCAAATACCCAGGAGTTTAAAGAGCAAGTAAACCATTTGAATAAAAACCTAGCATCGCTTAATGCGATTTATGGTAATATGCTGGCCGCAATGAACCAGCCACGAGGTTAATTTTTGATGTTGGTTAAAAAAATATCCGTTAAGCAAATCTGAAATAGCACGATGGCAGGAAGAAAAGAGACACCCAGACAGAAGATGATCGGGATCTTGTATTTGGTTTTGTTGGGGTTGGTCGCATTAAACGTCAGCGACTCCATCCTGGATGCCTTCAAGAACCTAGCAGTCAGTCTGCGGACGTCGACTACGAATACACAAACGGGGGTTGATAACATGTTCCAAGCATTTCGGGCAACAAAGTTGCAGGAGGAGCCGGAACGTGCGGCACCCATATTGGAGCGTGCTGAAGAGGCCAGTCGCTTGGCAGGTGTGCTGACCAATTATGTAGACTCCTTACAAACCATGCTTACCGAAGCGGGTGGGGGCGACAATTCCACGACGGGCGACTTGAAAAAACGAAGCAGTACAGACGTGAGTATGCGGTTGATGGTCAAAGAAGGGCGTGCTGAACGCTTGCGTGCACAAATCAACGAAACTCGCGAACAGTTAATGGAAATATCAGACAACAAGGTTTCGTTTTCCTTGGAAGCACAGGATCCGCCGGCTCGCGGTGGAATCCGTAAATCTTGGGAAGAAGCTAATTTCGGGCAAGGTATCCCGCTGACGGCGGCGATTACGGCTCTTGAGAAGATACGAGCCGATGCGAAAAATGCGGAGGCAGCTGTTGTTCGTCAGATTTTTGGGGAAATGGACATGGCAGTGGTCAATTTGGACCGCTTTGCGGCGGTGGCGGTGGCCCCGTCTTCATACATTATCCAAGGGCAGCCCTATACGGCGCAAGTGTTCCTGACAGCTTACGACTCGAAGTCTGATCCTGAAATATCTGTCGGTGGCAGTCCCTTGTCCGTTAACGAGGGGGTGGCGACCTATTCGGTCAATACCTCAAGCGAAGGCGTGTTTAACTGGGTAGGAACCATTCGGGTAAGGCAAACCGATGGTACGGTCAAGGAATACCATACCGAGCCGCAGACCTACCAGGTAGCCCGTCCGTCGGCGGTTGTTTCGCCTGATGCCATGAATGTGCTTTACATCGGTGTGGATAACCCCCTTTCGGTGTCAGCACCGGGTATCCCGAAAGAGAGCTTGAGCGTGAGTGGAGAGAATGTGACCATATCCGGGTCGGGAGGTAATTATGTGGCCCGGGTTACCTCGCCCGGAACGGCATCGGTATCTGTATCGGCACGGATTGGCGATACGAACCAATCGCTTGGGACGTCCAATTTCCGGGTCAAGCGTATTCCCAAGCCACAGGCTAAGGTAGCCGGAAGGAGCGGTGGGGCGGTAACGGCAGCACAAATCCGATCGCAAAACCGGATTTTCGCTTCCCTGGATGATTTTGAGTTCGATGCCAAGTTCGACATTTCTCGTTTCTCGATGGTCGTGATGCGCCCCCGGACGGATCCAATCGGTCCGTATCAAGGAACGAATGGGACCTTCACCCAGCAGATGCAAAATGCGTTGAACAGTGTTACCCCGAACTCAGTCGTATATTTTTATAACATCATCGCAGTGGGGCCAGATAACATCCAGCAGGAGCTAGCCGATGTTACCCTGCGCGTTAATTAATGATAGGAGGAAGAGACATGAAACGAATTGGTATTTTGTTTTCACTGGTTGTCTGGTGCGGTGTCCTCGTGGCGCAGCAGCAGAACCTGTCCAACAGTACCACGCCGATTGCTTTCGACGAGCCGCCCTTGGATGGCTATGTCGAATCGGAAGTATTGGACCGCGTGGTTATCCCGTATGCGCCAATCCGTGCTGTAGATGTGGCATACTCGAAACGTATTTGGCGCGAGTTTGATCTGCGCGAGAAGATGAACACCTTGTATGCGTCACCACGTGCTAACCTGACCAAGATTCTGATGGATGCCGTATTGGCGGGCGAGTTGACAGCATATGACCCGACTCCAACTGCGGATGATCCGACGGGCGATGCGTTCAAGACCATACTGCCTGTTGATCAGGTGTTGACCCGTTTTGGTGCGGATAGTTCCTTGGTGGAGCAATACGATGACGAAGGGAATGTAATCGGCTCATATTTTGTAGCGGCAGAGTTTAACCCGGATAACGTAGTTCGTTATCGCATTAAGGAAGATTGGATGTTTGACCGGCAGCGTTCGGTGTTCGAGGTCCGTATCATTGGAATCGCGCCCTTGGTGACCCCGCAAATCGGCGAGGCTGCGAACAATACCGAGTTTGGAGGCTTCGGTGGTTTTGATGATTTTAATGACTTCAATGACGACGTGTCCACGCCCGACGGCCTAGCGGATAACCCCGGCTTGCCGGCCGACAATACGACTGGTATATCCATCGATGCGTATCCGGCATTTTGGATTTATTTCCCGGAGGCCCGGCATATCCTGGTTAATAAGGAAGTCGTGTCCCGCCACAATGATGCAACGGGCTTGAGTTATGACGACGTATTTATCAAGCGGTTGTTTTCCAGCTATATCGTAAAGCAGTCTAACCCGGAAGATTTGCGTATCCAGGATTATGTGGAGAATGGCGTGGACCGTTTGTATGAAGCCGAGCGGATTAAGAAAACCTTGATTGATTTTGAGCAAGATCTTTGGTCGTACTGATACCGTACGGCGGAAAAGATAGTAAAATTAAGGGTTTCGGATAGACACGTTCGAGACCCTTGTTTTTTGGCACGAAAATCGCATGTGAGCCATAGTTGGCGGTTTTTAATTTTTGTGTAAAATTATCAGCCTCATACAGCTTACATCGTCGAAGATTGATAAGTTTGTAACGGTTTTTTTATTTAAAGCCGATTTTATTAATTGTTATCCGTACAGTTTAATTGTTATCCGTACAGTTGTGAAACTTAAGAAAGTAGAAAAAGTCTCCGGAATGAGTTCTGCCGAGTTCATTGCCAACCACCTAAGCAAAGGGGTGCCAGTGGTCTTGAAAGATTTCGTAAGCAAGGATAGCCCTGCCTGGACGAAATGGAATTATGACTATTTCAAGGAAATAGCCGGGGATAGTGTGGTAACCTTACATGGTAAGGAAGATTCGTCGAACGACCGTGCTGCTAGTGCGCCGGTTGCCAAGATGAAGTTCTCTGAATATCTGGATTTGATTAGTCGTGAGCCTACAGACTTGCGGATCTTCCTATTTAACTTGATGAAGTTGAAGCCGGAACTGAACGACGATTTGATCTACAACGATCTGACCGGAGGCAAGGTGCTCAAGTGGTTGCCTTACCTTTTTTTCGGGGGGGAGGGGTCTAGTACGCGAAACCACTTTGATATCGACATGTCCCATGTGTTCTTGACACAGTACAAAGGGGTTAAGAAAGTTTGGTTGTTTCCCTTAGAACAATCGGATTTGATGTATAAATTGCCGTATAATTTCCATAGTATCGCCAATATCAAGAATCCCGATTTTGAGAAGTTCCCTGCGTTGAAATACCTGAATGGCTTCGAAGCGGAAATTCATCCCGGCGAAACCCTGTTTATGCCTTCAGGCTGGTGGCATTACATCCAATACGTGACGGAAGGCTACTCCATTTCGGTGCGAGCATTACCGTCCAGAGCATACGATAAGTGGAGAGGTTTCCGAAACTTGGTTATCACGCGCAACTTTGATAATACCATGCGTAAGATATTCAAAGATCGTTGGTTTAGCTATAAAATCCAGCAGGCTAACAAACGTGCTCAACGCGCGTTAACAAAAGTTGGAGATTAATACCAAATTCTAAAATAGTAGATACAGGCAGTCCGGATGGGCTGCCTTTTTTTGTACATTTTCTAAACCGTTTATAGCAAGAAGGAATTAGATAGACTATGTATTCAGAACCGGTCTGGAAACCATGTGAATATCCTAAAAAAGGCTATTTTTGTGGGAAACCGTTATTTTTTGAGATATGAATGAAAAACTGAGTGTAAGAAGCCAAGGGAAGTGCGAATTAACAGGGAACGAAGGCGAACTTGTGGTCTATCATGTCGCCCCCGAATCCTATAAGGATAATGAGATTGTGGTGCTTGGTTCTTTGGTTGGCCAGCTTGATGGTAGTCAGGCTTTGGAGCCAAACGATTGGCAAGCCTTGCCTAACACGATGTGGAGTGAGGTGCCGGCGGTACAAGTTGCGGCTTGGCGCTTGCTGAGCAGGATGAAAACGGAAAGTTGGGCCGCCGATGCTTTGGATATCCTATACCTAGATGACGAGACACTGGAATGGGCAAAAGCGGTGGGCGAAGTTGAAGGACCAGCGGAGGATGTTGAACATAAAGATAGCCTGGGGAACGTATTACAGCACGGCGATTCAGTTGTTATTACACGTACCTTGGATGTCAAAGGCAGTAGCATCAGTGCGAAATTAGGTACTGTGGTGAAAAATATCCGTCTGGTTGAAGACAATCCCGAACAGATTGAAGGGCGCGTCGAGGGGCAGCAAATTGTTATCCTGACGAAATACGTACGGAAGCAAAGCTAGGGACTACAGGTTACCTAGCCGAAAAAAGGTTAACCTTTATTTGTACCAGGCTGTGGCAACGTACTTAAGGTAACCTTTAAAACAAGACAATCGTCCTGAATTGCCTTCCTAAGTAGGCAATTCAGGACGATTGTCCGTTGATTTTTCTTATCCCGATCTGAGTTTACAACTTAATCTCCACTTCCTTGCCATTATAAAAGTGGAATTCGGTCAGGTAGTATGAAGCTACCGACTTGACCTTAATCCACTTTCCATACTTGAAGAACCATTTCAATTGTTTGTTGAAAAGGCCTGATTTGATGAAGGCATAGATATAGGGGTGAACACAAAGTGTCACGCTCGGTTCGTTTTGCTCTTGCAGGATGTAGCCCAAATTGCTTTCGATATCGTCCATCAGTACAATACTGGAACGGATTTCTCCTGTTCCGTCACAAGCTGGACATCGCTCGCTGGTAACGATGTTCATTTCCGGTCTTACACGTTGGCGGGTAATCTGCACCAGCCCAAACTTGCTTGGGGGCAAAATTGTATGCCTTGCACGGTCGGCGGCCATGCATTGCTTGAGGTGCGTATGCAACTCCTTGCGGTTGGCGGCTTTGTGCATATCGATGAAGTCGATAACTACGATTCCACCCATATCCCGTAGACGTAGTTGGCGAGCAATCTCCTTAGCAGCTTCCATGTTTACCTGCAAGGCATTCTCTTCTTGGTTTTCCTTGTTTGCCGTCCGGTTTCCACTGTTTACGTCAATCACGTGGAGGGCTTCAGTATGTTCGATGACCAAATACGCACCACCTTGTAGGTTGACCGTTTTGCCAAAGGCAGACTTGATTTGACGCTCCACGCCAAAGTGCTCAAAAATCGGCTCCTTGTGCTTGTACAGTTTGACGATTTTTTCCAAATCCGGCGATATTCCCTGGATATAGGCACGGGTTTCCTCATATACCAACGAATCGTTGACATAGATGTGGCTAAACTCGTCAGTCAGTAAATCCCGAAGGATAGTAGACGTACGGTCCATCTCGCCGAGTATCTTCTGTGGGGGTTCTACGGTTCGTAGTCTTTTCGTAAACAGCTCCCACTTGGATATCAAGTCGAGTAAGTCCTTCTGCAATTCGGCGACCCCTTTACCTTCGGAAACCGTACGGATAATTACGCCAAAGTTAGGCGGTTTTATCCCCTCCACGATTTTCTTGAGGCGGGTACGTTCGGCATTGCCTTTTATCCGTTTGGATATGGATACCGTACTTGAAAAGGGTACGAGCACAACGAAACGTCCCGCAATGGACAAGTCCGAACTCAGCCGAGGGCCTTTGGTGGATATCGGCTCTTTAGCAATTTGTACGGGCAGCATCATGTTTCGGCTCAGGACCTCCGAAATTTTGCCCGCTTTGTTAATGTCTTTTTCTAGTTTTAGACCATCCAGCAGCTTCTCTTGATAACTGCCATTCTTTACTATCTTGGTCAACTTGATGAGCGACTGCACTTGTGGGCCTAAATCCAAATAATGCAGGAACGCATCCTTTGAATAGCCTACATCGACAAATGCAGCATTGAGCCCAGGCATGATCTTTTTGATTCGCCCGAAATAAATATCGCCTACAGCATAATTGTTGTTTGCTTGCTCCTTATTGAGCTCTACAAGTTGTTTGTCCTGAAGTAAAGCAATCGTTACCCCTTTGTTTGGGGTAGCGTCAATAATTAATTCCTTTACCAACAGCTACTTCTTTTGCATAGCAGCCGGGAAATGCTCACGACAATACCTCATTGGATGAGGCGTACGTAATATGGCTAATGGATGGAGTTAGCCCATGTCCGCGCGCATAAGGCACCAAAATGCTTATCAACGTGGCGATCACGTGGCTTACATCCAAGAAAGATAGTGATGATGCGATTGAAGAGCTCACATCTCATAATTAAATGTGGGCTACTACACACCGTGCTGAGCCTGCCAGCAACAGATATCCCATCGACAAGATCGAAGTCTTCATTAATCTACTACGCCTACGCGCATTACTCGATCGCTGCTATGGATAAAACCATAATGTTCGTTTACCAATACGAAAAGCGCTTTGCCATTCTTTTAAAGCCCAGCAAGGCGCAAAAGGAGCTGATATCATGCTAACCGGACAACACGGAGGTAGAGTTTTCGATAGGCCTTTATTATGTTAAGGCACACTCTTTTATATACCTCGGCACCAGTTGCTAACAGCTCCTGTTTTCGTATTTATACGAACTTACTTCTTCTTGTGACGGTTCTTGCGCAAACGCTTTTTGCGTTTGTGGGTAGCCATCTTGTGTCTTTTTCTTTTCTTACCGCTTGGCATAACTTAATGTTTTTTTGTACAAATTATTTATTCAGTTCCTCGATTTTCCTGTCGATAAACTGTGTTAGGGTCGGATCTGCAGCGAGTTGTTTGCTTTTTTCGAAAGCTTCAATCGCTTCACGATTCAACCCAATATTTTCATAACTGGTGGCCAGGTAAAAGTATGATTCCGCATCTGGAGCTTGCTCCACCACGGTCCTGAACCGGTCGATTGCCCGATCAAATTGACGGGATTGCATTGAGAATAATCCTAGACTCCTATTAGCCTCTAGGTGCTCCGGATCAACTTTGACTACCTCTTGCAGTAGTGCGATGCCGGCCATTGGGTTGTTTGAACCGCTGACATACGCGCTTCCCAATCCGGTCTTGGCATCCAGGTTGCTGCCATCGAGCTCCAACGCTTGTTGGTACGAATGGATGGCCTTGTCCGTTAGTATGCCGGCCAGCGTCGTATCGCTCAGGTTGGTGTAAGCTCGTCGGTAGGTGTCGCCGGCTTTCAGCCAATGGTCGAACTCTCCAGTAGCTTCGGCTAATTCCTGATATGCAAAGGCTTGTGGAGCAGGGCGATTGACATCGTCCCACTTCTCGGCTAACATCCCTAAATAGGTAATGCGTTGCTCGCCTTCCATTGCTTTTAGCTGACTTTCCAAGGTTGTGATTTCACTAATCAAGCTTGGATTCAACCCTTGTTTTGCTGCTTGTGATACCTCCTCGAAGGTAAGCGACGGCTGTGCAGTCGGCTCGGTGGCACCCGTGTCTTCATTGACCAAGCCCTTGATTGGTTGTACTAGCAACACAGCCATCAAAATGACAACTCCCGCTACGACACCTATCTGTTTGGTCTTATGCATTCTGCAATCGAATTTTATGATGTTTTAGGCTCCGTCTTATTTTACTGCGTTGCCAGCTTTTACTTTCTCAACAAACACTTTCGCGGGCTTGAAGCTGGGTACGTAGTGCTCAGGAATGATAATCGCCGTGTTTTTTGAGATGTTACGGGCGGTTTTCTCTGCCCGCTTTTTAACGACAAAACTGCCAAAACCCCTCACGTATACGTTCTCTCGTCCTATCATGGCATTTTTAACTACCTTGAAGA
>CAZXSL010000115.1:0-9902 GCA_964643235.1 uncultured Sphingobacteriaceae bacterium | reverse complement strand
TTAACGGGCCATGGGCACCGAAGTAGTAATCGTCCTTCGCCTGTACCGAGTAGGCTAGAAAGACGAATAATAGCATTAGGAAACGGTTCTTTTTCATGATTGGGTTATGATTAAATGTTAATAGCCAGGATTGTTATCGTTTTGCAAGTCGGGGTCTGCCAATACATCGGCCTGGGGAATGGGGAACAGCCAGAAATTAGGACTGACGCCCAATACCTCTTCAGCTTGCCCGGTGCGTACTAAGTCGTACCAACGATCAGCCTCAAACGCAAATTCGACACGCCGTTCGTTCCATATCGCCTGTACAAGTGCAGGAGATGCAGCAGAGCCTTCGGGATAAAGCGCGGCATTGGCACGGCGGCGCACAGCATTCAAATCGGCAATTGAGCCAGCAGCGTCCGGATTCGCTTTACGGGCGCGGGCTTCCGCACGTATGAGGTATACATCAGCGATACGGATGACGTAGGATGAATTGATATTGGGTGAAGTTGTGTGGTAGACATTCACATAGGTATCCGAACCGCGGGTGGCTAATAAGGTATGCCTATCCCCTCCTACCTGCGGGTCTGCCAATAGGGTGATGATTTCGTTGGTAGGTCGGTACTCGTATGAGCCGCGTGGTGTACCGGATGCGGGGAACCACGGACTGCCCGACACACCAGTATTATTGGTCGTTGCTGAAATTTCAAAGACCGACTCCCTGCTGAGGAAAGGCGGTTGGAAATACGTATGGAAGGGTGCTACCAATTCATATTTTGGGTTATCAATCACCGAAGTCGCTTCCGCCTCAGCCAGTTCGAATTGCTCAGTATAGAGCAGTACCTTTGCCCGGAAAGCACGAACAACAGCACGCTGTACCCGATTACGGGTTTGCGCGTCATCTTCTGGAAGGAGTTGCTCCGCTTTAGCCAAATCATCCAATACCTGCTGATAGGTTTGCGCTTGACTACTTCTGGTAATGTTTCCCAGAGTTGACAAGTCGGTGGTGGGCGTCAATTGCAGTTGCACACCACCCCAACTACGCGCCAGATTGAAGTAAGCAAACGCCCGTACGAAGTGGGCTTCGCCCACCAACTTATTTTGCTCGCCCGCTGTGAAGGTTTCATCCGTCACTTTCGGTATTTCCGAGATTGCCCAGTTAGCCACGTTGATTAGGGTATAGTTGGCCCGATAAGCTGCCACAATAGCCGAGTTAGTCACGGTAAAGGCATTGGCATCCAGCTCAATATTCTGGCTCTGGCTACCGCCAAACAAAATATTGTCGGCGGGGATAACACCCAGGATGATAGCCGAACCGTTAGAATAGTTCTTCAAGTTGGTATACGCCGAGTTGACGAGTGCGCGGGAGGTTTTGGCGTCGTATACGGCATTATCGGCCAGTAAAGCGTCCGTGGGTTTAAGCTCTAAAAAGGACTCACATCCAGCAAGCCCAAACGTAAAGACCAATACAAGCAATGTTAAGATCTGATATTTTCTAGTGGTTTTCATGTTCGTGTCTCGATTTACAGGGTGAGATTAAGAATGAATTCAAACGTGCGTGGCTGGGGCACCGTAGCCCAGTCATAGCCGGCAGTATTTTGGTTGGAGCTCTGGGCACTGACTTCCGGATCCAGTCCTTTATAGCTGGTCAAAGTCCACAGGTTGGTACCCGATATGGTCGCCTTGATACGGTTGACCCCCAGTTTGGCGGCAAATTCCGAAGGCACGCTGTAGCTCAGCGCCACATTGCGTAAGCGCAGGAACGATGCATCTTCCAGGTAGCGGGTACTAAGGCTAGCGACCTGCCCGCTGTAGTTATTTGCAGGAGCATTATTTTGCTCAGGATTAGCGGTATAACGGGTCGGTTTGGGTATATCCGTCACGTCGCCCGGTTTCTGCCACCTTTCCAACTGTCGCGGGTCAAATCCGATTCCATTCTGTATCCCCCCGTGTACCAAGAAGAAGTTATGCATATTCAGTACGTCATTCCCTTTGGTAAAGTAGAAGAAGACGTTGAGATCAAAACCTTTGTATGAAGCCGTATTGGTAATACCACCTACAAAGTCAGGCTGTGCATTGCCTACGATTTGTCTGTCGGCATAAGTAATGATCCCATCTCCATCTACATCATCGTATACGGCATTTCCGGTTTGCGGATCGACATAAAGCTGCTTATACAGGAAAAACGAATTAACTGGGTATCCTTCGCGCAAAATGGAAGTCCCTCGATTGGTAGCACCCATGGTTTGCTCCTGCGGTATCCGCTCAATTCGATTGCGGTTGGTCGAAATGTTGAAGTCTGTGGTCCAGCGGAATTGGTCGTTTTGGATATTGATGGATTGGAGGGTAAACTCCAACCCGGTGTTGCTGATTTCGGCATAATTGCGCAGAGCGGAAGAATAACCACTTCGGGAGGGCACGGTTATTTCCTGCAAGCCATTGGTGGTATACTTATGGTATCCCTCGATGGTGGCGTGCAAGCGGTTGTCCAACACTGAAAAATCCAAACCGATGTTAGTTTGCTGGGTGGTTTCCCAGGTCAGGTCTGGGTTAGCAAGGCGACCCGGCGATAATGCGGGTTGGTCGAGGTAAGCTTGTGCATTTGTCGACCAAATGGCTAGGGCGTCGTAATTGCCAATTCCATTCTGGTTTCCCGAGAAACCGTAGGAAGCCCGTACCCGTAGGGCATCAAATACATGTAGGTTTTGGATAAAATCCTCCCGTCCAGCATTCCAGCTTACACCACCCGCGGGGAAGTAGCCCCAGCGTACGTTACTGCCAAAACGAGATGAACCATCTGCCCTGAAATTAAACTCAATATTGTATTTGTCATCAAAAGTATAACCCGCTGTTCCGAAAAATGACACCAAGCGGTTTTCACTGCGAGAGGAACCACCAGAAGTCGTGCCTCCCGACGATACTTCACGCAGCACGTCGAAGATGTAATCACTACCTGAGGCATTAACACCTTGCAATTGCTGTGCATATACTGTATTACCGAGCAGCGCATTCACTAGGTGTTTTCGCGCAAAGGTTTTGACATAAGTCAGGGTTTGCTCGGCAGTATATACCTGGATGAGCGTATTGCTGGCGGTTGCTGCGCCATTGTTGCTCAACGCAAAATCAGAAAAGCTTCGCGCTCCGTTGCTGGTATAGTCAAAACTACCACTGGTTCGGAACCGCAATTCCGGAAGTAGGGTGTACTCGCCATACAAGTTAACCGTATTGCGCCAAGTAACGTAGCTATTATCCACGTGGTCGATTAAACGGAGGTGATTGTTAAAGGTGGCATGATTGAGCAAGTTGCCATTGTCATCATAAATGGGTAGGAAAGAACGTGGGAAGATCGCGGAATTAATCACGCCTCCGGGATTGTTGTCGTTGCTATACACCTTACTGCGTTCCGTGCGTACAACGCTGAAGCTTGTCCCCACTTTCAGCCTATCTGTGACGTTGTTATCATAGTTTGCTCGCCCTGAAAAGCGACTGAATTCGTTTGGTTTCACCACTGGTTCTTGGTTGGCGTAACCTAAAGCCAGGTAATGGTTGCTTGTGGGCGATCCTCCAGAAAGTGAAAGTTGATAATCGGCTGTTCCTGCGGTTTGGAACAAATCCTTAATCCGGTCGTAGGTTGGCAGATTTTCGATGTTATCGCGGTTAAAGTCGGGTGATCCGTCGGCTTGGGTAAAGGGAAATACGATATCCCAGTTTGCCGGACGTTCGCGACGTAGGTATTCAGCCAAGGATTCGCCGTTCGCACTGGCCGTATTGGCCCAAGATTCGTAGAGCAATTGCCCTGTTTCAGGGCCCGTGGTTACTTCAAACTTATTAATCGCCTCGGATACACCCTGCTTAGCCGCGATGTTAAAACGCGAGCCAGCATTGCGTTTTCCGCGTTTGGTGGTAATGACGACCACACCGTTGGAACCTTGGGAGCCGTAAATTGCCGTCGCATTGGCATCTTTCAACAAGGTAATGCTTTCGATGTCAGCAGGGTTAATATCGGCTAATGGACTGGATTGCAAATTACCTCCCATACTACCTACTGGCAAGTTGGTATTCAGGAAGATACCATCCACGACATAAAGTGGCTCAACACTTCCGCCGATTGAGTTGTTGCCACGAATGATAAAACTAACCCCGCCTCCAGGTGAACCCGAGGTAGAAGTTACCTGCACTCCCGCGGCCGTACCCTGCAACAACTTGATAGGGTCTTGATCCGCTTGGGCCGCCTGGGCTTCGCTAAACGTCACCGTCGTAATGGCACCCGTGATATTTTTACGCTGTTGGGTTGTATAACCCGTGATGACCACCTCTTCCAGAAAACCGGCATCTTCTTTCAGCAGCACCTGGATCGGATTACTAGCATCTTGCACCTGGATCTCCTGTGGATCATAGCCGAGGTAGGTCAGCCGTATGGTTAAGGGGAACGACGAAGCGGGAAGTATAAACTTCCCTTCCTTATCGGTCAATGTTCCGTTATTAGCGCCGACTTGATGGATAGACGCCCCTACAATAGGGATCTTGCTCGATGCGTCCAGGACAGTACCATGGATGTTTTCTTGAGCCTGTAATACCCATGGAGCCAAACCTCCTATTAAGATAAGGGTCATGATTTTTCGGGCCTCCCGTAGAACCGCCCGTATAGAGTAAAGCATTTTGTATAATTTTAAATGATGTGATGATACGCACCTATCTACCGCGAGGTATGAGAAACAGTGCATGAAATTCCTATTCGGAGAGCAAATGCTTCCGTTATATTTTTAAAAAATATAGGGCGTGGGTACTAGACTGGGCGACACATACACATTCGATGTGCCACTGCGGAGAGAAGGATTTGAAGGAAAAGGCCGGCGAAGTTAATCACCACGGCGAGGGATGCATTATTCAATCGGTACATAAACTTATAAATGTAAAAAAATTTAATGTCTACTCCGTTAGTAGACTTTTATTAAGTGCAAATGTAGTTGCCGCATTAGCATATATCAACCCATAAAACATGCATATTTAGGTATAAATTGTGCGTACTAACCGGGGTCCTCTCCACTTTTCACCTTATTGAGTTGCTTTTTCCTACCCCGCCTCCCTCAATTGTCCATGACCTGTTCCTAACCTAATGAAGAAATCATGTCCTGAAGTGATCATGCTCGTTGCTGCCCCAAAGAGAAAAAGGATAGGTAAGCAGGAAGAAGTTTAGATGTGGTCTGGGGCCTTAGCATGGCCAGCTTTCAAACGGCCTGCTGTTGGACATACACTTTGCTATCGCGTAGGATTTCACGATAAAATCGCACGCTTTCCTCTAGCTGTGAAATATATGCCTCTTTATCGCGGATAATCTGTGTGTAAAGTTCTTTTGCCTCACATGTTAGCTTCGCGGTTTTACGCTCTGGCTCCACAATATCCAACAGTTGAGTGATATCCGAGGATAAAACCTGTGCGATCTGCTGAAGTCGCTCAATATCTATTCGCGTAATACCACTTTCTATATTCTGGTAGGTTTTTAATGCAATATGCAATGACGCCGCCATATCCGCCTGAGACAAGGATAGGTCTTTGCGCAATCGCTTGATTCGGGAAAGTATTTGTTGTGGTGCCATAGCTGTTCTACTGGTGTAATTAATGTATACGCGCCGGATAAACGCACATTACCTTATTGTACGTCCGCAAATATACAATTTCAGTAAATTAAGTCGACTAAAATAATAGATTATTTTTTAAATACTGCTTTCCAGCTCCCTACCGACCTCCTATATTGAGCTTACTGACCATCCTATTCGTAAAACTCGCGCGGGTATTTTACCATCCCGCACACACCTCTCAGTGCACCCTCGACGAGTTCTATCAGCATGCAACTTTCATCAGGTGCATCAAACGGCAATTTAATTCTGAATTCCTTGGCCATTTTGTATCCAAATCTGGGATAATATTTCTCGTGACCTAATAAAACAACCGAAGCAAAGCCCAGTTCCTTTGCTTTACGGTGGGCTTCCTCAATAAGCTTTCCTCCGATTCCCTGCCCTTGCTGAGCTGCCATAACTGCAATCGGTGCTAGCGCGAACGACGGTGTTTCCTCTAGGCGGTCGTTGATGATTTTAATTTTTGTCAATAGCACGTACCCTACAATTTGACCATTGATTTCAGCAACCAATGATAACTCAGGTACAAACGACTCAGATTTCCTTAACCGTTCCACTAAAAACTGTTCTTTATGATCTGTATACATCTCGTTCTTGAAAGCGTTTTCAATCACATGGAATACTGCTTGATAATCTTTAGGCTCTTCTTCTCTAATGTTCATTTATGTAGTGATTGAGTGTAGGATTGGGCATTAAAAAAACTCTCCACTATAAAGAAGCTATAATAGTGGAAGTCGCACAAGATAATAATATCTTTCGGGAATCCGGTTTGATGCATATGCTGAGTAGCTAAGATACGTTAAAGCAAAAAAATGGAGGGCAGTTATAGCCCTCCACAGCATCTAGTATACTCCGGCATTGAGATTAGGCCTTACTTACAAATGCGCTTAACATCCAATGTTGTTTTTCGTTAAATTGCATAAAAGCGTTAATCATATCGTTGGTACCCTCGTCGCTTGCGTCTGCTGTAACCTCCAAAATATCACGCTGTTGACTAATCAGCACTTCCAGTTCACTAATAATAGTCTTGACCATCTTGATGTCATCCATCCCGATGGTATCCATTTCCTTGACTTCGGCGTGTTTGATGTAGTCGCTAAAGGTGCTGTATGGAGACTTGCCCAAGGTCAGGATACGCTCGGCCAATTCATCAATCGTCGTCAGGGCGTTGGTATATAGTTCCTCAAACTTGTCGTGCAGGGTAAAGAAATGAGCGCCACGCACATTCCAATGACATCCCCGCAGATTTTGGTAATGAATGTGGTAGTTGGCTAGCAAATCATTCAAATGGTCAACTACCGGCTTGAGTTTTTTAGCCTCTAGGCTTATTGCTTTAGGAATCATATCGAGTTGTTTTAAATGTAAGAATAAAACGGTGCCCGACATACTGACGTCTTGCCTTACTCGCAAGCGGAATCTTGATGCGATATAAGGCTAGATATATCGAGCTCCTCATGTTAGAAGATATAACGTTAATATAAGGAAAATGTTTAACGATTCCTAGGCATTTTGCCCTGGACGCTTCTTTCTGACTAACAGATTATAATTCTCGTGTTTTTCAACATATATTTCTTCCCCAGCGTCCACAAAACCATCCAACGCAATAGCATCATACCACTTTCCATCAATCTCTACCTTGCCCGATGGGCGCAACACAGTTTTGGCCGTACCTTCTTTATTGACCAACTGTTCGTTGCGAACGGAAGAGGTATACCCCTCATCCGACCGCTGCTCATCCTGAAGCACCAATCGGCGGAATGCTCTCGTCTTAAGCAAGCTCTTGCCAAATATTACCATCAGTACGGTGGCAATGGTCATTGCGACTACCACTAGTAAAAATGAATTCAACAACATACCCGGCTGGGATATCCTGAAATCCAAAAAGTCGTTGGCTACCATACTAAAAGCTAAACCACAAACCAACGAAATAATCCCCAATATACCTACAACTCCGAAGCCGGGAATGACAAAAACTTCCAGCAGGATTAAAATAATACCGAGAACAAAGAGCGCTATTTCCCAATTATCCGCCAGCCCCTGGATATACAGGGGCGCGAAGAACAAAACGGCTGAGATGATAGAAACGATCAAAGCAAAACCAATACCCGGAGATTGCATCTCGAAATAAATACCACCTATGATGAGCAAAATCAGAATCCCACTAACCGCTGGATTAATCAAGAACGCGATGACTTTGTCTACAAACGTGATTTGATGGACGGTAATGTGTGGGTTTGACAAGCCTTCCGCATCGAACACTTCCTGCACAGAACTCACTTCCGCGTCAGCCATACCATATTGCACAGCTTCCTTCGACGTTAAGGTCAGCACCTTGCCTGTGGGCTTGACGCTAGGCAAGTCAACGTCTGGATCTACAAATGCCTCTGCAATACGGGGGTCTCGCCCGGTAGCTTCAGCCGTAGCTCGCATCAGCCCACGCAGGTAAGACTGATATTTTTCAGGCATGACCTCACCTTCTTGGTTGACCACACTTGCGGCACCCATGCTAGACCCGCGATTCATGTATATCTTGTCTGCCGCTAGGGCTATCAAGGCTCCGGCGGACGCCGCATTATGGTTTACATACATGACAGTCTTGATAGGCGAGTCAAGAATAGCACTTCGAATGGAGTCGGCAAAGTTGACCATACCTCCAAACGTATTCATTTCGATAAAAATTACATCTACCTGCTGGTCTTGTGCTTTGGTCATCCCATTTTTGACCGTACGCCATGAGTTAGGGCCGATATCTTCCTTAATATCAAAGCGATAAATTTCCTGTGCGTATGCAGAAGAAAGGACGGAAACAAGCAACAAGAGACCTTGAAAAACAGCCCGGGAAAGGCGAAAAAGTTTGGAGCTTAGCATAGTGGATAAGGTATTTCTGACAAATCGTTTTAATTTTGACGCACCCGGCGTTCGGCATGTTACCGAGCCCGGCCATCACGAATGGATAAATATACGTTAAAAACCATATTTCAGAAAAGTTTTTCGGGACTCATTTGGAGGATTGAAGCCGATACGAGTCACGGTACGCTCGCCATCGAGAGCCGCGACCCCGGCAGCGGCATTCCCTACTTTTCGGTTATCGGCTATGCAGACGGTCAAATATATGCTTTTGAGCAGCAGTATGGCGACCGAAGTTGGACATTGGCAGGTATTAACAACGGCTATGTACTCTTGCGTGTCTTTGGCCAACAGGAACCTAACGGATCGGGGATCGCCTGCCTTTGTGCCCGGACTGGCGTTCTACTTTGGGAAAAATTCAACTATGTATTCATTTCCTTGGATGAGCATGCGATCCGTGCACGACCACAACACATTTCGGGAGGATATCAGACCCATCTATCATACAAAGACGGGAATCCCTTAACGGATTTGCCAGCAAGTGAAGTTAGACCATTAACTCCAGAAATTGCCATACCAGAACATGTAACTGCCGAGACAGCGGGAATTGTCCTAAACCACACCATCGTAGGCCCCATACATCACCATCGATTCGGAGAAAGGGACGCATGGGCGTTCCATACCCCCCAAGGCGACGTATTTAACGTTGAGTTACGAGTTACCCAGCAGGGCAAGATATTGGAAAGCAAGATAATAATATCGGGATTAACAAAATTATTACCCGAAATATTTTTTGCCATTAACCGCCAACTATTCTTTATTGATAGCAATAAACAGAAAATTGTTTCGTATTTAGTATAATTGCAGGATAATATGAGAGAACAAAACCGCTATATATATACTAAGGGATTGGTAGCCACGCTTATGATTGCTTTTTCAGCAAGCGCACTAAGCGCTTGGGGCCATTCCGTAGCTCGAGATTCAATCGGGATGGAGATTCGAGATGGGCAGGAGATGATCATCCACCGTATCAAAGCGAAAGAAACCTACTTCGGCATTAGCCGTTTTTATAACGTTCCGGTGGCGAGCTTGATTGATGCCAACAACAACAAACCGCTAAAAATTGCCGATACCCTGTTTGTACCGACGGGTCGGATGCGAAGCAATCAACAACCAGCAGATACGGAAATTATCAAAACGGTTACCGACTCTGTACCGGCGATAACGGATGAGGAAATTGGTGAATATACGACATATAAAGTAGGCAACAAGGAAACACTTTTTGCCATATCCCAGCGGTTTCGGATATCGGTAGCTTCGATAAAACGCGCTAACAACCTAGCTTCGGACAGCATCCAGGACGGCATGCTTTTGAAAGTACCACATAAAGAACTACCCGAGCCGCCATCACCGGCTAGCTCCGGACCGAATCTTTCGGAT
>CAZXSL010000114.1:0-9994 GCA_964643235.1 uncultured Sphingobacteriaceae bacterium | reverse complement strand
CTCCCAATCTTTGAAGTCGTAGGGTGTGAAATTTTGGTTATTTACGTCAGAAAGTGCATACACGGGATTGTCAGTCATGTTATACTTCTCGCGGAAAAGCGGCAATCCGCCAACAAGCCTTGCTTGCGGGGTCAGCAGGTCGATGTACTGATTTTGTGTCGTCGGGATGCGGAATCCACGCTGAAAGGAAGCCCTGAAATTGTGGTGGTCCGCTACCGTGTACACGGCCGATATCCGCGGGCTAAACTGGCCTTTGAAATTCTCGTTTTTGTCGTAGCGCATGGAAGCCGTCAGCCGAAACACGTCGGCAAAGCTGCGAGCAGCCTGTACATAAGCACCCCATTCGCGTATATTGAACTCCGATCCGTCGTTTTGCAGGGTAAAGAGCGTGCCTTCCGAGTTGAGGTCATATATCCGGTAATTCGCCCCTGTGATGATTTCGATAACGGATGGATCGATGACCTGGTTGAAATTGTACATACCTTCCGCATGGTACATATTGGTGCGGTCCAGGAAGTTTGCACCGGCGGGGATAGCACGGGTTTTGATGTCGGCTATCGATTCGTCAAAATGGGTTCCGCCGGGGAGGAACATGGCGTCCGAAGCTTGCAGTGAAGGTGCCAATGCTTCGGTCACCCAGTCTTCCCGGTTGGCCGTGGCATAGGCTCCGGCAGCCGTTTGGGCTGCCGTGATGGCGTCCGGATGCGCGGCGCCACCTTGCATGGCAGTCTGGTAAGCCTGGAGGAATGCGCCCGCGTATTGGGTGTAGTTATGCGCCACTACATTCGGGACACCGGCGGCAAGGGCGGTTTCCAGGTAGCGTTGGCTCATCAGGCTGCCCAGTACGCCCAAGGCGTGTGCATCACCCGAATTTTCGCGTGTGGTATAACCTCTGACAAAGAAATTACTACCCCGCACTTCGGCCTTATATTGGCCCATCGTGAAGTTTTGGATGTTATAGCGGTCCGCTGCGGTGTACACCGCAGAACCTTTCCCCCAGTTGGCCTGCACGATTGCTTCTACACGATCATTGAGACGATAATGCAGGGATGCGTTGAGTTTGAGGCTCTTGGTAGGGTAGTTGGTCAGCTGGTTTTCCATATATCCCGGAGCATTTTGGTAATAGGTCTCCGGCACCATGGCACCGAGGATGGCTTGGGCAGCCGCGATTTGTCCCATTTGGTCGGCTCCCGCAATGAATTGCGGAAGGGTGGCTCCGCCAATTTGGGGGATGGGCGTGGTAAAGATAGCGCCCAAGGCTCCGGAAGTACCGTTGGAGCCATCGCCGGGCATACCGTTTGCGTATAGCATACTATGCAAAGGCAAGTTGGTGCCCAGATCGCCATACCAGTTTACGCCGTCGTATAACCTGCTGTTATTGACGTTGGCCACGTTATTATCCAGCGTCGCACCGTTGGCAAAGCTTTGGTCTCGATAGTCGGTTGCTTCCCAGTCGCGCGCCGTTAGGTAGGCGACATTCGCTTTGAAGGCGAATTTATCGTCAAACGCTTTGGCAAAACGAACGGCCACATCGTAGAACGCCGAATTGGGCTGCGCCCTGTTCGAGGCATTCATCACCCCTGTTTTGACATACGCGCTTACTCCCTGGTATTGGAATGGCGACTTGCTGTTCATCAGCAAAAGCCCGTTGATGGCATTGGGGCCGTATAGGGCTGAGGCTGCACCCGGCAGCAGCTCGACGCTTTCGACGTCAAGCTCGGACATCCCCACCACGTTGCCCACGGCAAAGTTAAGGCCTGGAGCTTGGTTGTCCATCCCGTCGACTAATTGCACCAAGCGGGTGTTGCCGTTGGCTCCGAATCCACGGGTGTTGACCGAGCTGAAGGTGAATGATTGCGTAGACATTTCCACCCCTTTCATGTTGCGCAAAGCATCGTAAAACGATGGCTGGGGGCTTTCACGGATGGCCGTAATATTCAATTTCTCAATGGATACGGGAGATTTTAGCAAGCTTTCTTCCGTACGGGAAGCGGATACCACGACTTCTTCGGCGATAAACGACTGTTCGACCAAGGCGACATCCAGCGTAGTCGATCCTTCAGAAACATCCACTTCCTGTGTCGCAAAGCCCACAGACGAGAAGACCAGTGTCATAGGCGGATTATCATTGACCACTAATGAAAAATAACCCGAGCTATTGGTCGTCGTGCCGACGACGCGCCCTTTGACTTGGATGCTCACACCGATAAGCGGTGCGTCCGTTGATGCATTTTTGACCGTGCCCGTGATGGAGGTCTGCCCGAATACGTGTTGGCTGATAAGAAAACATAAGGGTAGCAATACATAATATCCAAACCCTCTTTTTGTAAAGATTTGTTTCATAACTGGCTTTGTTTATTGGTTAAGGCAATTATAATAAATAATTCGCAACAAAAGTATGATCGGTAGGTTTGGGAGCTTAATCGATTGTAAGTTAATGATATAAAATTATCTTTCGATTTAAAAAGAGTGGATGTGGGTCGTAGTCGATTTGTGCGATGTAACAGGCTAACAGTGTGTTTTCCTTCTGTTTTCAGACTTTGGATAGAGTGTTTAGTGTGCTGGTTAACAGTGTGTTGTTTTGGTGTTAACATTTTTTAACATGTAGGTTGGTTAAACTTTCGGCTTCCAAAGCCCTCTTACCAATAACAGCGTGACAAGGATGAGTTATTAACGAGTACAAATAAAATAGGAGGAACAAATATGAAAAATTTATTGACGATCGCCATTTTAATAGGAGCCACTACATTGGGCGCAACGGCCCAAGAACGACGCGCCAATCGAGTTGAGCGCAACGCTGAAGAAATAGCGGCTCAACAAACGAAGCGTTTGACAGACCGTTTGAGCCTGAGTGCGGAGCAGCAGGAAGCGGTTTATGCCCTTCAACTGGTGGAGGCTGAGGAACGGAAGGCACGGCTTGCCGAGCGTAGGGAAGCAGCTAAGCAAGCCCGGGCAGCACGTGAACAAGCCATGAAACAACGCTTAGAGAAGCGTGCACATATGCAGCAGCAACTCGACGAAATCCTGACAGATGAGCAACGCGCGACACTGGCAGCTTTACACGCCGAACGCCATGAAGGGATGAAGGAAATGCGTAGAAAACGGCATGAAAACCGTGGGCAGTTTGAGCGAGGCGAACGCAACAAGCAACGTAGCGATCGTCGCGGTCCAAGGCCTGCACGAGATGGCTCGAATAGCTAAATGATACAGGTTATATGATTCATATTTTTGGTTAAGTTTGATGATGAAACGTCCCGTCTGCACCGAAACAGGCGGGCGTTTTTTTTAAAAAAATTTACGTTTGCCGATAAATAAAACACCAAACAAATACATTAATATTCATTTTGTTCATTTTTGAATTTTTATTTTGGTTTGAAATGTATTATTTTTGTGATAAACTATCAATGTTGAACTCTTGTTGCCCATTTTCCACCGATTCAAGGCCAAATATGCAGCAAGCAACCTATTTAGTACCATGGCCAATATAAATACTGTGTCAGATTACTTGATTTCTTTTTTATTTCAACTTGATAGTGTACTTGAGTTTGAGATGGAAAGTTGTAAGACTGCATCGTTTAGCCAGATTATACTCGCATTTGATAACCTTTTGCCCGATGTTCGATATTGCAATGTGTCAGGTAGAAATAACCATAGATGTTCTATTAACAAGTTCGGTATTTGGTAGTTGTCGTGTTTTGTTGGCACGATTTTATAAAAGTGCCCAATTGTTGAGATGAACTTGTTCGTGCCACATCAGGCTTTTTATATGCTGCATGAGATTAGCCGTAGCTTTTGGTGTGTTGATGTGTTTGAACGGATGGTTAGGTGGAATAGTTGGATTCTTGCTTTAGTTGAAATGTCATGAAGGATGATATCAAGATATTGTATGTTGATAGCGAACCAAACAACCTGGTTAGTTTTAAAGCGTGTTTGCGTTATCGATATCGATACAAGGTCTTCTTGGCTCAAAGTGTGAGTCATGCGCGTGATATTCTCAATAAACATGAAGATATCAGGATTGTATTTTCCGATCAGCAAATGCCTGAGATGTCGGGGGTTTCATTTTTTGAACTCTTGCAGGGAATTTATCCGCAAGCGGTGCGAATTTTGGTGGATGGTTGCCCTAGTCAACTCGGTGTGCTCGAGGATGCAATTAATCGGGCGAATGTGTTTCGGTATATGAAGAAGCCATGGAAGACAGAGGCCTTGCTTCGAACAATCGCCGACGCGAGCCAATTTTACCTGGCCTCATGGATATTGGCTGAAAACAACAAAGCACTGGAAAAAGCTTATCGTGAGCTAGATAAGTTTGCACATGGTGTTAGCCACGATATCAGGGGGCCATTGGCAGGTATTATTGCGGCAACTCAACTGGCTCGAGAAATTGATGATAAGGAAGAGATTGATTCCATATTAACAATTATTGGCCATTCTGCACAACGATTAGATCGGTATATCCAAAATGTACACGATTATTACAGTGTTCGGCATGGGGAGTTCCTGATCACAGAGATAGACTTCGAAGCATTACGCCAGGAACTATATGACATTTATATGGCAACCGATCGCTCGAGGCATGTTAAATTCTCAATTGAAATTGATTCGAAAGAATTGTTTAGAAACGATGAGACTGCTATTAAACTTATACTTACCAACTTGATTTCAAATGCTTTCAAATACCAGAGGCCAGATGCCGA
Source organism: uncultured Sphingobacteriaceae bacterium (assembly GCA_964643235.1). GTDB lineage: Bacteria > Bacteroidota > Bacteroidia > Sphingobacteriales > Sphingobacteriaceae > CAYRGQ01. Next base: position 5,297 of record CAZXSL010000114.1, on the reverse strand, counting down.
TGAAAGATTGGTCAATGTAAACATTTCGGTGTCTAAGGGTGTTGCTACATTGGTGGTGAAGGATACGGGTATTGGGATTGAAGAGCATTATTTGAAGAGTATATTCGGCCTTTTTTTCAGGGCTTCTATACAGGAACCGGGTAGTGGACTGGGATTATATAATGTAAAAAGCTTGTTGAGTAAACTTGGAGGAGAAATTTTCGTTGAATCAAAACGTTTTGTGGGATCAACATTTAAAATCATGATCCCCAGTAAATAAGTTGAAGAAAATAGCTGACAATTCCTGAATTAGCACTAACTTTATGCATTCAATTTGTAAAAGTACCATGGTATTTCCATTTATTGTTGTTGATGATAGCGCTTTGGATTGTCTTATCGTTGAGAAAGTTATTGGTTTCAGCGGGCGGAGTTCGGGCGTGACTATATACAATGAAGTCATGGAAGCTTTGGAGTACGTTACAAATACGCCTATTGATGAGCTCCCGCAATTGACGATAATAACGTTGGACATCATGATGCCTGTTATGGACGGGTTTGATTTCTTGGATAATTTTTTAACCCTGCCCCTGGAGCGCCAAGAACGATTTAGAATACTGGTGTTAACATTATCGAACAGCCCAGCAACACTTAACCGATTAGCCAAATACGATGTTGTTAAAACAGTAATCGAAAAACCGATTACAATGGATAAACTCAATAGTGCTCTTCAAGACGATCTGTGAGGAGTAAAGTGCAAACCAATACGAAATGTGGATGTTGTTAATTCCGCTGGGGCACGATAATTTGCTGAGGTACAAGTTTTAGCATACGTTCGTATGAGTAAATGACTTAAAATCGCCGATATTCGTTTTGGTTTTTAAACCAAGGGTTAGTCATTTATATGAGAACCCGAGTCGAGTTCAACTTAAAACTTAAAATATGAAAAAGCAAATACTGGTTGTGGATGATGAGCCTTCTATCCTTCAACTTTTAAAACTTATTTTTTCTAAAGAGTATGATGTCGTGCTGAAATGTAACGGTTATGATGCTATGCTTTGGCTTGAGGAGGCCAACTACCCGGATCTGATTATTCTGGATGTGGAAATGCCCTATTTTAATGGTACTGAGTTTTTAAAATCCATTAAAATAAGTGGACTTTATCGAGATATACCGGTTATTATCCTATCCGTAACAGAAGATATGGGTTCATTATATAAACGGACGCCTTATCATATTGAGCGGTTTATCAAAAAACCATTCGACCCAGTAAAGTTAAGGGAAGTTGTTAATGGTATGCTGAATAAGGTTTCAAATGAACAACAATAATGTAAGTGTAGTGCATAGGAGTGCTTTTATACCGAATATGGCATACAGTGGGTGTGCATTTTACGACGAGTTCTCCTTTCTTTTAAATGAGTTTGACGTTGATCATTTGCAATCTACCGAGGACTTGAGAAGACATCTTGGCACCTGTTCGATCGTGACCAGTCCTGAAGTGATTCTTATCGAAGTTGATGATGAATCATTGGTTTTCCAGTTGGTTAAAGAGGTGCGTGCTAACCCACTTACTTCTGGTGCAATCATTATTTTATTGGCTGATGCTCATCATGCGAAGTTGAAATCCCGGGCTTTGATGGAAAAAGCAAACGATTTTTATATTTCTCCGTTTAGCATGGGTGAGATATCGGAGCGTTTGAAGTTTTTGATCAAGTTTAAACTGATTAAGCCGGACGTCAAGAAGTTTAGGTCAAATACGGTTAAGGAATACCGTATTCCATTTGTCAAACGGCTATTCGATGTTGTTTTTTCTTCAGTAGCGATTATCCTGTTAAGCCCGCTATTTGTTGTGATCGCTCTCTTGATCAAGCTGGAGTCGCGAGGGCCGATTATCTATAAAAGCAAGCGTGCGGGTACTGGTTATAAGATCTTTGATTTCTACAAATTTAGGTCGATGGTTGTCGATGCCGACAAAATGCTGGAAGAGCTTTCCAAGGTTTCGAATCAATATACAGGCGGTAACAATCATAAACAAACCGAGCCGTCGGCATTTATCAAAATCAAGAATGATCCCAGGGTAACGCGCTTAGGTTATTTTCTCCGGAATACAAGTATCGACGAATTGCCCCAATTGTTCAATGTTTTGAAAGGCGACATGTCCATCGTCGGTAACCGACCGCTGCCCTTATATGAAGCGGAGTTGCTGACATCCAACCTGTGGACTATGCGTTTTTTGGGGCCGGCAGGGATTACCGGATTGTGGCAAGTCAGTAAGCGTGGGAAAAGTGAAATGTCTGACGAGGAACGAAAGGAGCTGGATAACTTTTATGCAAAGAACGGCTCTTTTATGATGGATATGAATATTATTATAAAGACGATTCCGGCGTTGTTGCAAAAAGAAAAGGTATAATGTTAGTGTGCGCATAATTGTGTATCAATTATGACCAGTATAAACGAATCGAGATTGGTGTAAACTTCTGTTGGTAACTATATTAATTGGGGGAAATCCGCTTGTTGGCATCCCGTGAGTTTGCCAAGGCGTCTTTAAAGACGATACGACGAAAATAATTAGCATCAGCAGGGAATTTATTTCGGTAAGGGAGCTGAATCAAATCGTTTAGAAGAATAATATAATCGGACAGGCCGCTAATTATACCTGAACAAACATGTCGTTAATGGTTGTGATTTTTGAAGTAAAACAAGTATGCGCGATGAAGGTTGTTACTTGGGTAGACTAGGATAAACTGCCAACTATTTCGAGGCTCATCCCAGGGGCGGGCTTTTAAAATATAATCTGGTTGTTTTTTGGAATCCGCAGTTTAAGTCACTTATTATCAATTCAGTTTGGTTTGTAGGTGTATAGCTACAAAAAAAACTATTTAAGCGACAATTAGAATTTCTTGACCGAAATATACTTCACTTTTGTTTATTATAACACGACTAGTGAAATTCGAACCTACCATTTATGAAAAAAATTATTGCCTTATACGTACTTTTTGCAAGCGCATGTAATGGAGTTTACGCCCAGGAGTCGGTAATTTCTGACATCAATCCTGCACAATTGAATTTGATGATTCAAATGGCTAAAGATTATTTTCCACAACGGAAGATACTAGAGCTTAACGAAGAGAAGGCTCGATTGATGGTTAATGCGCAATCCATTAACTATTTAGATCTGGTTAATGTGTCATACTTCTATAGGCCCGAAGACCAAACAGCCCTAGGTATGGAGAATCCGTATATCGTTAATGGGTTCCAATTTGGAGTTAACCTGAATTTAGGGGCTTTTTTCCAGAAGCCATCACAAGTCAAACAGGCAAAAGTAGATTATAAAATTTCGCAATACGAGCGGCAGGCTTATGAAAGTCAGTTGGAAAATGAGGTTAGGCTGCGCTATTATAGTTATATTCAGGCGTTTAACGAGTTGCAGATCAGAACGAAAGCGCTTCAGGACGCGAAGTCGCTTAGTGATGATTTGCAACTGCGTTTTGAGCGGGGCGAAATAGGTCTGAATGATTATTCGGAAGCGAAAGCTGCGGTGTCTGCAGCTACTTCAGCTAAGTTGGAAGTTGAAGTAAATTATTTAACTGCCAAGGACGCTTTGGAGCAGATGATAGGAACCAAAGTAGAGGATGTGAGATAACGAGTTGCTAAAGAATGAAGATGAATATCCCCGATTTTATAAGGAACGTTTGGCAGAATAAGTGGCTGGTCATCTTCGTGCCCATAGTTTGTGCTGTGCTGACTTTTTTTCTTGTCAAAGATCTACCTCAAGAGTATAGGTCGAATGTGCAATTGTCTACGGGTATAACAGACCGTTCACAAGAAATTTTATCTGGTGATCGGTTGGATTATTTTCGTGTCAGTCAGCAATTTGGCAACGTTATCGAGCTCATGAAAACAAGGAGGGTACTCAATATACTCTCTTTGGATTTGGTCTTGCACGATCTACAGAACCCTTCATCGGCTTTCAGTAAGCTACCAGAAGAAGTACTGGAGCTTTCTCCGCAAGAGTTGGAGGAAGTTATTTCTATTTTCAAAGCAAAACAACTTCATAATGACTTTGTCACAACGCAGGACAATCAGGAATATCCGTTGTTTGATTGGGTCAAAAGTATGGGGTATGATGAAAAAGTCATTTCAGAAAACCTATCGATCTATCGGCATGGAGAAAGTGACTTTATCAATATCGAGTATATCTCCGAAAATCCCCATTTGTCGGCATTTGCCGTTAACACGTTCGCAAGCGAGTTTATTGACTACTACCATGGTGTCACCTCAACTAGTCGGCGGAGCACGCTGGCCTTGTTGGATTCAATACTCCAAGATAAAAAAGTATCGATGGATGAAAAAAACAACCAACTGAAAAACTTTAAATCGGGTAGTGGTGTGTTGGACTTATCGGCCCAATCGGATATTCTTTACCAACAGATTGCTGAGCAGGAGAATAGAAGGTCCCAACTAATGGGGGAAATCCAATCCTTGCAGGGCGGGATTCGAAGTATCAACGAACAACTCAATTCCGGTAACTTCGATAGCGGTAACACGGTTAAGGTCAATAACGAAATCATTCAATTAGGCAAGCAGCTAGACCAAGCAAACAAGCGCTATTTCGAGAATAACTTTAGCCCGGCTGATAAAAGGATAATTGATTCGCTTGAGATGCTTCGCACGGCTAAAATTGCAGCCATGTCTAGACAATCTACAGTTAATAAAGAGGAGCTTAGAACCGGCTTGCTAAAAGACAAATCGGATCTGGAGGTTGCACTCGCAAGTGCCAACAATACCATGTCCACAATTAATGACGAGTTAGTAGCTCTGCGTGCTCGGTTTGGTGCGATGATGCCAGCGGATGCGGGGGTTCAAAACCTACAACGCGAAACGGAATTAGCTATTAAGGAATATACAGATGCGATGGACCGATACAACCAGGCTGCATTGGAAAATTCCGCGATGCTGAACTTAACGGTTGTGGAGTCCGGCTTCCCGGGGCTCCCCGAACCTTCTAAAGTTATACACCTTACGATCGCGTCATGGTTTGCCAGTTTGGTCTTTATACTGACTGTCCTCTTGATTCTGTTCTTATTAGACCATTCCATAAATACATCGAGCCAGCTGGCCGCAGCTACTGGTAAACTGGTAATTGGGGGAGTTAACTACATCAGAGAGAGCGAAAGGGATTTGAGAGAAATATGGGATGAAAATAACCCAACAGAAGACTACGTTTTCTACCGTGACTTATTGCGATCCTTGCGCTTCGAGCTCGACAATTCTTTGTCATTAAGCAATGAAAAAGTAATCGGTATTACTAGTCTGTCCGA
>CAZXSL010000113.1:5038-10202 GCA_964643235.1 uncultured Sphingobacteriaceae bacterium | reverse complement strand
ATTCACTTTTTGCGTGAAATTTGTACGAAAAAAGGTGCTCTATTGATTTTCGATGAGGTAATTACCGGATTCCGACTTGGCTTTGAGGGTGCAGCAGCTCATTATGATGTAAGGCCTGACATCATCACGTATGGAAAGATTATTGGTGGCGGAATGCCAGTTGGAGCCTACGGAGCATCCGCCACGTTGATGGCTCATATTTCCCCTGATGGTGGCGTGTATCAAGCCGGCACTTTATCTGGCAACCCTGTCGCTATGTCTGCAGGAATCGCGCAGCTTACCGAACTATTGAAAGACGGATTTTATGACGCTTTGCATACTAAAACTGCAACTTTCATCAATAATCTCCGACAACATATCGCCCAGCAAGGTTACCCTGTCAAATTGTTTTCTATTGGATCGATATTTTGGTTTGCCTTTACCGAACGGGATGAAATCCGTGCGGCGGCGGACATCGAACATGAAAGCATGGAATCCTACAAAGTCATGCATCGTGAGTTGCTCAACAGAAGCGTCTACCTTGGCCCTTCGGGCTATGAGGTGGGGTTTGTGTCAGGAGCACATACCGAAGCTGATTTGCAACAAGCCACACAAGCCTTTGTCAATAGCTTAGCGGTCGTATTTGAGCGGTCTTAACAAAATCGCACTCAATTAACTATAGGATTTTTTATCGCTACGCGTTACCTTTGGGGCTATGGGCACCGAAGAGACGTTGAAACGCTTTGACCGTATTGTCGCCATCTTTATCCACCTGCAGTCTAAACGTGTGGTTAAAGCAGAGGAATTGTCCGAACGGTTTGGGGTAAGCGTTCGAACCATATATCGTGATATTCGAGTATTGGAAACTGCCGGAATACCACTAATGGGTGAGGCTGGTGTCGGGTATTCCATCGTAGCGGGGTACCGGCTTCCACCAGTAATGTTTACACGCGAGGAGGCGCTCAGTTTCGTAGCTGCAGAAAAGCTGATGGACGCCTTTACCGACAAGAGCCTAGGCACACACTACCAATCAGCACTCTACAAGATTAAAGCGGTATTAAGAGCAACGGATCAGGAATGGCTTGGAATCCTTGGCACGAACGTGCAGGTAAGTACGCAGACAAAACCCATTAATGCCGCCATCCCGGATGCACTGGAAATCTTACTGGAAAGCATAGCGAATAAGACACAAATTCATTTAGTATACCGCTCCCTACGCGAAGACTACCCGATAGCGCGACAGATTGACCCCGTGGGTGTGTTTCACGAGAGCGGATTCTGGTACGTAATGGGCTATTGTTATCTACGCTCCGCCTATCGACAGTTTCGAGCCGATCGGATTCAGGAGATTAAACGCACTGAATATCCATTTGGCAAGAAACACCCTTCGCTCGAAGCGCTTCGGGAAGCTAACCAAGTGGACATACCTAAGCATAAAGTAATCATCCGCTTCAAAAAAGAAATCGTCCGATATATCCGACGCGATGTCCAATACTTTGGCTATGTAGATGAAGTCGACACAGGCGACGAGGTGGAAATGACTTTCCTTCACGACCAAGACGATCATTATTTCCCACGGTGGTACCTTACTTGTGGAGATAGGGCTCGAATCATCGAGCCAGAAAGTTTCAAGCACCAAGTCGATGCCCTAATCAAAAGCATAAAGGAGAATCTCGCCTGAGGAACGTAACCGTAGTTCCTCAGGCGAGAAAACAAAGAAATGGAATGTTATCGCTCCCAGAAATACGGAGGCTCTATACCTAACGATCGCAGGTAAACATACCCTTGCCCGCGATGGTGGACTTCGTTGTCGATAAAGTAAAGAAATTGGTCGACTACTGGCGCTTTGTATTCGCCAAAGAGGGTAACGGACTCCCGAAAGCGGGCGAGAGGTATCTGCTCCCAATAAGTATTGATGAGGTGGGTTGCCTCATCCCATTTAGATAAGACGTCTGCTTTAGTGCCAAATTTCGATACATCTTCATCGAGTGAGCCGGCCTGTCCTGTAGCGATTTGTTTCAGCCCCGGCACAGCGATAGCTAACAATTCGGCGGCCATCTCGGCAAACGTGCGCATGCCACCTAAACTGAAATCAAAAAATTCTTTTTCGGGGAAAGCTTCGATGACGCGGCGAGTGAGCGCGCGATGTCCTTGCCAGTGCTTTAATAAGTCTGCTGGGGAGAGAATTGGGATTACTGTTGTGTTGTCCATAATACATTGATTTTGTTTACGGTTCAAAACTACACCCACCGGATGACAAGGGGGTGTCAGCAGTGGTAAAATTTAATTGCTGTTACCCCAAAAGTAGTACAGACACCTAAAATCCAACGCTTTTCAAACGCAAGCCTACCGTTTCATCCAAACCAAACATCAAGTTCATGTTTTGGACGGCCTGGCCCGAGGCTCCCTTAAGGAGGTTATCCACCGCAGTCAAAATCAGCAGCTTATCACCATGCTTTTCCAGATGAATAATCGCCTTATTGGTGTTAACCACCTGTTTAAGGTGAATGTTGGCCTTGCTCACGTGCGTAAACGGATGGGAGGCATAAAAAGCATCATAAATATGGTATGCTTCTTCCTCGGATAAGGAAGAGTCAACGTATACGGTTGAAAATATTCCCCGGGGGAAATCCCCGCGCTGGGGAACAAAATTAATTTTTCTCATCGCTCGCTGCAAGAGTGGAGCATCGATGTCGGGGAGGAACCCTGGCTGTAACTGGTTTAAGGATTCCGAAACTTCCTGCAAATGCTGGTGTTCGAAACTCTTGTAAGCAGAAAGATTATTGGCACGCCAGCTAAAGTGCGTGGTGGGTGATGGCCGTTGTCCAGCTCCCGTAGACCCCGTTGTCGCATTGATATGTATTTGTTCAGGGAGTAACCCTTGTGCTGCAAGCGGTAGTAAAGCCAATTGGAGATTCGTTGAGAAACATCCCGGATTAGCAATGTAATCTGCATCTTTTATTTGTTCGCGTTGCAACTCCGGTAGTCCATACACAAAATCCTTACCCTGATAAGCCGTATTGGCCCGTAGCCTATAATCTTGCGAAAGGTCGATAATTTTAATATGTGACGCCACCGGGTTTGCATCCAAGTATTTGCGGGCGTCACCGTGCCCAACGCATAGGAACAGCACGTCGATATCCTCACTGGTTTCGCCAGAAAATCGCAGTTCGGTGTCACCAAACAGGTCTTCATGCACATCATACACAGCATTGCCAGCATTGCTACCACTGTGGGCAAACACGATTTCTACATCAGCGTGGTGGATCAGGATGCGCAGAAGCTCCCCTCCGGTATATCCGGCTGACCCGATAATTCCTACTTTGATCTTTGCCATCTTGCTTTCTTTTTAGGGCAGGGTTACTGCCCGTTTAATTTTTCTTCGTTTCTTTGCATTAAGCTCGCAATCTCCCGAGCGCTGCCGTCCGGGCTGTGTTGCAAGGCGTCGATGATCCGCTTCCGCTCCGTGCTTTTCTTGTTCTGACTCAGCTTATTGATTGCTGAAAAATAGTCCACGACAAAATCGAAAGCTACGACACCCTTCGCCATTTTTGACTTGTAGTCTGTAGGCATATCTTCCCACCGTACTGCATAGGCTTGTTCATAGTAGCCAACCATTTGGTCAAGAGAAGCGAGAACAGCATCCTTTTCCTTAATCAGCCGAATCCGGCCGTAAGCATGTACTGCAATGTAATTCCAGGTGGGCACACTAAGATCTGCATCATAGTGACGTGGCGAAATGTAAGCATGCGGCTCACAAAAAACGATCATGACTGTCTGACCCTCAATTTGCTCTAATTGTGGATTCGCCAGCGCAAAGTGGGAAGACAATTGAATGTCTTGTCCATTCTCGTTAACCACGAAAGGAAGATGGGTAGCTAGTGGAATGCCACCTTGAACACTCACGACCATCCCAAAACTGTACCGCTTAATAAAGCGGACAATCTCCTCACGGTTTATATCTGCAAAGTGCCCTGGAATATACATTACACTACCCCATCGTGGCTATTCTCTGTTCACCTTATGCCAGATAATCGTCTGATTGCCAAAAATCTTAGAGAACCCTTTCACGTCGTCTCCGGACCAAGTGTTATTCATCTCTCCGTAGCTTCCGAATTTGTTGGACATCAAGTCATGTTTGGATTCTATGCCGATGATGTTAAAGCGATAGGGGTTCAACTCAACAAACACATCGCCAGTCACTGTCCGTTGCGACGATTGCAAAAACGATTCGATATCGCGCATAATGGGGTCATGCATTTGCCCTTCGTGCATCCAGTTACCGTAGAATGCGCCCAATTGGTCCTTCCAGCTGAGCTGCCACTTGGTCAACGTGTGTTTCTCTAAGGTATGGTGTGCCTTAATGATAATAAGTGGTGCAGCGGCCTCAAAACCCACGCGCCCTTTGATACCAATAATCGTATCACCGACGTGAATATCACGGCCGATACCATACGGCTGGGCAATAGCTTGTAGCTGCTGAATAACGGCTACCGGCCCAATTTTATTCCCATCGAGTGAGGTCGGCTCACCATGTTCAAAACCAATGGTGATTCGCCGCGGTACGCTTTCAGTTACCGGAGTAGGCCAGGCCGACTCGGGCAGCGTTTCGTCCGAAGTCAGCGTTTCCTTACCGCCTACAGACGTACCCCATATCCCTTTATTAATAGAATATTGTGCCTTTTCGGCGTTGTACTCCACACCATGCTTGTGCAGGTATTCGATTTCCGCTTCACGACTCAATTTCAGGTCGCGAATAGGCGTGATGATTTCCACATCGGGAATAATCGTATTGAATATCATGTCAAAACGCACTTGGTCGTTGCCAGCACCGGTACTACCGTGGGCCACGTATTCCGCACCGATTTTCTTGGCATACAGTGCGATGGCCGTCGCTTGGCTTACGCGCTCAGCGCTAACGGACAGTGGATAAGTCGCGTTTTTCAACACGTTACCAAAAATCAAGTACTTGATGGCGCTATCGTAATAATTCTGGGTCTCGTCGACCACAGCATGCGATTTAACGCCAAGGGCATAGGCACGGCGTTCAATTTCGGCCAGTTCCTCCTCAGAGAAACCACCCGTATTGACCAGTACCGAGTGAACTTCCAAGTTCAGGTCTTTGGAAAGGTAAATACAACAAAATGAGGTGTCGAGACCTCCGCTGAATGCTAAAACTACTTTT